>CP048838.1:3145937-3460531 GCA_012317185.1 [Clostridium] innocuum | reverse complement strand
CTGCCAGCTGTCGCTCATTCAACATGCTCAGCTGCTTGGCCAGTACGTTCAATGTCATGATGTCTTCATGCGGATCGATACGGTAGAACGGATATCCGTCATGATTGGGGATATCGAAGGCTTCCCGGTACCATCCACCTTCTTCGGTCTTTGCGATACCGAGGCTCCTCATGGTATCCTCGATCTCTTTATCTCCTGCCGGCAGATCCAGCCATACCTCCGCGTCATCCGCAAGCCTGTGCAGAGCGATCGAGAATATCGGATCCTGTGCTTCCACGGAAAGCTCCGGTCCTCGTACGTCTCCCATTTCGATGAACTGCTCATATCCTCCGACCTTTTTGATATATCCGGTGATCTCTTCTGCATCCCGTATGGCACGGAAGAGTTCATTCGGATCCTTCTCCAGCACGCTGATCCAGTTTTGTACATATGCCATATGCTGCTGGCTGTGCCGATCATCATACGAAAGGCCCAGATCCTGCATCAGGAAGGAAGAACCGATCTCTGCCCGCAGTTCCTCCTTTGCATAGGCTTCGCTGCCAAACACCCCTGACAGATCTCTGGCGAGACGTTTTTCATGCCCGCTCGCGTGACATAATTCATGCAGTCTCGTCGAATGATAAGCATACGTATGCAGGAATGCTTCTTTAGGCGGTACCATTACCTTGTCTTCTGCCGGCACATAGCAGGCTCGATCTCCGATCTCCACGTAGTCTACTTCCATGTTCTCGATCAGTCCGTCGATGAAAGCATTCTTGTTGATCTCTATCTCCTCCGATAGATAAGGAGCTATCCCATCTAGCTGTGCTGCATTGAATACATGACTGATCTTCGTCCGCAATCGGAAATCATGTTCATCTGCTCCGTTTTCGATCGCGGTATGATATTCCTCCCAGCTATAGGTCCTGTGTTCTTCCGTATGGATGATGAACCAGTATTCGACCGGTACGGCGTGCTCACCCTTGTATATACGCCAGCCCTGTTCCTTCGCCTGCAGGAACGTACACCATCTTGGATCCTGCCATCCGTTTTCATTTGCGATGTGATCCAGCAGGAGATGATTGATCCCCTTATAGGCTCTGCCGGTAACTGCATTCCTCGGAGCACGCGTCTTCCATGGCTTCTGCCAGGGGATCGTATCCGAGCGCAACGCTGTCAGGTACTCCGCGATCAAACGTCTGCGTGCGGCATTCAGCATATCATTCATAAAGATCACCATCCTCTTCTTCCCATATGTCCTTCAGATCCAAAGCTTCTTCTAGCTCTTTTGGATCGCTGATCCATATCCCTGCTTCCTTTATGACTGTTTCCAATTCAGTTTCTTTTTTCTTCATGATCTTTACCTCTTTTTTACAGGGTACCCGGCCATATCTGCGGCAAGTTCTAACACACGGTTCACGATCGCAAGACTACGGAAAATTTCATTTTCCTAGCAAGCTGCTCCGCAGGTCTTGCCATCCTTTCCCATCCGTGTGTTTTCATTGCCATCGCAGACATGGCCGGGTACCCATGATGTGTCTGCGACACATGGCAAATTGCCGGGAAAGGAAGATATCTATGAAATACTATTTTGCTGAGACCTGTTCTACTTATGACGATGATACATGTTCCTGCGTATGTGCATTCGAGGGAGAATTGAAAAAGGACGATATCGTCGTCATCGACTACAACGACCATTTCATCACCGCAAGAATAAAAGAGCCCTGTGATGAGCTCAAGATACTTACAGGACGTTACGACTATCACAACGCTCTGACGAAGGTCGAAATAGCTGAGTATCTGCGTGGAAAGGAAGCCGAGGTCAATCGTGCGATGCTGTTACGTGAGATGGAAGACCTCAGCAAGGAAGTCAAGATGGTGGAACAGATGAAGAAATGTGCCGCTCATGATTCCCGCATGCAGGAACTCCTAAATCGCTTCGAGGCGTTGAAGCATTAGAAAAAAAGGCCAGTCACTGGCCTTTTGACCGATGGTCAGGCAGAGCTCATATCTTGTGTATGGGCCTTTGCTTGCTGGACGCAGGATAAAAGGATCTGCGCACTTTCGTGCGCAATCCTGGCTACATCGCGCGGCAAAGCCGGGCGAGACCCTTATAAGTGCGCATTTTCGTGCGCACACAGGAAGCTTTTATCCATCGCACGATTTCAACTTTTCCACAGAAAAATGCGCACGATTTCCTCTTTTTGTACGCACACACCTCGTCTCTGCGCACATTCATGCGCACAACGTCACCCTCGTGCGCATGAATGTGCGCACGAACTATCGGAAACGTCCTTTCTATCAGCTTTTTGAATGCGCACGACTGTGCGCACTTAGGATATCCAACATAAAAAAGGCCAGTCACTGGCCTTTTTTATTTAAGATAAGAGGATCTTAGATCCTCTTCATTTGTTTGGCATCTCCTTATATATCTTTCCATCTAATTCATGCCCGTTCTTTTTCTTGTTCCATCCTCCCCATTGTTTGAAAAAGAACGGTATCCTCTCTTCCTGACAGATATCCCGTATCTCTAGGATCCATGCTTTATCTACCGGCCTCGCATTACTTCCGGATTCTCCTCCTGTCACTACCCAATCGATCCCTTTGAAATCGATATGCTTCAATGATCCCAGTAAAGGTTCACAGGATAAGAATCGTATTCGTGCTTTGACATTTCGCAGGATATCTACTCTTTCTCTATATGTCTCCGATTCCAGACTTGTTCCCACCCATACGTTATCTGGTATTTTGTGTTCCTTTGAAAATTGTAGAAGTCTTTCAGGCCGCTTCGTCAATACTTGGAAGATATGCTGATCCGCTCGTTCCATCGTATGGAAGATCTTTTCTATATGGATAAAGTTCACTTCCTCATGGAATAGATCCGACATGGAACATACGAATATCACACTTGGATTTTTCATCTTCAATGGTGCATCGAACAGATCCTCATGTATCGTAACCTTAAACTCGTTCTCATATCTTGGATTCTTCATCGCATGCAATCTATGTGCCATTTTTTTTGCATAACAATTCTTACATCCATCACTGATCTGAGTACATCCGGTGATCGGATTCCATGTCTTATCTGTCCATTCGATTTTACTCTTATTCATAAAGTCCCCTTTCCGAAAACTTATAATAGACGATTGTCTTTCCATTCTCTTCTCTTTTCACGATTTCATACTTCCATACCTTTTTTACCATATTCAAAACATTAGTAGGTAAGTAGGGATGTCTCCGCAATCTTTCTCTAAAATCTTCTTTCGTCAACATCTGTCCCTTGAACGCTTCACAAAACATCTTGATGATATGCTCATCTGCATAATGAAATTCAAACTCTGATATACCGGATCGTCTATCTTTTACATATATATCTTCTTCAGTTGTGGAAAATAGATCGAATTCCTGCTGCACGTTTTTCTCGATAGCTTGTTCTCGGTCTCTGTACAGCCTGTACATCGTATTCTTTAATAATTCTTGGCCATATGTTGAATATGAGAGGACGATGATATCATAAATGTGCAATTTGTGATCGAGAAACACAGGTGTATAAGCATAGCTATGCTTATCAGAATATTTTTGAAGCTGCTTTCTTAAAGCTTCGCGAAATAATTGATTTCTTTCTATAGGAGTATTTCCATGATTGAACACTTTCTTGATTTCACTGAATTTCATCCCATAGGCTTTTTCATAATATTTACTGATGGGTTCTTTAATAAGATTTTTTACAGTTCCTTTAAGGGATGTTTGTTTAACTATCACAGATCCTCCGCATGTACGTATCTAAACTTAAGAGTTTGCGCCTTTGTCCTCTATCATTCTCATTTTGTAGGCTTCTAGCTGAATCTCTGCATATTATAGAAAAAGGCCAGTGACTGACCTTTTTCTGATATTGGATCCTATAAGGAAAACTGTGATCCATCGTTCGCCTCGTGAGACTCCTTTCTGTTCGTTTTCAGACAATGAAATCATCTGCTGATTCCATGACCGTGCTTCCTTTCATGATATGTATTTTCATATTCATCGATTTGATCTTGTAGCTGCTGGTTTTTACTTTTGAGTAACTCTAATGCGACCTTCATCGCAGCTATCACCTGCTCTTGCTCATGCAGTTTTCTCTCAAGCGTAGCATTTTTTTTAGATGCTGCGTATCGATACCATATACTTCCTATGAGTCCGATAATCGCTACAGCTACTGCCCAAGATCCTGCTTCCATATGCATTCCTTCATCGCTATTCATGATCAGTATGATATAAGCGATGAATTGAGAAAGGATGATAGGAAATAGGGAATACTTTGCATTCATATAGTTGAATCACTCCTTCTATTTCGAAAAGGTATTCATGACCAGATCGTTATCGCTGTAATCCTGATAGCTCTCCCTGCGATTCACGAAGGTCGCCTTTGCATCCTGTCCATCGGTATCAAGTATCACCTTACTGCCGCTCACGCTTCCGGATACCACGCCTGTGATGCGTTCCAAACGATATCTCGATACCGGGATCTCGCTGATCTCATATTCACCGGCAGGGATATCCTTCCGGACGATCGTTTTCTCTATGCCTCCGGACGCTTTCTTGTCAGACGCTGTGAATCGGATGACCTCCGTATATTCCTGTCTCTCTCCGGTGAAGTCTGTGCCTTCGATATGGAAGAGGAAGGTCGGATCTCCCGACGCCGGATACATTTCTTCCCCATAGATCCGCTTCGTGATCCGCAGTTCCGGTATCGGCAGGAATTCTGCCTTTATGACATGGTCTGAAGAGATATCATGGAAGGTATACGAGGTAGGGTATCGCTTCACGTCTACTTCCTTTCCGTCTACACGCAGTCTGCGCAGATAGTACCCCTTATCCGCTGTATACGTGATCGTTCTATCTTCTTTCTTGTCGATGCCGGTCACCTTGGGTGTGATCGTCCCACCGCTCGCACCGGTCTCGATCTTGTAGACACGTTTATATTTCACACTTACCGTATGGTCCTCCTTTATCCCGCTGAAGGTATAGCTCTTCGGATGTTTCTTGATATCGACTGCCTTCCCATCGATGGTGACGCTCTCCAATACGTGGTCACTGTCCACAGGGCTGTAGCTGATCGTCCTGCTCGTATTCGGCAGCTGGGAGGCTGTGCTTGCCGTGATCGTCCCGTTCGTCACAGATGTCGTTATCTTGAAATAGAAGCCCACAGTTACTGCATTCGATGTCTTCGTCCCTCGATCTGTCGTTATCGACGCTGTATTGCGGACAGATCCGGAACCGGATGTGCTGAACCAGGCGGACAGGTCATGACCGCTTCTCTTTTTACACTTCAGCGTGACGGTATAGCTTTTTCCATAGAACGAAGCGTCACCGACATTACGAAGGCTCAGCTGTATGGACTGAGCGCTGATGGTACGATCGAATTTCGATGTCACATCGTTACCGGCTGAATCTCGGATGGTGATGCTGCTTGTTCCATTGGCCAGCTGCAGACAGCTTGCCAGGGTATCATTGAGCTTGAAGCTCGTGTAATACGTTGTCGCATTCTCCGGCGGTACTGCAAAGTCTACCGTATAGTTAAAAGCAGTATCATTGTAAATAGATGCCGAAGTGCTGCCATTGATGCGTTTCGTCGGGACCGGTGTATCGAACTTCACGAGGGAATCGTTGGACCATTTCCAGTGATAGAACGTTCGATAATCACTTCCTTTGTCCCATGTCTCGACATCGATATCCAGTCTTCTCGTATACCCCAGCCGGAAGCTCGAGGCCACTCCTATCAATGTAGCCCAGTTCTGTCGGACATCATCTCCACTCAATTCTGACGGTGCATACACCTGAGAACTGTTATAGCTCAGATTACCGCCACTGCCTCTGCTCATCACATAGACGCCATCGATCCCGCTATAGCCATGACCTAAGATCTCCGTGTTATCGATATCTTTGAAATTCGCATGGAAGGGTACTGATATCGGTGTGTTCGTTCCTCTCCTATAGAAGGTGAACTGCCAAACGAAATTCCTGCTCTGATAGGATTGCTGGTAGATGTCGATACTGTTATCCATGAAGGCGACGCTCGGCATGTTAATATCCGGATGCGTCGTCGTAGTCGCCGTGCGGATCTCTCCGTCCACCAGCATGATCTTTAGATCTACTGCCGATCCGTTATAGTGGCCGATGTTATTGTATCGCACGCCGATCGTGCCACTTCTCACGAGCGCATTGCTCGATAACAGGGCGAGGTGACTGTTCGTTGGCAGTCGTCCACTGGCAGCTCCTTCATTGCGGAACAGCGCACTATCATCATAGCTCCTGCAGCCATAGAATTCCGCCCAGGATACCCCGGGCGTGAACTTCGGTGCGAAGCTATAATAGGAATCGATGATGGTGCTGCTTCCGGATACCTCATGGATGGTCGCTGCTGTGATATGGCCATCCTGGGGAAGGATGATCAGCAGGAACAGCAACAGGATCGATATGAGTAGACTACCGTGCTTCTTCATGATCTTTTCGCCTCCTTCTTACGATGATGATCAGGAAGGAGATGGATGCCAGCGTGCTGGATATGAGCAGTGTCCGCTGTGTCTGATCTCCTGTAGCTACGCTTTCCTGTATCGTCAGTGCAGTGAGCTCGACATCGACAGCAGCTTCCCTGATCGAATATGCATTGTCTGTCTCTTTCGGAAGACGCAGTGTGATCCGGATCGTCGTCATCTCCTGTGGTGCATAGCGCCCCATCTCTATACCGCTTTGCGCGTCCTGCATAGTTCCTTCATAGAGGCGGTGGACATCCTGCGTCACCTGCAGCTCCAGTATCTCGGCAAGTTGTCCTTCTCCTGTGGAAAGCTTGAGATAGAGCTCCTGTTCCTCCTTGCTTCGGTTATCCACCCTTAGGGTATAGGTCTGTTCATCTCCCGGAAGCATCCGTGACAACACGATATCATCTGCCGATGTCTTCTGTATCCCTGCTTCCGTGATCCGGATGTGGATGTCGTCCCTGTCTGATCCTTCTGCCTGTATCCTTACAGGGAGGAAGGGCAACAGCAGTATCGTCAGTAACAGCAGTTTTCTACGCATCGGATCTCACCTCATTCCTTGAACGGAGCGTTTGTCGGATCTCGGTATCTCCCCAGCCATCCGAAGAGACCTCAAGATGCTCACTCTGTACGGCCTGGATCGTCGTCTCCAGTACCAGCGTCTGATCTTCTTTCGTGATGATGTCACTGCTCGCGATGACAGCGTCATACAGCTCCAGTATGCCATCCTCTTCCAGAATGCCTGTATGGTAGAGATATCCGTCTTTCTTCCGTTCCCAGCCATCCGCCAGCTCCAGCTCCGCCTCTGTAAGCTCACGGAGCAGTTCTCCACCGGTATAGACGCAGACCTTGAAACGTACCTGACAGGCAGCTCCCAGGTTCTGCACATCCATATCCAGGGGGATCCTGCTTCCCGGTACGATCGGTTCACTACGCTGTAGGTCATCGATCAATGTCACCTCCACGGTATCCGTCTGTGCGATGAAACGCTGCTGGAAGGAACGTACTAGGGAAGAGAGGGAATCCCCCATGATCAGTCCGCAGATGAGCAGGGATACGACAAGAGATAAGATGAGTGATCTTCTTTTCTTCATGCTATTCCATACCTCCTTCATCGTATACCGGCGAAGGCATCCCGTATATCGCGATAGCCCTCCGCCTGTACAGATTCCGCATAGATGATGATGTCGAATGTCTTCCGCTGCTCTATTTCGATGTCCTCGATCGTCACCTTCGTGAACAGACTGGAGGTGACAGCTCCCGGCTCCACGATGCTGTTATGATACCAGTAGCCGTCATCGGCCTGCGTCCAGTCCTTCGTATCGAAGTCCATATGCGCAGGGATGGTCGTATCGGAAAGCGCTGCGTAGACGCGGATATAACAGGGGACACTGCCGGTATTGCGGACCTTCACGTCCTTTTCGTACGTCGTATCCGGCTGCCACTGCTTGGGAGGTGTGAAATCCTCTTCTATCATGACATCGTTCTGTCCAATCGTTATCCGGTTCTCTCTCGTTTCCACATGCGTCAGATAGGCGATACTGAAGGGGACCATCATAAGGATGATCCCTGCCAACAGGAAGACGAGGAACCATTTCTTCCTGTGCTTCATTCATCGTGACCTCCATCATCCACAGCTGCTTCTCCATCTTCTGGCATCTGCGGTGCAGGTTCCTTCGTAACATGTTCCTGGTTGATGAAGCTTCCATAGGCTTCCTCCATTGTTCCGGTCTCCTCCTGCTGGATGGCCATGCTCTTGACGGTGATCGTCTGTTCGCTGTCCTCCAGCCCCTGTTCTTCGATCGCATTGCAGAAGGTCACGGAGGAGAACAGCTCTGCTGTCGTCTGTCCGGGATTCAATACAGTCTCATAACCAAAGACATAGACCGCTGTCTTCCTGCCATCGGTATCCTCTTCAACGATCTTACTCAGCTGTCGCCAGTGATCCAGGTCCGGCGTGAAGAGGAAGAGCTCTGTATCAGCTTTCGGATTCCGTGA
Source organism: [Clostridium] innocuum (assembly GCA_012317185.1). Classification (NCBI taxonomy): domain Bacteria; kingdom Bacillati; phylum Bacillota; class Clostridia; order Eubacteriales; family Clostridiaceae; genus Clostridium; species [Clostridium] innocuum. Next base: position 3,452,039 of record CP048838.1, on the reverse strand, counting down.
GCCATCCTCTTGCGCGGTGATGATATTTACGATCGGTACTCTGACCTCCAGATAGACCCAGGCAGGGTTCTTGCCGGTATTCTCGATCGTCGGATCTTTTGGGATCGTTTTATTCGGTATGATATCTTCTGCCATATCGGGGATACCGTTATGGTCGGTATCTGCGAGATCGTCCCATCTGTCCTCATGCAGGATGGTCCTCACAGAGCCTACGGTAAAGAGATTGTCCTTCGTATCCGTCGAAGTGAAATATGCGACAGAGGATCCAATGATTGTGATTCCTGCCAATGCAGCTATTGAGAGGATGCCTACTTTTTTCTTGTTTCTGATTTCCATAAATTTCTTATCTCCTTTTCCTTTTTCGTATGATCTGCCATGCCAAAAAGGCCGCGCACAGCAGCCAGAGATATCGTCTGATGAATAGGACGATATAGCCGAGGTAAGGGATGACCAGGATGACCTTACCGATGATCTGCGTCTTATAGAGCGGTGTAGGATCATCGCTGTCATTGGCGTCTCCCTTTGTGATGAATCTCTGATCATCAATCTGTCTCACGATCCTATGTGTGATGATGGAATCCTGCTTTTGAAAGGTAACGATATCCTCCGTATACAGTACAACATCGGTATCGACCAGTATGAGACTGCCGGTGGATATCGTGGGCTCCATCGAACCACTTAGGATACAATAGATCCGGAAATGACCGCATAAACATAAGGATACCAAAACCAATAGAATGGTCAACGCAATGCTGCCTATTCGTTTCGTTCGTATCAGCTCCTTTTCTTGGGGGATAAAAAGATCAGCGATTTGATTTTATGAGACCATTTAAAAAGAATACTATCATCGCTATCATGCATATCGCACAGGCGGATACGGTGACGCTTACTGCATGGTCCGGTATCATGATATCGAAGACTCGTTGTTTGATCCTAAGAAAAAGCATCGGGGTGGCAACGAGGTTTATGATCGAACCAATGACGACCATCATGTTCGTCATTTGCCGGATCTTCTTCCTTCTTTCCCATTCCTTCTGGATCAAACGCTTCTTCTCTTCTTCATCTTTCGCGTTTTTAATCTGTTCGATCGCCTCGAATGCAGATAAATGAGCGATACCTTTCAGCCATCTTGTCATAAAACCCTTCTGTTTTCATCATCATGTATATTCTCTCGTAGATATCTTCTCACCTCATCCATGATCATTTTTTCTTTCATCCGTCGATATTGCCTGATGAGCGCATTTACCAGACAGACGAGCCATGGCAGGAGGATCATTGCAGGTACACCGATAGATACGAGCAGGATCGTGCTTCGGTATTCCTGATCAGAGATCGCTGGAAAGACAGCAAGCAGCTTCTTCACATAGGAAAACGAAGATATCGTCATCATCAGCCAGACTGTCGAGGAAAAGAAGAGCGTCCATTTCTTACATATACATCTCATACTGATCTCTATATAGCTTAGTAGAAATTCATCCTCGTTCATGGAGAGATATCGCCGCTTCTTTTCTTTGAAGCTTGATAACGCCTGTTCATGACGATGTCGATAGCTTATTCTGTCGATTGCTTTATGAAGCAGCTTATGTTCTGTATGCTTTTCCATATCAGGTTCTCCTTTCGATCGTGTATCCCTTAAGTAACGAATAAAAAAGCAGGTATTCCTGCCTCTTAATCCTTCATATTGGTGGTTGGACCTCTTTGTTATTCAAGATCCTTTAGAGCTTATTTGATTTATTTCCATTACATTTAGAACAAAGTACCTGAAGATTCGATGGCACAGTCTTGCCTCCTTTAGAAACAGGTACGATATGATCAATGTGGAGCCCGACTTCATCCGGCATATACTTTCCACATGACTGACAGGTATGATGATCGCGAACCATGATCTTTTTTCTAAGCTCCTTTGTCATAAGTTTTCTTTGATTTTTACTATGATAGTTCCGTAATGTGCATTCATGATTTATATTTCGTAATTGACGATCTCGATCTCGTAAATAGTTATAACTGCAAGTGTATTCATCTGTGATCTGTGAAACCTTATAGGATGTTTTCACATAGTTTTGTTGTCTATATCTTGTTTGTTGACGAGTAAGAGAAAATCTAAATGCCGCACCGTCATCCAGACAAGCATTGAATTGCTTTTGTCGATATGTCTTTATCTTACTTTTTTCTATCTTCTTACGACATTCCTGTTTCCATTGCGAAATATAGTGACCATGCTCCTGGACCCTATAAAAATTTCCGGCATTCAGAAACTCATCGACCAGGTCTTCGATCTGAGGTGCTCTCTTACCAGAGACGTCAAAAGAATGAATGAAATACGGATAATGAAATGGTGAACGTAAGATGCATATCGTGCTGATGATCACTACAAGCAGAAGGGCGATGATTCCGTATACCATATAAGAATCTAAAGTATTCATGTTGTTCCATATCCTCCTATATAATATTCTGTAGATAAGGATAGCATATCTATTTTCACATAGCAAGGAACAGATGAAACATGATACATGAGTTTTCTCATGGAAGTGCAGGGAATGGAAGTATCTTTTGAGGAAGGATAAGGATGGTTCTGAGCGAAAAGGCCAGTGACTGGCCTTTTTCTGTCGATCAGAATGCCGGTGCCAGTGTCGTCTGGATCTCCGCCGAGAAGCTTTCTTCGATGATCGTTTCTCGATCGATCTGCCGAGCGAAGGAACTCAGCTCCCGGGCATTATCTATATGATGATCCTCTCGAAGGATCGCCTGCGCTTGCTTGATGATCGGACTGGCATGTCCTGATGTCATCAATTCCTGCAGCTTCTCGATCTCTCCATCCTCCAGGACCCTGTCCTTCAAATATCCTCGACCATTACAGGTCAGGGTCAACCTCGTATCGTAGACGCCTGGCTTTTCCAATACTCTGCCGAAGGTCTCCTTCAACCCCAGCAGCTGCAGCTTTGCATTTGCTATATCTGATTGGCGTATATCAATCTCGATATCCAATCGCTTCGTGAATGGCTGCAATGACTTGACATCCTCTAATTTCTGCAATTCCTGCTCGATATCTGTTCTATGGTCACAAAGAGCGTCCATGGAAGTTCGATATCCATGAACAGGATCGTATGCTTCTTTCAGGATATGATCTTGATAAGGAGCCTTCAGCTGTGCCTGTAATCCTTCATATCTTTCAAGCGTAGGCAGCTTATCTTCTAGGATCTGTTCAAGTCCGGTGTCTTCGTAGATCTCTTCATCCATATGTTTGATCTCTTTATCGATGCTTTCCAACTTTTTCAAATTTTCTCGATGCTGGCGGAATTGCCAGAAGCGATATCGTTTCTTCATCAGCTGATCCTTCAACTTTTGAAGCTCTTTCACGTTCTCCTGTTTCTTACGAATATCCTGCTTTACTGTGTCGAGTGTTTCTCTGGTATGCAGCAGTCCACCGTCTGTATAGATGTTTTCAAGTTCCAATTCATGCAGTTCATCATAGAGCTCTGCATTATCGATATAATAGAGCTTCATTTTATCTTCTTCTATTCTTGTATCCAAGAATTCACGTCCCATGCGGCTTTCAGCCAGTCGCTGTTCACCGGCTTCCACGAGAGCAGGATATCCGGACAGCTCCTTCATGTCTTCCAAGAAATGTTCGGCAGGTGTGCTCGGAACGACATCCGCGCCGCCGTTTGGGCTGATATCAGCATACTCCATTTCTTCTTTATAGAGCTCATGTGCGACTTCCTCTAGCCCTGACAATGTATTCTGGATGGTCCTGCTGTCTTTTTGCAGCTCCTCGTTCAAGGTCGTGTACAGGAAAGGATCCTGCGTCAGCTGATACTGCAGATCCTTCCCCTCCATGACGCCGGCAAATCCCATCCAATCCGTATGCTCCGGCATTTCATGCATATCATATCGTACACCTGTATCATAATCTAATGTCGGATGATTGATCGATAGGACGATATCACGATCTGTAAGAGTCTCCCCATCAATCTCTCCGCCTCTCCACAACCGCACGTAGACGCCGTTACTATTCTTGAGATAATACGTTTCTGTATCATATTTGTAATATGCCTGATTTGTATGTCTCTCATGCTTATGCGCTATATCATCCGAAAGGAGTTCGTCCAATCCTTTTCTCAGGTTTCCCGGATCCGCAAGATTTTCACGAGCCAGCATATCCACCTGATCCAGGATGTGTGCTGTACGGAAGGTATCCGGTGATACTCTGCCTGCAGCTGCGAGCCGCTGTTCGATATCAGTGATAGCTCCATCTACATCCTCCAGAGCTTCCTTCACGTAGCCTTCATACCTTACGGACGTTTCATACGCGTCCTGTTCAGTCCGATCGATCACTTCATAGAGCATCTGTATCTCATCTTTATCGAGAGATGGCTCTGACGATCCCTGTACTGCTTTATACAGGATATCCGGAATATCGCGTCTCATCGGAGGTGCGTCGTCATCCCAGTATTCTTTTACCATCTCGGGATCATTGAAAAAGATATCCTCTGCTCGATCCATCGCATGCTCGTATTCCCGTGCATGCTGGAGCTGCTGCTTCGACCGGTACAGCCTTGGAAGGATATGCTCCTGATCATACGTCAGCTTCGCTTCCTCATATGCAGCCTCATCGATCTCCTCCGCATGCGCCCTCCATGTATCATCGACGCCGTCATGGATCGCTCCTTCCGGATATCTCAGATCATAGATGGAGATATCCTCATCGGATGCCAGGATCGGTGTACCGCTCAGGATCTGTCGGTCTGTATGCTGATATACGAACTCACCGTCAGAGCCGAAGTCGCTCTCGATCTGGTATGTCAGCCGCTGTGTATATTCCTCTGTCGTCCTATAATACGTTTTCATAGGTGCCTCCTTTTCTTGTCCTCTCTCTTGTCCCGGATGGGTGTTGTCCATCCGACTCTGTATCGAAACGATATCCAGCCATCCCTGACCATCCCACAGATATACATGACGCAGGTCGCTTTCGATCTTGGCGAGCCCTGCTGCAGTCGTAGGTACATCCATCGTCGTGCCCGCGTTCAGTAAGACACTCCTCTTCGCATGCAGGGCCGGGAGGATATGCTTCTCATCGAATGCATTCACCGCCGCACGATACGCTCCGCTGCTTATCTTTTTCGTGTGTGCCGGCCATTCATCTCCTGCTTCCTTTTTTTCGACGCAGCCCTGTGGATATCGTAGTCTGTGTATATATCCTGCACCTTCATAGATACGCTCGATCGGGGTATCCTTGGCGATCGGTACCTGTATGCGCATCTGCTCATACCTCCCTGTCATGATGAGCGAAAAGGCTAGTCACTGGCCTTTAGAAGGATACCTGTGGTTTCTTCCCATCCTTGAAATCTATGAACCTGCGTGGATCGACCAATCCCTTTTTGGACGCCACCGTATTTACTTCGAAGGAGCCTTCGTGGATCTCGAGGTGGAGATGGGTCCCTTGTGAGTTTCCCGACGATCCCTGCTTACCGATGACGTCACCGGCTGAGACCTTGTCTCCATGAGAGACAGTGACATCCGATAGATGCGCATATAACGCATAATACTCTTTGTCATCTGCCTCAAACCTTATCATGACGAAATTCCCGGCTCCCCATGCAAATGCATCATCCGCCGGACATCTGTTCCCGATATACCCGCCATAAGGAGAGCAACTGGTGGAGACCCGGATCACCGTACCATCACTGATCGATAAGACAGCTTCACCGGCTCCGGCGGATATGTCCATACCGGCATGGAAACCATCCAGCTCACGATTACCGACCTCACTGATGATGATAGGAGGTATCTTGAAGGGGAGGTGGAATTTCCCGGTAGAAGTGGTCGTAGAAGAAAGATGGATGAGTTCTTTGGGATCAATCGCCCCCTTCTCATCCCTTACGGATAGATACAGATGATCCTCCATGACGCCTATCTGCTGTCCCTGTTTCAATTCCTGTCCTTCTTCTACCTTCAGCTCCTGCAGCATTGCATAGGTGACTGTATACTTTTTGGTGATATACTCCATATCATTATCGAATCCTATATTGGACTCATATTCTACAGTAACTGTCAACCCTTTTTGTTTTTTATGCTCTTCATCGATCTCTATCTGTTCAGACTCCGTCACGATCCTCTTGACGGTACCCGCTCCTATCGATACGACCGGTTGTCTTCTTCCCTTTAGGATCATATAGGGAGCCTGTTCATCACAGTCCTTGACGATCTGAAGCTCCTTTGCCGGAACGATCATATTCTGTCTTCCATTCCGCATGCTCTGCAGATCCTCCAGCATGTTTTTGATCTCTTCCTCCTTCATAGGATACTTCTTTTTAAGCTCCTTTACGATGTCTTCATCACTACGCAGTCTGCAGCTTTTCTCATCTTCCTTATTCTCGATATCCATATAGATGGATCTCATACGTTTCTGTGCTTCCTCCTTCGTCATATGCTCGGATGCTGCTTCATCCGCATAGGTATCGAAGAGACGGATATCTGCCAGGATGTAGCTGTCCTCCTTTGAACATCCGAGCTCTTCGTAGGCTTCCTGATAGACATCCTGTTCCTCCTGTGAGCCTCCATCGGAGAACAACGCAGTGACGGCGATGATCGGGAAGCTGATCGCCAGGAGGGTACCGAATAGGACCTTCGGACCATTCTTCTTTATTTTGGGCGCGATCCAAAGGGCCACTCTCATCCAAAAGCTCATCATGCATCCTTCTTCACCTGCTTGAACCACTCCGGCATGAAGACGTCGAGATCATAAAGCGCTTTGTTGATACGGACCAGGCATTTCCCGGAACGACTCTCCTGCAGTTTCTCTATCTCGTTTGCTGTCAGGTTCATCATCTTCCTTGGCTTGTCATAATCGATATCACCAAGGTGGAACAGGAACTTCGTCGCAGACTGTGAGAATAACGGCTTCACCTTTGATTCCATTTCTGCGTCATCACTATCGACTTCATCCATCGTCTGCGTTGCTTTGATCAGGGATGTATTGTATTTTCGGAAGCGTCTCTCATAGGAGGAGATGATGTTGATTATCGGCATGTATTCCTTCTTCAGCATCTCGTGCAGCTCATCGATACTGACTACGATATCATCTCGTGCAGACATATTATTGTTTACGAACTGTGTGATATAGGTGAAGATGTTCGACCATTGTGCCAGCTTTCGGGATTTATCGGTGTCCATCATACGCGAGAAATCAAAATTAATGATCCGAACGCTATTGAAGACATCCTGCCTGGAACCATCTCCGTGAAACCGTTCTCCCAGATAAGTATGCCGGTTGAAGAGGCCGCTATCTGCCCCCTCCACTGCAGACCTCATCCCCAGCAGCAGCTTCCGCAGCTCCTCCTTCGTGGCCAGGGATTCCTTCTCATCGTAATTATCTCTTTCTATCACGATCTCCTGATATACATCGGATAGGATCGGATAATCCGTATTCTGCAGACGCGTGAAGTCCGTACTGTTGCTGATATGCTTCCTTTCATAGGCTCGTCGTAGGAATTCCTCGAAAAGGTCCAGCAGGCTATCGTTCCAGCTCGCTTTGTATATGCGCATCCAGCTCTTCACTTCTCCGATGTAGTCATCCAGGATACCACGACGGATCTCATACGGTATGCGGACTTGTAAGGGATTGATGATGAAATCGTTCCCTCCGGCGATATCGATATTGATCCCTCCCAGCTTCTCGATAAAGTCTCTTGCAGTCCCCTCAAAATCTATATTGCGGATATAAGCTCCCATACAAGCCGCGTGTTGCAATAGCAGCCATAGGAGGACTGTTTTTCCTACACCGGACATCCCAAGTATGAGGATATTGTTGTTCGTCCCACGATATTGGAATGGGTCATATAAGATCGGATTCTTCTTATCCACGATCGTTCCGATATAGAGTCCCTTGGGATCCATGAGGGAAGGCTCGTTGAATGGATAAAGATTCGCGACGCTCTCTGACGGTATGTTCTGCCGGATCCATTTCCCCAGCAGATCTTCTCCGATCGGACTGGCTGCCAGATAGGCTTCCTTCTGCTTCGTCTTCAGATCATCCAGCGTTATCGACACGTCCTCGATCGCACTGCGGAACGTTTCCTCGAGATTATCGAACGCAGTCTGATTGACAGCACTCAGTACGAAATAGATCGAGATGTAATACATCTCCTGACTATCTTCCCGGACTCTTCTATAGGCACCTGCCAGTGTCTCTGCGGATTCTTCATAATCCATTTGATCCAAGTCGTCACGTATAGCGGATCGCCTTGCCTTCATGTCCTTCCGGATGTTGCTTTTATAGACTCTGGTCGATAAGGGGTTTATATAGATCGAGGTAGATACGCCCGGGATATTGCTGATCCTCGCTAACAGGTTCGTTTCCTTTGTTGTCCCGAGGAAGGAGCTGACTGCATAGGTCTTCACGATATTCGTCCCCAACCTTGCCAGACTGGGACGGAATTCAGCAGTCACAGGGACGATCATATCCTTGAAATCATAGATCCCCGGCAATTGCAGCTCCTCATAGGTCTTCTTCTTTTTGAACAGGAGGAACCCTTTATCTGCTCCCTGTGTCTCCACTTCCAGCTCACTATCCGGATAATGATCTGCGAAGATCCGATTCCCGTAGACGCCGAGCATCTGCTTGATCTCTTCCTTCGTACATTCGATCGGTGACAGGGAAGTGGCATAAGTCTCCTTGATGCGATGCTTCACATCATCGAGATCCAGATTCTTCCTGTCCTTCTCCTTGATGAGGACTCGGATACAATACATCTTCTTATTGGCATCGTCTTTTTTCATCTGCAGCAGGTATTTTTCCTGATCCAGCAGCATCCGCAGGAAGGGGATGCGCTGCTTCTCCTTTGCTTTTTCGATTGCCTGGATATTGTTGCCGATCTTGAACACGCTGTCCGTGATGAAATAGCCTACTTTGAACCTGTCCCGATCGATATCCTTGGAATAGGAACGTATCATATTCTGTACCTCCTGATAAGACAACAGATCCAGATTGTTCGCCTGGATACGTAGGAATAAGAAGACGTCCCCATTTTCCATTTCGATCAGTGCATCTTCGATACGGCGGAAGGGGAAGAGCTCCTGCATGACCTTCTCTTTCTTCTTCCGCTGTTCTTTTTCTGTTCGTTTCTGTTTTCTTTTCTTTTTTTGCTTCTTCGGTTTTTTCTTAGCTTTCTTACCTTCCTCCTGCTCTGTCTCTTCCTCTGCTGCTTCCATCTCATCATCAAGCTCTCGCTCCTTTTTGATGTAATAACGCTGAGAGCTCAGATATCGGGCGCTGGATACCATCTCATGCAGCAGGTTCACCCGCTTGCCTTCATAACGGAACAGCAGGGCGAAGAAGAGGAGTCCCAGCATCATTCCGATCGCGAAGCCGATGATATTGTATAAGATCAGGCCCAGGATCGGCGGTGCCGCGATCATTGCCCATTCCCCCGTATACAATCCTTTCATCAGCTGCTGTGCCGGTACATATTGTGGATAGATATACCGTTTCTTTTCTATATCGGTCCGCTCCATCTCATCATCCTCCTTTTCTGAAGCTTCTTATGATGCTGCTTCCATAGAAGCCCATGCTCATCGCGTTGCGCATAGCATTGCCGATCCTGCCTCCGCTTCCCATACCGAAGCGATCCAGCAGCTGCTCGACCTTAGCTGAAGCTATGATTGCGCCTATACCGAAGAGGAAATCATTCACTCCTCCGGCAGATACATATAACGTGATCCCCAGACTCACCAGTGTGATCTGGAAGAACTGGCTGAATATGATCGCAAGGCATTGCTTGAACCACGATATGATCGATTCATCATTCCCCATGATATATCCCGTCGTATAGATATACATCATACAGAGGATGACGACGTACTGCCATGTCCGCTCCAATATGTCCATGAAGGACTTGATCATATAATAGATGCAGATGGCGGTCAGGATCACGACGAGAAGGATCGAGGTCAAGGAGAATCCGAAATCATCGAAATCGATCTTCATATCCTCAGTGGCGACGTTCGCTATCACGCTGATGATCTTTCCGGTCACCCCCATCAATACGACATAGAGGGATTTCATGATCTCGAGACCGAAGGAATAGATGATGACTCCGCCAACGAAACGCTTCAGGATATCCATGACCTGGAACCCCTTCCCATCGGCATGCTCCAACATCACTTTGAACAGCATGCTCATCATCGCAAGGCCGATCAAAGGAAGTCCGATCGTCTGAAAGAAGGTGAAGATCGTTTTGACGACTGACTGATCGAAGACGTTCCCGGACATAGCTGCATACAATTCGAAGATCCCTCCAAAGGTCTCGACGAGCTTTCCCAGCAGCCATTTCAATATCATGTTCATACGGCTCTACTCCTAAAAGAAGGCTGTGAATACGGCCGCAGAAAATGCCAGACAGATGATGCAGACTGCGATCGTTTGTGCTGCTTCATCCCATGCACCGCCATCTCCTCGATGTGATTTGAACAATGTCTTGACGATCATGAAGAGCAGTACGAGTCCCGCGACTGCTCCTACGATGCCTGCCAAGACCTGTGCTACGACTTTGATCGTACTGGTTATGTCCTTTCCCGCATTCTTTATCGCATTTTGAATGCTCGTTATCTCTTTTCCTCCGATAATGAGCTCTGCTTTCATCAGTTTTAGATTTCTCATTTCTTTTCGATGCCTCCTTGTTTTCATTAAAATATAAAAAGGCCAGTCACTGGCCTTTACATTCCCGGCAGCTTCATCGCTTCCGGTATGATAGCTTCTGTCTCTGTCTCCTGAACAGGCAGAGGCGATGCCATCACCTGTATGACATCGGATCTCAGCTTTTCAAGCAAAGTATTTGTCAACCGATACCGTTCCAGCAAGGGTTCTTCCTGCCATATCTGAAGATGGATATGCGGATATCGTGTATCCTTATGCAGATAGGCGATATAATTCAATGCCCTTGCATCCATATGATGCTCCTCGCTGATCGCTCTTACACAAGACTCTGTGATCGAATGACAGCGTAGGTCAATGTCATCGTCGGTTATACAGGTGATTGTAGTTTCTAACAAACGTCCTTTCTGACCGATATACTTACGCAATATATCGGTCCTCTCCAACAATCGGCTCCTGTCGAAGGCGATCACGTTTCCATCCTGCTGCAGATTATCGAATTTCTGCTGTACCTCATTCTTATAGATCACCTTATCCTTTTCCTGAAAATTGATTCGGACATTGCGATGCTCCTGGCGGATTTCACTTTTTGCGAAGCGCTGCGAGCGTACGGCCGTATATTGTGGCTTGCTCACACTCATCTTCTCGTAGGAGTCCTGAAGAGAAGCGATACTGAAACCGCTCTTTCTTGAGAGCTCACGGAGATAATGTTCCTTCATCAAAGGGTCATGATAAGAGATCAGCTCTTTCATTACATTGACAGCATACTCCTTTCGTTTGCTGAAATCACTCAGGTCATTGGGATGCTGCAGCAGAAAATCGACTGTATTCTCTTGCGTGGACAATAACTCCTGTAGCAGTTGGGGAGCTTGTCGTATAAGCTCATCCGGATCCTTACCGAGAGGAAGGGAAGCACAGAAGGGAAGGATACCATTCTTTCTCAGCAGTGAAGCCGCAGCCATCGTAGCCTTGATCCCGGCCGCATCGCCATCATAGCATAGGCGGATCCGGACATTCATACGCTTCAATGCTTGTACATGATCTTCTGTAAGTGCTGTCCCCAGCGTAGCCACACAGTTTAGATATCCGGCTTGCGTCAGCATATCTACATCTGCACTTCCTTCTACGATGATCAGCTCATGCTTCTGTCTTGCGGCTTCGATTGCTTTTGGCCCTCCATACAACAGCTTCCTTTTTGCGAATATCGTCGATTCGCTCGTATTGACATACTTAGGCTGATCATGCCCTTTACCGATCGTTCTGGCTGTGAACCCTCTCACTTCACCATGTGCGGTGATGATCGGATAGAGGATACGACCTTCCCATTTACAGCTGCCGTGAGGGGAGAACACATCCGCCTCAATAAGCTCCTGCCTGCTATATCCCTTCTTTTCTAAAAAGTTGAGCAGCTTTTCCTTCTCCGGGATATGACCGAGCTGCTGCTGATCGATCAGCTCCTTCGTATAACCGCGCTGCTGCAGGTATCGCAGCCCCGCCTCTCCATCCTCGGTATGCAATATGTGGTTCGCATACTTCATGAGCTCCTGATTGAGCTCCAGCTTTCTCAGCCTCTGCGGATCCTGTTTTGCAGGCGCAGACCGCGGGAGCGTTACACCTGCAAGCTGTGCAGCTTCCTGCACAGCCTCCATATATGATATGTTCTTATATTTTTGTAAAAAGCTGATACTGTTTCCGGCTGTACCGCATGAAAAACACTTGAATATCTGTTTTTCCCTAGATACAGATAGGCTGGGATTCCCATCCTCGTGGAACGGACAGAGCCCTACGAAGTTCTTTCCTTTTCTGGTCAAAGGGACATATCGTTGTATGACGTCGACGATATCCAAGCGACGCAGGATATCATCGATCGTCTCTCGCGGGATCATGGATGTCCTCCTGCCGCGATGTATAGCTCTGCGGACTCTGTATCCTCCTGCCCCATGAATAAGATCCTCATTCCCGGACGGATGAGCTCCATGACCCGTTCAGGCAGGAAGACATATCTGTTCTTTCTCCTCTGCAGCAGGCATACCTCCGCCAGATCATGATTCCGCTGCAGTATGATTCCTTCATAGATCATAGGATCCTCCTTCTTGTTATCTCTTTTTATGCTTGAACAGAAATATCATCGCTCCCACCATGACGATGGCACATACAGCGATGATGATGATTTGGATCATGTTCATATCGTTCTCTCCTTTCTTTAATTGAAGCTTGCCTGATAACCAATGTGCACGCCATTGGCATCATCGACGACGATACAGTTTCCTGTCCCGCTCTTACCTGCCAGACTCGTTGCGATATAGCTCATACATTCCTGATAGGTCGCATCTCGCGATATCCTTTCCCGGAATGCGAAGTATCTGCTCTGTATCGAGGCGGAAGAGGGTGGAGCCTGTTCCTTCGATTTGGTATCGGGTACCGATGCCTGCGGCGTCTCTTCCTTCCGGTCCTTCTCAGCTATGGGCCTAGATCCTTCCGATACATAGACAGTCAGCTTTTTTCTACGTACGTTTCCACTGTCATCCTTCGCTATGATTGTGATCGGATACGTACCACTATGGTCCATATCGACGTTTCCTTTGATCTCATATATCGGAGAAACATCTACATTGTCCTCTACCTTTATGAGCTTCTTCCAATCGAGATCATCACCGATCTTACGATAGAGCTCGTCCTCACACTTGATTACAGGCGCGCTCAGATCCTTTACGGTTGCGGATAACTGTACAGAATAGCTTTCCTTTTGTTTCTGATCATCTTCTTCTTCCTCGCCAGACTTGCAGCCACTGAGAAGTAAAAAAGGGATGAGTACACATACTATCCCCTTATATACTGTTTTCTTCTTCATAAAAAAGGTCAGTCACTGGCCTTTTTCATCTTTCTACGTTTGTATGCTGCAAAGCCGACCATGGACCCGGCAAGACCGGTGATGATGAAGAGTATTATCGTATTCGTATGATCTCCTGTGCTGATCGCACCGCCCGGAAGTGGTTTATCTGCATAGATGATCGTACGCAGCTTATCGTCACCATTGACCCATTCGTCATCGACCGTGACCTTCACGACCTCATCAGAAAGCTCATAACCGGCTGGTGCTTTCGTCTCTTTGATGAAATACGTACCGTATGTCAGATCATCGAACAGTGCGATCCCATTCTTCGTATCTGTCTTTGCAGCGCTGATCTTTTTCGTGCACGCTGCATCACTGTACAACGTGAACTCTGCGACCTTCAGGATGTCCTTATGATCATAATAATCGACCTTATTGACTTTGATATAGGAGCGGATCATTTTATCTTTCATCGTGACCTTCTGGCCGTCTCCTGCGGTAAAGGTGATCTCTTCTGCAATCTCATATCCATATGGTGCAGAGATTTCTTTCATGACATATGTTTGACCCTCACTCAGTCCTGTGATCGTGTGCTGCTCTTCTGTGGATACCCACTGATCTATGATATTGCCATCTTTGTCAATGATCTGCAGTTTAGCACCGGGTAATTCTTTTTCGCCGGTCTCATCGACTTTAGAAAAGTGCATCTCTGTTTGTCTGTTGCTCATGTCGATCGTCTGTACATCGTTCGTATCACGTACGATGAAGATGATATCCTCAGCTTTTGTATAACCGGCAGCTGCTTCCAGTTCCCGCAACGTATATTCCTGTCCGACAACCAGCTTGGTGATATCATGAGGCTTTTCATCTGTGATCCACTCATCAACGGTCTTTCCGTCTTTGTCAATGATGGCCAGTCTGTTGCCTGGTAACTGCTTACCTTCTTCATCCGTCTTGATGATCTGTAACTTCGTTATATCATCCTTCATGACGACCTTCTGGATCTCACCAGTATCTTTGATCGTGAACGGTACATCGGTAGCTGTCGTATAACCTGATGCCGGGATCTTTTCAGATAGTACATAGTCTCCAACAGGCAGCATCTCGATGAGTTGTGGTTTATCTGTGGATATCCATTCCTCTATGATCTTTCCGGCCTCGCTCTTTATCTGCAGCGTAGCGCCCGGAAGTTCTTCCTCGTTCGTGATATCCACTTTAGAGATCTCGACCTTTGTCGTTTCATTCTGATACTCTGCTGTGAATTTCAAGACTGCATTGTTTTGATTCGTATACTTTGTATCAAAATAATAACGCACTTCCTGACCACTCGCATAACCTGCAGGAGCTTTCGTTTCCGTTGCATAGAATAGGCTATTGGTGTCACCGATGAGTCTTACATCCTCAATGACTGTTTGACTGAATCCTGGATCTATATCTTCATCTTCAATTTTCTCAATCGGCATTACACCATATTCCGGAGTAAGATCATTAGGCAGGTCTGCAGTAAATGTGGCTCTACCATCTTCGCCGGTTACCACCGTTTCAATTTTTTCACCGGCTTTTACGATTACATCGCCGTCATAGTTGTACACGTCTCTGTTTGCATATAGCGTGATTTCAGCGCCGACTAGCAGCTGTTGGTCATCTGCGTCCTTTTTGACAGCCTGTACTTCAACTTTCTGACGTTCATTTTCATAAGTACCGGCATCTCCGAATACGATCGCTGTATTCTGATCCTCATAGACGAGCTCGACTTCTCTGATATCATCGGAATGCGTGAATCCGTTTGGAGCAGTTTTTTCCGAAACTTGATATTTACCCAAAGGGAGCAGCTTGGTCTGTGCTTCACCTGCAGCATCGGTCGTTATCGTATCTACCAGATCGCCTTTGTGATATAGGATATCGCCCTGATTATCTGGAGATGAGATATCTTCCGCTGCCTTGACTTCGAACACAGCACCCTTCAATTTCCGCATTTCATATTTGAACTTCGTATTGCCATGATCATCAGTTTCTGCAGAAGTAAGGACCTCTCCCTGTTTTACGACTGCGATACGTCCTTTTACTGAAGTATCCTGTTTAGTGACAGTGATGACCGGTGTAGCACCGTCTGGAAGTGTCTCATATGCTGTATTGCTTGATACTTTAAATTTAACTGGAGCGATATTCAAAACATAACCATTTGGAGCAGTGATCTCTTCAAGTGCGTAATGTCCCGGATCCAATTCCTTTCCGGTCATGACCGTACCGGATTCATCTGTCGTCCATTCCGTAATATATTCCGGAGTAGGATTCCACTCCCAGTAGCCTACATATTCGTTCGTTTTCATGTTCTTGATCTTGAAGGTCGTTCCTGCCAGTGCAACGGTCTTATCGGTTTCCTGATCGACTTTGACCGCTTTGACCACCGCACGGAATTTTTCATCATTGAAGATACGCCATGGTTGCGGATCACGACTGTCTTCCGTTATCGTTACCTTGAAATCCGCTACAGCATAATGATCATCCGGGACTTTGGTCTCGCGGACTACATACACACCATAAGGAAGTTCATCAGAAACAGCATATCCATTCTTGTCTGTCACCAGGACAGCAGCAGTCTGACCCTTTGCGTTTTTCGCAACTGGCGCTTTCTCCCAAGAACCGTATTTATCGATATCTTTCTGAGCTTTTACTGTAAATTCAACACCGGCCAGCTTATCCGCTTCTCCGGATCCGTTATCAGAGATTTTAACAATACTGAAAGCCTGCGCTTTTACCCTTTCTTTTACCGTTTGTTTCTTTGTAACGATTTCCACACTTTGACCTGCATAGTCAAGAGAGATATCATATTTCGTCGTATCCAATGTGTAACCGGTACTTGGCGTCTTTTCCTGCAGGATGTATTTACCTAGATATAAATCACTTACTGATGCCTTGGCATTTGCATCTGTTGTCAGTGTTGCAACAACTGCATCCTTTGCGTATTTGACAGACCCATCGGCAGGATCCAAGATATTTTCTTTAGCACGCAGTTCATAGACAGCTCCTTTTAAAGTAGCTTCGCCCTGTGCGGCCGAGCCGGTGACACTATCTTCTTTTGTGATTTCTAAACGGCCTGTCTGTCTTTCATCTTCGCCGGTGACTGTGATTTTTTGCTCGTTAGTAGCAATCGTAACAGGGTAGGAGGTCTTGTTTAAGATGTATCCGGATGGAGCTATGACCTCGCGGACTGTGTACTCACCAAATCTCAAGTAACCGGATTCTACATAGCCGGTTGCCTTTGTAACAAGACGTTCCAGCTCTTGTCCTTTATCGTTGTAGATAGCATAGGTAGCACCTGCGACCTGCTTTCCGGAATCAGGGTCGATCTTACGCAGCTGCACCTTACCTTTGACCCAGTTATTACGTGCAGTATAGGTCGTCGTCTGATTAGCTTCGACAGTCACTTCATGGATGGTATTGTCGAGTACCAGATGACTAGGGACTGCTGTTTCCTGCACATAATATTTCTGTGGTAACAGATCATTGACAGTTACAGAGCCATCAGCACCTGTTGTGTAAGTTCCGATAGGGGAAGACATATCTGCATTCTTGGACACTTTGAAGGAAGTTTTCGGAACTATAGCTCCATCTTCGTCCTGCTTTGTGATTTTCAGAGAACCATATTTTTCAACGTTCAAGTTAATGGTGATAGTTACAGGGTCGCCAACTTTAAAGGATACAACATCTTGAGATGTAGAGGATGAAAATAAAATAGATGTCCCAACACACTCTGCCTTTATTGCTTGAAATTTTACTGTTGCATTTTCTGGGGTATTATTAGAAGCTGTGATCGTTAATTTGTTTCCACTTTTTGATATAGTAATACCTTCACTTTTCGATGTGAGCGAATAATTAGAAAATACCTTATTGGTATCTGTCAGTGTGATGGATTCTCCTATTTTGATATTTTCTTCGATTCCATTGAATGAAGGCTTTTTCTTAAAAAGTGAATCTACCTTATCTTGTATCTGGACTTTTTTTGAAGTATATCCAGAATAGGAAGTATTATCGATTGTAGCACCAAGAGCTTCCCAAATCATAAATTGTGTAGCTAGATAGTCCTCATCTGTTTTACTAGATAATTGCCAACCTACATACGCAATATGTTCTATTTTACGAAGTTCACTATGACTGAAATTAGACCTTGTATAGGATGAACCTTCGGTTATCAATATTCCAGGTTGCACACAAAATGCAATTTCGCCATCTGCATATATATGTTCTGTTTCTGCGCCCCAAACCATATGTCCATCCTTATCTGTCACTTGATAACTATAAGGAATCCTATTTTTCACGGTGACATTTGCACCAGCAGCTTTTACAGCTTGAGGGTTCGATATATTTGATATAATCAAAAATAATACTGCAATGTAGTTAAATAGTTTTTTCTTGATATTTTTGAAGTATAACATAAATAATTGACTCTCCTTTCTTTGCACAGCCTAAACAGAAAAAGACCGGTATTAACCGATCTTGTTTAAATATAGGATGTTATGTACGACTGTACAGATACGACCTTTCATTTATGTTGGGCGTGACCCCTCTATGGTGGTCTATGCTTAATATAATTCATTTACATTTTCCTTTCTATTATTCCAAAAAGAAAAGACAGGAATCCTGCCTTTTTAATTACCATAAATGAGACCAACAGTATAACCAGTGATATTATCACAGGTATCAACAACTGGTCCAACACTGTATGACATAATATTATTTTTTGGATTGCCTTCCATATCTGCGCCATATTTATATGCTTCTGCTTCAGTTTTGAAAATCTGCCCAGATTCTCCAAGCTGATTGTTTGGAACATAACATGTTGTTGGTTTCTGTTGTTCAGCTGGTTTGGAGGTTCCGGAATTTCCTGAAGATGATCCTCCTGATGTTGTACCACTTTGTCCACTGGATCCTGAACTCTGATTGGATTGTGCAGGAGAGGAAGGGGAAACTGCCTGCGTCTGCTGTCCAGTGCTATTATTCTGAGAAGTCGTGGTCTCAGAATTTTGTTCTGTCGTGGCTTTCTTCTCAACTTTTTTCTTCACAACAACATCAAATGTCTTATCTGTTGTATTCCCATTCGCATCATAAGCTTTCACTGTTACCTTGTATGCTCCAGTCTTCTTCACGTTAAGCTTTCCTTTGTCAATCGTATATCCGGATTTTTTAATTTCCTTGTCACTGTACTTCAGGTCACCGTCAACTGGATCCTTTACGGATTTCACATTATCCTTAAGATTCAGCTTGTCTCCAGCTGTGATCGTGATCTTATCCTTCTTCAGTACGATTTCAGGTTTCTTCGTATCTTTAACTGTAATTTTCACATCTTTCTGGATAGTCTTGTCCCCATCCGTAAATGTGACCTTCAAGGTCTGATCTCCAACTTTCTTTGCGTCATATCCAAAAACTTTGTCGACTTTGACATTCTCGTCTGACTCCTTTGCGTCATATAGTTTATCGTTATCCAGCTTATCACCGTACTCTATAGTCAGCTTCTCTGTCGTTTTGACCTGCAGGTCTTTGGCACAGCCTGTCAGTACGAGTGCTGCTAATGCAGCTATACACAATAGTTTTTTCATGTTCTTTTCCTCCTTTATTTCACCCAATAAGAACGTTATTTATTTCCACAAGACGATAACCTTTTACTTTTTATATGCCCTATAATATCTTTCGCAACATTCTTGTCCTTTAATAGACTTAATGCGAAGCATTTCTTCCCTGCATCCTTTAGGGATGCTCCAATGTGATATGTTCTATCATTATCTAGGATAAGAAAGCGGTCATGGAAATTACCAATATATTCTATGCTAAGAAATGGATATTGCGTGTTGAAGAGTTTTATATCTGTCTTGGAGAGCGTGGTTCTTTCCAATGTATAGATCCTCACATCCACATTTTTTTTCTTCTTTGCAAGGATATTGAGCGTGTTCAAATCGACATAATTATCAATCAGCAAAACACTCTTTTCAGCACTTTGTATAATTTCTACCAACAAACGGAACGCATCATAGATTTGTCCATCGAAAAAAATCTTCTGTTGTGATTGCTCATGTTCTGATAGGTAGTCTAATAGCTGTTCAAATTTCTCTTCTGATTTTTTTGATAATCAATCTGTTTTAGTTCAACCTCACTGATACGTTCAAAAAGCAACGCATTGCTTGATATAAATTTACGCATCTCCACAAATGCATTCATGATTTGAATACTGACCCTGATAGCTGTTTCGCTCCTTAAAACCGCCGAAAGCATGGCTATACCCTGTTCATTAAAGACATAGGGCAAATACCTTCGCCCTCCTCGACTTTCACTACCATTTCCGTCATTTATTTTTGAGGTGCCAATTTGGCACCTCAAAAACTCATCTTCGGTGAGTTGAAAACAGAAATCCATCGGAAACCTCTGTTGATTTCGTTTTACTGCTCTATTTAATTGTTTAGTTTCAACCTGATATAACATCGCTAGGTCACTGTCCAACATTACCTGCTGTCCTCGAATTACGTAAACCAGATTTTGTATTTGGTTTAATGGTATTTCATCTTCTACTACCGTCATATCCATTTTTTCTTTTATCTTATCCATAATCAATTACCTTCCATTTCTACTTCCTCCTGTATTACGAAATCCGTTTTCTATTTATTCATACATAATTAAAGATATCATCATATCTACAGCATACTGGATAGCAGACAAAAGTAGCTATTGTGAGACTCTGCATTTATCCCATTTGCTTGTCATCATCTTTGCCATTGCAATCTACTGATAATGCCGCTGCGTCTTCTACGATATCTGTTACCAGCTTTTGTAAATCTGTTGCATTTTCTGCGGTAATCACAGGTTTTCCTGTTTCCGTTTCAAGTGCTTGTCTCGCTATACCGGCTACCTTTCCACCACGACGAGCGATAGATTGATTTTCCGAAAAAGTATTAGGATTCTCTGATTTGGAGATATCTGTCGTAGATGCTTCTGCCAGCATCGTTAAAACAAGCTCCAGATTACTCATATTATCACGTAGATTCTCCTTCTTAAGGCCTTTCAGCTTTTTATACTGACGTGTTCCCATTCCAGACCAGGCACGAGTAATTTCATCTGTTAAAATTGCATATTCTTTTCCTTTTTCAACACCGTGTTTTTTCCATTCATCCGTTAGTTCATTACGGATACGGATGGCAAGGACACGTTGATGTACCCATTCTTCAGAATATCCTTTTTTCAAATAGGTCTCCAGCGCACGATCGATCGCTTGCTCCGGATCTATTGTTTCTTCAATGCGTTCTCGTCCCACCATTGCCAGCCATGCTTTGAACGGCTCTGCCTTAGGTGAAGGCACGGATTGAATGATACGTAAGAGCTGCTCTGTATCTGCCACATCTGTAAGACGTTTTTTTCCATCGGCAGCTATCATCTTCAAACTGTGACAATTTGTCACGGTTTCATTTCCTTCAGCTTTGAGGCGCTGCTTTAACTTACGCCAATAAGCAGATGGATCCATACTTTCTGTTAAAATCGCGATAACATCGATTATAGAGAAATACCATTCTTCACTTTCTTCATCCCAGGCAGTACGTATCTGTCTGTCCTCAAATAATTGAATAGCACTTTTTTTCTCTCTTTTCTCCATAGCGTCACCTTTCGTATTCTCTTTCCTTAATATATGGTAGTTAAAACCTTCGCACGGTAACACGCAAAATACGGCTTATGCGTTTACCTTCACCCAGATCCATGATATACTCTACCTGATATTTACCTTCCTTATCTGTAGGTATCTCGCCGTCAACCTTGATCTGATCCTTTACACTGTATCCGTATTTATTCTCTGCCACCTTGATATATTGTTTAAAATCGAATACTGCACCGATCTCTAACTCAATAGAGTCCTGTGTCAGTTCTAATTTCTCTTTCTGTGTATCTTTCTTCGGTTCCTCTTCTTTTATCTGAGTGACCGTTTCCTTGTGCTCCTTGCTGGCCTTATCTATAGCTATCGTATTGTAGACTAAGAAAGCTGCTACAATGACGAATATAAATAAGATAAGCAAGATCATCTTCCCTTTAAAGCTCATCAGGACTCCTTTCTACACTACATCCATCATAGCAATTTTAACACATCAAAACTGAAGTGTAAATGAAACGATTTTGAAGCAAAATTGAAGTAAAATTGAAGCAAAATTGAAATGATTTTGAAATAAAACTGAAGCAAAATTGAAGCTATTTTGCAATTTACTTAAATACTGCACATCCCAATATTATTGCCAGATCGATTTCTGCTTCCTTGATGTAAGTATATATCGTTCTCATACTTGTATTAAATTGTTCTTCGAATTCTTCATCATCCAGCTTATATAAATATTTCGCAAGTAATATGTCCCGCTGTTCCTCCTCTAATTTATTCAAGCCATTCATCAAAGATTCTATATAGGTTTGTATATCCGCATTTTTCTGTTCTGCTTTCTCCATAGCTTTTAAAAGCTTTCCTCCATTGTCTGCACTTCCATGATTACCACTACCGGAAAGTATACTGCCACTTATGGACATATAATCAAGTATCTGGCTCCGAAACATCCGTTTTCCTAATACTTTTAAATGCTTCTGTACTTCTCGCCGTGTCTGCCTTACATCGATACAATCTTCTAAAGCTTTCACACGCTTCCCCTCCTTCACAAAAGGTCAGTCACTGGCCTTTTTTTACTTTTTTTGTTTTTCCCTGATGAATATAAGATTTGCTTCCTTATGCATTAAATATAGCATAGATCATTTATGAATGATATCCTCTAAAGATGTATCGAGGATCATGCGTAGGATCCGGATGATATTGCTGTAGATATCATTGTACCCCAACCATCCATATTTGATGATATCGATCATACTGCTGTAGACACGTTCCAGGCTTCTTTTTGCATCTTCTTCTAAGTGCGCTATATAGAAGAGTCTGGTATGGTAATCATCACCATGGATATCGTTGTATCTTTTTACAAGTTCTTTATGCTCCAGAATGATCAGAATCCTGAAAAGATCCTGTTTTGCTTCAACTGCAGTAATGTTCTCCAGCTTCAGCTTCCCGGAGGCGATATATATTTCATGTAACAGATGTTCCGCATCCGATAACTCCGACAGTGGCACTTCTTCCTCAAAAGGCCAGTCACTGGCCTTTTTCAGGTCTATGGGGAAGGAATAGCGCTTTGATCCGGTCTGGAGCATACTGTCCCGGATCTTTTCGCGACGTTCTTTCTGTTCCTGCAGGATCCGTTCTTCCTCTTCTTTCCCGAATTTCTTCCAACAATATAGAGTCGTCATGATCGATGCGACAATACACGAGCATATCGTGATAAATATATTCATGATGATATTTCTCCTGTTGATTTCTTTTTTACTTTATCGTTATATCTTGGATCCCGCACCTTGAAACTTTTTTTCAATCTTCTGGGGATCCTCTGATAAGCATATTCTACACAATTGTATATGCCGGCAGGCAGGTCAGCTCTATTCACCCACAGAGTTCCGGATACATCTAAGCATCCGATAATGACTCGCTGTCCTTTTTTATTGAATATCTTGACCAGCGTCTTCATCTGTCATCTCCTCCTCTTTTTCATTCCGTCCTTCCCTATATCCGAATCGTCGGTCACCTTCAGCACTTGCTTTGCAAAGTGCATAGGATAATAGAACGAAGAGGGAAATGATCATCCCTATAAAAAGTATCGATATCACACTTCTCCCTCCTATCTTACATAGCAGTTTGCTAAGTAATTCATGGTTATTGAGACTTTATGACAATCTTTGATGAACACTTTTCTTATCGTCATCCAGCTAGTTTTATCAGACGATTCTTCTGAAGCTTTCTGCCATAAAGTCATACAGTCCAATTTCATCAAGGTCTATCGTTTGAATGTCGGATGCATGGATATTGCCTATAATTGTTAATATTTCGTCATATATATCTGGAGCAGCAGTCTTATCAAGGTAGGGAATCAAGATCTCCTGTAGTTTATTTTCTGCATCAAGCAGATATTTCAAATCATAGTACATTGCAGTTCTCCATGTTTCCAGATAAAGATAGAACTTCATTTTTCGTGTAGAGCTCTTAAAAATAAAGGGCAGATGCGCCATTATTTTGCAGATCGTATCAGGTTTATACATTTTCATATAAGCCAGAAATTTATTCGTCAGAATAGAATATTCCTGATGTATAGAGGAGAGATTCGTAAAATCAATATGTACATGTTCGCCGGCCTCTTTTTCCTCACGCATATCTGCAGCAATTTTGCCTAATTCATTGAAATATGATGCAATAAGTTTTTTTGATGCATACATTTCATCACATATCGATTGAAATAATGTCCATCTCGTTTCAATCGTAAATTGTTTTTTGTAGAGCACTGTGGAGGTAGTCCAGATAAGTACTGCTCCCAAAAGCGCCGAAACCATGATTGTCATCATTTCCATGGAAGATACCTCTTTTCTTGAAAGAAGTATATTATAAATGATTATCCATGTGATCAGTAGTTGTATATTTACAAACGTGGAATTTTTCATACTTTCTTTTCTTCATGTTTCTCCTTTCTGTAATACCTCTGCTTCTAAGTTTGAACAATAGAAATGCCGTGCGCGGACAGCTCTTCGGATCATCCACGATGACAGGAAGATGAATAGGACGATTGAGACCATCCAGTACGGGATACTTCTTAACTTCAATACCCTGGATACCTTGAAATATAAGTAGGATATACATAACAACTTTCCCAGTATCAGGATGATGCTGAGACCTACGACGATGCCAACGGATAGGGAACCTACCTCATAGCAGGAAGCACGAAGTTGTATATGCTTCTCAGTGCTGTTATAGGTCGGCAAAGGGATCTCCTGATAGATAAGTATTCCTGCGACGATACCAAACAAGACTATCCCGCACAATACGATATAGAACACGAGCTGCAGGAAGATATCGGAGATTTTTATATGCTCTGATGTCTTCCATTGTGACAACAATGCTATTTTTTCTTCAAGCGTATTCAAGTTTTTTTCGATATAGTATTTGATCTTTTCGAGTGGAGTCATCTGTGTGGTCGTAGCTTGTGTACAGTGAAGATCATCACGTTGTGATAAGATCCAATATACATCTGTAGGAGGGATCGTTCCATCCTGAATGTAGCGATTGAATTCCGAAATGTCACTTCCGGATGCAGATTCGACAGCATGACATGTACGCAGCTCCTGCGTCTCTGCATGATACCATGCTTGTCCGAACTGGAAGAATCGAACGATGTGTACGATAAGGATTAGAAAAGCGAAGAAAAAGATCCCACGTTTCAACATCATTTATCACCGCCTTCTGTATCCGTGTATAAAAATGCGTCGATCGTCAGTTGGACCGGTTCCTCTAATTCCAGCTTGCCTCCGGTTTCCTGCAAACACTGTCTACAAAGGAGCTTCCCGGTAGTCGTATCATAGTCATATATCCATTTCTTGCAATGACAACATTGCTCTTTATACTTGTGTTTCATAAATGCCTCCTATAGAACGATCGATAGTCTATCTTCGTTTATTTCCGGTCTGGTTTCTGAACTGCACGCCTCAAAGATACTCCCTGTGACAGAAAGGTATATGGATACACGATAGGGGCCATAGCTTTAGACAAAGAATTGCAAATAAGGCGTAGGATGGATAAGTAAAATATTTGTAGAAGGATATCAGGTTCACCTATATCTGCCATATAAATAATTATGACACCACTAATAGGTAAAAATGGAATCAATCGTATATATCTCTCGATATGAGGATATTCTTTTGCCAATAGCCGTCTCGTACATAGACATAGCACGATGATAGGGATGGAACATATCAATAGGTTATGAGTATCCTCGAATGGAAAGATATATCTTGCTTTACCGAATGGCGGATCCATGATGATGTACCATACGATCCACATAATCAGGTAGTTGATAGCAAACAGCACGATCGTGTTGATCATGTTGACTGCATGATAGACAAATTTATACGTTCTTCTTTTTCTTTCGGATATCTGTGCGATTCGATCTTCTCTGTCCACATCATATAGCTCCCGCGTGATTGTAGCGATATTCATTGCTACGCTTTTGATTATTTTTTTTTATCTTACACGACATGGTATCTATTCTACATTTCATAACTGTTCTCCTTATGATGTTACGGATCTATTTTAAGCTCCTGTTGATTCGGCCTCTTTTATTCCATACGTGAAAGCCATTACGACAGGCTTCGTTATCTTTTTGCTTTTCTGAATGCTTCTGCTTCGTCTTCAGTCAAGAACCATTCTTTTCCGAACGCTTCAAGATCGAATTCCAGGCAGGAAGCAGTCGTGACGATGAATCTCTTTCTATGGTCTTTGGGGACTTCATGAAAGAATGCGATATGTCCGTTCCAGTCATCCTCTATTCTTATCCCCGTCAAGATTTCTCTATCGATGTCATCATCGTCGTTTATGAAGTATATGAATTTTCCCATTGCATCGTGCAGGACTAATTCCGAATGGTTTAGTTTTCTACATCTACGAATGTATTCGATAATGAGTAGTACGATGACGATTCCCATTATCCCTAAGATCACCAGACATTCTGCCTGAAGCAGCTGTATTTTGAAATCATGATTCATTTCCTCTTTCTATGCCCCTTCCATGTTTTTTTCTATATGTAGGACCTCTTATAGACCTGTTTGAAAGTGACTCCCCTATACAGATTCCATCACTATATGCAGCTCCTGCCTGAATTCCTCTCTCATGTCCTTATATGTCGGGATACGCTGGTTTTTCAACAGGAACTGATATTTCACTTTTTCTATGAACACCAGCAGCTCATGCAGCTGATATACGTTTATCGTCGACAGAGCTTCATCATACCTCCATCTCAGGTGCGCGATATCAAGATCTTCCAATACGAAGATATCCTTATTCTTCTTTTTCAGTGAGCGTTTCATCTTTCCTACGAGATCATATGCATAATGATTCAGCTGATCGTATGTCATACATCATGGAAAGCTTCCAGGAATCTCACCATCTCGTGCACGAATCTTTTCAGGTCTTCCTGTTGCGGCGTCAGCTCTGTTCCTGCTTTCTGTAGGAGACGATCCAGTTCATGATTCGCCTTGACATAAGCGGTGAGAGTCGTATCGAGGGTTTTCTGGAAGCAGGCTTCAGTGTTCTTCTCTGCCGATACTTTCTCCCGTCCTTTCATCACAGCTTTCAGCTGATCATCAGCAGGCTTCTGTGATATCGCTACAGCTTGAGTTAAAGTGATCTTTTCTTTCCGCAAAGCTTCCTTCACTTCCGGTATCGCTTTTTTATATACCGTAAGATAAGTCTGGATCTGACTACGTTTCAATCCGGATTCTTCTGCGATGATATGTTTGAGATTTCCGCCTTTGGCATGATCCCGTTTCTTTTTTTCCTTCAACAGTTCTTCTTTCCTGCCGATCGCCATCACTTTGTCATATACGCTGAGTGTATTGATCTGAAGGTTGGTATCCAGTAACAGCAACTCACTGTCGATATCGTCAGATCTCTTGATGAGACAGCGCACCGTTTGATAGCTTCCATCCGCTTCCTTCAGCTTTTTACAGGCTGCTATACGGTGATGCCCTGCCAGGATCGTAAATGTTCCGTCCCCGATCGGCTTTACTATAGGATATTGCATGAGCCCGTTCATCCGGATATTGTTCGCGAGCTCAGTGACGAAATCATGATCCAACTCCCGGTTGATCTTTGATGGGATGAGGGCGTCGATCGGTAGGGAACGCACCTCATCCTTTTCAATGACCTGGTAACTCGTGACCGTATCCGATCCGCCTTGTCTATTCGCCTGGAACAGACCGCTCACGATAGATCTGCTATCCATATTGGATCGTCTCCAGCAGCTCATCCGTAAAGGCTGCATAATCCTTCGTGACGCTTGCATTCTTACGATAATCCTGCAGCGTCTTGAATGCTACCTGTGCGTCGGAGACGACGATCGAATTCCGGATGATCGTCGTGAAGACCTTCGTCCCCAGATACTGTGTAGCC
This sequence comes from [Clostridium] innocuum, assembly GCA_012317185.1. Lineage (NCBI taxonomy): Bacteria > Bacillati > Bacillota > Clostridia > Eubacteriales > Clostridiaceae > Clostridium > [Clostridium] innocuum. Next base: position 3,424,511 of record CP048838.1, on the reverse strand, counting down.
TCCTGCGCCATCTCTTTTATCTTCTTCGTACACTTTGCATTCTTTTTCGCATTCGTCACCAGAAGCCCAAGATAATCGAGTCCCGGATTATAGAAGCGTTTGATCAGCTTCGTCCGCTCATCCAATCTTGTCAGACCATCGATCGAGTAGAGGTCGATCGACACAGGGACGAGCAGCTTATCTGCAGCTGCCATCGCAAGATCCGTCAGAAGCGATAGTGTCGGCGGACAGTCGAGAAAGATGAAATCATACATATCCCGATAGCTTTCCAGGATATCGGCCAGCATGACCTCTTTCCCTATGCAGGCAGCGTATTCCGTCGGTATATCCCTGGATGTGTTTCCTGCCGGGATCAGATGATGATTCTCCCGGATCCGGATCGGCTGAAATGCGCCACCCTTGAGCAGTGTATATAAGCAGTTCCGATCATCCTTGCATCCGTGGAGCAATCCCAGATTTCCTTGTGGGTCCAGTTCGATATCCAATACGCTGTAGCCGCTCCGTGCCAACATATCAGATACGGTATCTGTAGTCGTGGTCTTACCACAGCCACCCTTTTGATTCAAAACAGCAATGATCATTCCCATGTTTGATTTCCTCCATAGATCCTTTGTCGCATCTTGACATATTTCTTGTAACGACGCTCGATGTCAGCATATAGCTGTTCCTTGAGCATCGGATCTGCAAGATACGATCCATCCTTTATTGATTTCTTTATAGCGGTATAGAGATGCTTCTTACAGCTTTCATCGATGAGCCTGATATTCATATCCATCGTTCCCTCCATCTCCAGATATCTGAGGTCTACGATATAGATCCGGCTGAATATCCATCTCCTACGCCGGAGCTTGAAGATGAAGCGCTCATGGAATAGAAACAGCAGATCTTCTCGTTCGCTTTCTCCATAAAATATGAATCCCATTGCAGACAGCTGGTCACTACTCAGAGTTTCCAAGCGATGAAGCCTCCATGTCCTCCAATCATCTCTTATATCCTCACAGAAATAAACGATGATGAAGATCGTGAAGAGTATGGGCCCTAAGTTAGACATACTGTAGTAGCTCCCCGATACCCTTGAAGCTGTATCCGACGCTGTAGGACCTACTCGTCATACAGTTCCCTCCGTTTCTTTCAGGAGATCGACGATCGTCGTGATGCAGAGTATGGAATTCTCTACGATCTGACGTTCAGCTCCTCGTAGACATAATTCTTCCTTCACGGACGCCAATTCGTCGAGGATACGTTTCAGCTGTGTGGTCTTTTCTTCTGACGTTTTTTCCGAATTCCATATAGACATAGACAAAGACTCATAAGCTTCTATCCTTCGCAGGAGCGATTTAGTGAAGAGCTGCTCCTCTGTCAGATCCTGCCATTTATCGAAGAATCTGCCCTTCAGGACATTCGGATCGTCACGAACGGACGTTCCGTCATTGAAGTGGATCTCTCCATCTCGATAGTCCTCGATGATCAGCCAGCAGCAGCTGATCGCGTCATATACCGGTTCCCCGATACATTGCGTCAGCTCTTTGAAATCGAGCTCCCCAGAACAGTCATATGCTTTTTTTACTTCGAAGCGCTGTATGAACCCAAATATCTCATCCATGCTCCTCACCCGATCGAAGTATGCAGTGAGCGGCGCCTGAGCATTTCGGTCAGATAGCTGTCGGAGACGTGCTTCATATACCGATGTCATTTTTTTGAATTCTTCTCTTTCCATAGTTTCCTCCTTTATACGGATGCCGGTTCGCAAAGCTTATGTATGCAATATTGACAGGGGAGCCTTTCGCTATGTATCCTCTTGACACTTCCATTCCTTTATCTCCTTCTCGTATCTCTTTCTCATTTGGTGGAAGGTAGAGACTGCTATATCCAGTCTTTCTGCAGCTTCTCTTGCTGTGATCATGTTTTTCGAATAGAGGTGTTCCAGCTCTAGGAATCTCTTACTGACCGGGACCGGCGATCTTCCTATACAGATACCATTTTGTTGCGCCTCCCGTATCCCTATTTTCTGTTTCTCCTTACGTATCGCTTCCTCATGTAGGATATCCTCACACGTTTTTATTAAATCATCGAAAGGCTCCAGCAGTTCCTCCCTGAGTCCTATATTAGAAAGCTTCTCATAGCTTTCTTCCGCTGCTTGCACTAACTTTGGTGATACTTTGACTCCCATTTTCTCATCACTCCTCAGTTTATCGGTATTCGTTCTGATGCTTCCTTCTGTCTACGTCCATCGCTTATAGTTGTGGTACGATCCCCCTGAGCTCTTCTTCGAAGATTCTGATCAATTCCGTGATATTCGCCCGCAGCTCATCATAAGGGACACCTTTGGCTCTTATCCTGTACCGATTGCCATCACCATCATGAAAGCAGCCCTTTTCGAATCTGGCTTTATATCTCATGAAGATCGTCTTGATCTCTCGATACCCCGGTATCGGGATATTTTGATACGGACGTGCCTCTTCCAGATCTCGTATCTCCTCTTTTTTGATCTCAGCCGCATGATTGCACATGTATTCGATATATCGCTTGGCTTGATTCACCTCCAGGACACACTGTCGGTTATAGTAATGCCAAGCTCTTCCCGGCTTCTGTATCTTCAGGAACATCCTGAGCTTGATATGCTGCAGGATCGTCCTCACGGATTGTAAGAGCATCCGCATCAGTCGCTGTCGTAGCTTCTCCATCGGGCGGTCCAAGGTAAATATCCTCCGCTTGTTGGAGAACATCACATGCTTCTTGATGATCTTTCCTTCACCGTCTCGTTTTGCCTCCCCGCGCTTGTGTTTCAATACACCGTCCTTGTTGTGATAATCACGGGCATATCGAACGATCTCCATCCGATCGACTACCTCGCGTTCACTCAGGATCAGCTCTATATATCTTCCGTTTCCTTTTTGTAGGAAGAATGCGGCATACGGCAGATCATAGGACAAAGGATTCAAATGCGTCATGAAGCGGCTGATCAGCTTTTTGATCTCACTGTCCTTCCTGATCTTTTTCGGCAGTAGGATCTGCAGTCTGACCCCATAGATGGTCTTATATCCACTCTTTTTCTCATATCGATACGCATGATCCGTTTCAAAGCGGATCAGCTTCCTGAAGAATCGGAAGGGATCCTCATCGATATTACCTTTTTGTATGAGCCTCTCTTTCTTCATGAGTCTCAATTCCCGCTGCAGTGCAGTCTTATGCAGGAACTGGAAATTGATATAGCCTTTTGCCTCTCCGGTAGCAGGGTCATAGGCGATATCCCCATACTTCTTCGTGAGTTCCGTCAGTGTATTCATTTGTGATCTCCTTATCGTTCGTTTCTCGGTATATATGTCTTTCCATCGATCGTGATAGGCTCCAGAGGGATCCCCTGTATCCTTTCGGCATTCTCCTCGTACTCCTTCAAAGCCTCAAGGGAATATAGGAGCAGGAAGTCTTCTGTACGTTTCAGATTTTCGCCAATAAGCTTCCACAGCTGCTCCTTCGTATATCTTTCATCCATATCAGTGGCTCTCTATATACTGATCTCTGAATTTCTTATATAGATAGACGCTCACGCCAGTCATCGATGCGGCCTTCTTGATCGGTATCATTTTCTTTTGCTCTGCTCGTACGATCTTCCCGAAATTATCCGGCAGGACCTTATCGTTGCCTTTATGACAGCCACCGCCACCTTTTTTCGAATAATTCGGTACGATGCTTTTTCTTATTGCTTCCTGCAGATCCAGTGGACACCACCAGGGCAACAGCTGAGGATTCGCATCGATCATTCTCCAGGATCGCTTTTCTTCGCCATAGTTTTGACAATACTGCTTGTCATCCTCTTCGTGATAGAACCTACAGTGGCAGCATCGTTGATTTTTCATTGCTTCATCTATCATCTGTTCCTCACATCCTTTTCTTCATTTGTTATATCAGAGCAGCTCCAGGATCACTGTCTTAGATTTTTTCCGGTTGCTCCTATATCGGTTCATGAGGACCTCTTCCTCATAATGATCATCCTCTTTTACGATGATCCGGATGTCCCTCCCCAATGCCTGCTTACAGAAGCGTCTTATCTCCTCATCGCCTAGCTTTTGATAATCACGATAGGAGATGATGGTATTGTGACAGCTTTTCAGCATCGGCAGCATGGGGGATATCACGCTTTCAACGGTTCCCATCGATATCATCTTCCGATCTCTGTATGGTATTTCTGCCGATCTGGTAGGAGCAGCTGCATAGAGCGATAGCTGCAGATGAGATGCAGGGGATACTTATGAGATTCAATTCTCCCTGTAAGATTGCGATCAGCAGGAGCTCCGATATCCCTGCAACATATAGAGCGAATGTGTTGTGTAGACATTCGTCCTCATTTGCCATAGACAGCCTTGCTTTCAGATATTTATTTCTTTTCATTCTTTCCCTTCTTCCTTTTTGGATTCTCTTTTCCCAATAGATAACACGATATGGCCAGAGCGTTGATGATCACGAATAGGATCATACTTCTCATCTCTTCCATCGTACGGATCCCTCACTATGCTTCTTTTCTATTTGGTTTGCTTTTCCTTCGATCTTATTTTTCGTCATCCGAGAGCATACCTGCTTTTCTAAAATAGGGTATATCAGGATTATTTTGAACATAGTGACTGAGGTCGCACCGGTACGCTGACCATACGGTATATGTCATATTTCTTTCCAGGATCCAAACGAGCCTATTTTGTGTGCATAATACCTTTTTAGGTTCTCCTGCTGGTTCGAATGCATCCTTCTCGCTATATTCGATGACATATCCCATCAGAGAAGTAGAATTATGCAAAAGCTCTGTTTCTACCGTTATCTCCAGATCTGTATTACATAATGCATACACAGATATCTGAAATAGATCTGCGACACTCTGCGCTGTTCTCGGTGATGGGTATCGCTTGCCCTTCTCATAATAATTGATCGTTGATTCATGAACACCTAACATCTCAGCAAGTTTTGCGCCGGTCAGTCCATTTTTTTCTCTTAGATAGCGGAGGTTGCTTCCTAAATATTTTTTCATTTTCCTCATCCTCCCTTTATGCAGCACGATTCACTCATCACAGAAGTTTCCAGGATCTGCCGCAGCATTGCCTCTAAATGATAGATATCGCTTGCCATCTTTATCCGCACGTAGTCGCTGCCTTCCCCTTGTCTTGGTAATCGCTGAAAACATTCTTTCAAGTGATACTGTAACTCCTGTTGATGCTCTTTTGAATAACTGCGCAGGCGTGCTTCCACCTCATCCCATGTGATCTTATCGGACTCACGAACGAGCCTCAGATCATTACAGTTGTTTCTATATTCATCATCGAAGTCGATATCGCCATCCTCAATAGAAAAGCGTACAAGTTCATGTTCACGATCTTCCATGATCACTCCATCATCTTTCATCGTTGCTTTTATCCATTCAAAGTAAAGGGGAGTATACCGGAATGCTTCCTGTATACAGCGCTTCTGTATATCTGTCTCTGCCAGCTTCAGAGATTCGCTCTCTGTTAACGGGGTCGCATGATGCGGATAGAGTGCTTCATTGCGCCGCTGATACCACTGATGGGCCAATTCTGTCTCATCATCACCTCCGCGATGCTCATCGGATGCGACTAGATCATATACAAAGGATTCCAGCAGCTCGGAAACCTTCTGATCGTGCTGTGCTGCAGCCTTTATGAGCTGCTCCGCTTCTGTTTCTGTAAGTCTTATCTTGATCTCATATTCTTTCATTTCTATATCCTCCTTATTGGAGATATAAAGGTTCTTCGTCGTATCGACCAGTTCCCACACCTCCACATCGATCTCTTTTTGCGTGATCATCCGTATCGTTTCCTTCATTAAAATGGCAGATCGTCATCGGAGATATCCAGCGCTGCAATACTCGTGAACTCATTGGAGAAGGATGGATAGCTGTTGCTCGTATCAGTGCTGCTCTGCATGCTTTCCTGTCCTGGTACGTAGGCACTGTTCGTACCTCCCGCATTCCTACTATCCAAAAAGCGCACATTATCTGCGACCACCTCTGTTACATATACACGTTTGCCGTCTTTGTCATCATAACTGCGTGTTTGGATACGGCCCTCTACACCTACCAGAGAGCCCTTGTGCGTATACTTTGCTACACTGTCCGCGGTCTTGTTCCAGATGACAGTGTTGATGAAGTCAGCTTCTGGCTGTCCCTCCTGTTTGAAAAGCCGGTTACATGCGACCGTAAAAGACACGACCGATGCGCCATTCGTCGTCTTCCGTAATACAGGGTCCTTCGTCAATCTTCCCACTAATACAACTCTATTGATCATGATAGTTCCTTCCGTCTACACATTCATATGGTATATATCCCATGTATTCTCCTATGCTTTTATCTCCGGCCGTCACTGGTCTGATGGCGATCAGATCCGCCTTGCAGATATGGTATCGTATTTCGCGACCGGATAGTCTTTTATCTTCTTCGATCATACCTGGTATGTTTCTTCTCCGTAATAAATTCTTGGATCGGCATCGTCCAGGTCTCTTCGAAGTGTTCCTCTATGAAATCGAAGACCTCGGTAAGTCCTTTGTTATGGATCCATCTCATCATTTGGACGTGCTGCCGGAGACCATCACATCCACGGAACAGGTATCTCAGCATGATGACGTTTTTGTATATATTCCACTTATGATATCTCTTCATTTTGACATTCCTCTTTTGTGAATACGAGCCAATGGGTATCACCACGTCTGTTTCCGAATAAAGGCGTCGTATCCATGAGCTTCAAGACCTCATTGACTCTGATCTGACATTCGTTCCATTTGAAAATCAAGAAGCCTCCTGATTTCAACACTCTCATACATTCTTTGAACCCTTGAGCGATATCCTGCGACCATGTCTCACTGAGCTGACCATACTGAGCCTTCATGATAGAATTCGGCCCGGCCCAGCGAAGATGTGGAGGATCGAATACGACCATATCGAATCGTCCATCATCATATGGGATATTTCGAAAGTCTCCGATCACATCAGGATCGACATGGACATGCTTTCCATGGATATCTCCATGTTCTTGCCTGATATCCATATAAACGACATCGGGATGGTGTTTTTGAAACCAAAATAATTTTGATCCACAACAAACATCAAGTATTCTCTTTGCCAAGTTCATCACCGCCTAGATAGGATCTCATGTTCTCCAGCCATGCTTGGTATGCTTCTTCTCCGTAATCCAGAAAGATCGTTTCCTCCCGATAATGACCGGTCTCATTGTAATACGCTTCCCATATACGGATCTGTTTTTTGATTCGTTTCAGTAGTGTGTCATCGTTATATATTTTCTTCATATCATTCAGCTCCCTTCGTTTAGCGGATATCTGCCCTCGATCTGACGTTTGTAGAAGACTTGAAGCCCATGTAAGTAAAACGCAACGATTGGGTTCAGGCGCATCCCGCATTCTGTCCGCAGCCATCGCTCCTCCCGGTCATAACGGTAGGGCAGTTCCTCATCCAGCTCGATCCTCAGGAGGAATTCTTCATGGCATGAGGACTCTTGTGCATACTGCAGATATCGCTCATATTCTATCAGGGAGATCGGTCCCTCCTTATCTGCCTTCCGGTATCGCTGTCGGTAACGTTCTATGATGTCATCATATGCAGCACTTCCAAGCCATATATGACTTTTGAAATCCCCAATAGATAGGGCATCAGCAAACTGAGAAGTCTCCATCTTGGTCCAAACATCCTTCCAGCTCACTCCCTGAGGGAAGGTGAAGACGGCATTCCCCAATGCACTGCATACGAAGATCTGATGCCTCCAAAAGAGGTATTCTGCTTTCTTTTTCGGGATCTCCGAATCTATCCAGACCAACCGCCACATATCCGTGCTGAGCTCTGTAAGAGTAAAATCTTTTCCCGATATAGGGACACTTTTCTGATATCTCCTCCAGACACTGCGGATCATATCGTGGAGTCTTCCGGCAATCTCCCCATGTCGATGTGCTACTTTCTCATCCGTGATACAACGCTTTCCATTTTCTAATACACATTCAAATTCTACTTCAAAGTTATAGAACAGGGTATCCTCCTCGATCGGAAGCCCCATGTCTGCCGATCTATTAAAATATTCCATCATGATCTTCTGCAGGGATCCATCTGCGATCTGCTCATAAAACTCTTCCTTGTTTTTGAAATGAACCGTCAACATGATCTTCTTCCTCCTTGTGTTATCGATACTTCTTTTTGTACAGACAGCTGCTTCCGGATCGCTGTCTGTCGTTCTTGGAAGTAAGTGCATAATTTGTTCGATTAAATATACATCACAGACTCTTACCACCGTGTGTTAATCGTATGGATGTTTTTTTTACCTGGGAGGATTTTTTCATCCTCTTCATATTCCTACAGGCTAAGCTGCAGGGGGGGAGACACTTACATCTCTTCTTTATCGGTTCCTTTCTTGTCTTCTAAAATCGAATAGCAATCCTCTTTGAATTTCTTCAACTCTGCTATATTTATCTTCGATCTATGGATTTCGATATCGATGCCTTGTTTTTCTAATCGTTCCAGTGCTTCATCGATTACTTCTATCATAGATAGATAATAGTAGAAGACTTCATCACACGTATTGAGTAGAACTCCGTTCGATATGATATATTCTAAGACCGGATTTTCTGCGATCGTTACCATGCATATCCTCACACACTTCGATTTACTTACACCGATGCGCTTTGCCAGACTGCCGATGATAGCATCTTGCTCCTTTGTAACATAATAACGTTGCGGTTGAGCATGTTTCATTGTGTTTTCCATTCCGCTATACCTCCAATTCTGCATTCATGTATATAGAAAAAGGCGCCATATACAGTGATATAACTGTAATGGCGCCTATAAGATTCTGCTTTAACTGTAAATTAGAAAAAAGCCGAACCTCTCTATTAAGATAAGAAGTTCGACTATTATTGTCATGGTGGAGCGTATCGGGATCGAACCGATGACCCCCTGCGTGCAAAGCAGGTGCTCTCCCAGCTGAGCTAACACCCCATCTCGATTGCTTAATAAATATATCATGCAGCAGATAGCCTTGTCAATGCTTTTTTTGATTTTTTTGATAAAATGATAAACGGTATCGATTAACAAGGAATCCTGAAAGTCAAAGCGATCCTTCACTTGCAAGGAAGCTTTGATTTGATTCTTTATTTCCTCCGGTTATGACAGTAAACATAAGGCTGAAGATTTGTTCAATCTGCTCTGCTGTAAGGTATACAGCCGCGGTAAGCGGCTATCATGAAACTTGGTTTCCAACTGTCGGCTTCGAAAGTAACATGAGCCTTCCACTCTGCCTTTTTTGATTCCTCTTTTTCCCTTCCTCTCTACCTTCTGCTTAAAACCTTTTATGATTCCTTCTTCCATCCCATCTTCAAAGCTGTCCTTAAAGCCATAGAGGTAACGTGTATGCAAAGGTAGGTATGTAATCTGCATTCATAAGCATACAGCTTCCATGCTTTACACGATTCGTGATAGTTTGGCTACCATCCAGTCAGTGTGTTCCCTGCAAGACGGTCAACTGTAAATAAGCAGACTGCATGCTTATGATATATCCGTAAAAAGAATAGGGGATTGCAAGCGAAAGAGAAATCGTCTAAAATATAAGAAAACTTTTGAGGGGTGATGTTGTATGAAAATAGCAAAGGAGGCACTGCGGCTCAGCTTTCCTGTGATGGTCGGCTATGTATTCCTGGGAATCGCTTTCGGTATTCTCTGCCAGCAGCAGGGCTATTCCATGCTCTGGGCGTTTTTGATCAGTCTGAGTGTGTATGCCGGAAGTATGCAGTTTGTTTTACTGACATTCTTTCATGCCGGATTTTCACTTGTGGAGGTAGCACTGGTCACACTTACCGTAAATGCAAGGCAGCTGTTTTATGGTCTTTCATTTCTGAAGAGCTTTCCGGCGATGGGAAAGAAACGCTGGTATATGATGTTTTCCCTGACAGATGAAACCTATTCCTTATTGTGTGCAATTCCGAATAAGGAAAGCAGAGAGGGGAAACAGCTGATGTTCTGTATACCGTTATTTGATCAGCTGTATTGGATAATAGGTTCCGTACTCGGTGCAACCATCGGCTCTCTGCTCGCCTTTGATACCACGGGAATCGATTTTGCAATGACGGCTTTGTTTACTGTCATCTTTGTGGAGCAGTGGCTGGCAGCGAAGCAGCATGGTGCTGTCTATATCGCAATAGCCGCGATTCTCATTTCCACTGCACTGTTTCAGTTATCTAACTTTCTGCTGCCGGCGCTCATATTGCTGGTCATTCTGCTTGTCATCTTTCAGGACAAGGTGGAAAAAAAGGAGGATGCATCATGATAGGTATTACGGATAGCCTGCTGATTATCGCAGTTGCGGCAGTTTGCACCTTTCTGACACGTGCGCTTCCCTTTATGATATTCAAGAACGCAGAAGCACTCCCGCGGAAAATTGTATATCTGGGGAATGTGCTGCCCATGGCGATCATGCTCTGTCTGATTGTCTACTGTGTACGCAATACGAGTTTTTTTCAATATCCGTACGGTCTGCCGGAGCTGCTGGGAATCGGGAGTGTCGTACTTCTTCATGTGTGGAAACGCAATAATATGATCAGTATCATCGGGGGAACCCTGCTTTATATGGTGCTGGTACAGCTGGTGTTTGTATAGCTTTGAAGGATGCTTTGAACCAACTAAAAACGTAATGATAAGGAAAGGCGTGTTCCGTATTGATGAATTCTGTACAGGGACACCCTTTTTCTGTGAAACTGTGAAAGCTGTATGTGTTTTAGAAATGGGATACAGACACATCACATTTTTCAGTCATAAGCCGAAGATTTTCACCGCGCTTTGTTTACGCAGTTTTACCACACAGAGCAGTCTGATCTTTTGGCTTCTGAATAGCTGTCACGGTATGAAAGGTCTGTCAGGTAACGAAGCACGGTGTCAGGGTGCTGAGCAAGTATGAAAAACTCAAATAAAAAAAGCCATGACAATCATCATGGCCGGCACACAGATGCAAAGAAGGCGTCATATTGTTCCTTGAATACCGAATCCTTCAGTGTAATGTAATTAAATTCATGGAGAATATGGAAATCATACAGGTCGATCACTTCCAGTTCTCCTTTTTCTATCTCTTCTCTTGCGGCGGCTTCATACAGAAAGCTGATTCCCTGATTGTTTCTGACGAGCGTTTTGATAGCCTGTACATTGCCGATTTCAATCACCCTCTGAAAGGCGGCGATGGATAAATTGATTTCCTGCATGCCGCGCTCCAGTATTTCTCTGGTACCACTGCCATCTTCCCGAACAATCAGTGTTTCCTGCACCAGATCCTTCAAACAGCGAACCTCCTTTTGCAAGGTATAATGCTTTCCTTTTACCGCGACATAGCGCTCCTGCGACAGCAGCTTCCAGTCATAGGTCTGCTTTGGAAAATATCCCTCAACAAAGGCGAAGCCGATATCCCCGCTGTTCAGCATCTGTAAAAGGGTTGCTGTGTTTTCCACAATCATGCACAAAGAGGTCTCCGTATGCTCAACGAGAAAGCTGTTCAAGCGCTGTGGCAGGATAAACTCCCCAATCGTCAGCGTGGCACCAAAGCGCAGGGCGGGTGTTTTCTGATTCTGCTTCAGCAGACTGCGGATCATTTTCTCATCCGCAACCATGGTACGCACTTTCTCAGCCAGCAGCTTACCCTGAGCCGTCAGATTCAACTGCTTTCCGTCATAAAAAAACAATTTGCAGTCATATTCCTTTTCCATATATTTGATATGCTGCGAAACCGCAGGCTGTGTAATGCATAAGATATCCGCAGCCTTCGTATAATTTAATGTTTCAGACAGCGTAAGGAATGTATATAAACGAAAATCCAGCATGTTCTCATCTCCCAATTTCTGTAAGGTAAGTATACCACGAATAAAAGAAGAGCGAAAGAAAAACAGGTGTCTTTAATATGTGTACAGATGTACTTGTTTTGTTTACGTTGAGAAAACTCTTTCATAAATGTTACATCAATTTTTCATTTTAACTTTCATTTTATTTCATTTGTGCTATAATAGTGCTTACTAACAGAAAAACATGCTGTTGGATGAAGTATAAGAGGAAAGGAAGGTGCCTGATTATGGCCGAAAACAGAATTTACAATTTTTCAGCTGGTCCATCCATGCTGCCACTGGAGGTGTTGAAAAAAGCGCAATCGCAGATGCTGAATTACGAGGAAAGTGGCATGTCGGTTATGGAAATGAGTCATCGATCCAAAGCCTATGATGCGATAATTACAAAAACACAGGAACGAATGCGTTCCATCATGAATATACCGGATAACTATAAGGTTTTGTTCCTGCAGGGAGGAGCAACCTCTCAGTTTTCCATGGTTCCCCTGAATCTGCTGCAGAAGGGTACGGCAGATTATATCGTGACCGGATATTTTGCAAATAAGGCGTATGCGGAAGCAAAAAAATACGGGGAAATCGTTCTTGCAGGCTCCAGCAAGGATGCGGATTATTCCTATATACCCGCTCAGCAGGAGCTGCAGCTGAATAAGGATGCAGATTATGTATATCTGTGTGCGAACAATACGATTTACGGTACCGAATGGAAATATGTTCCGGAAACGAACGGTGTGCCGATTGTTGCCGATATGTCCAGTGACATCCTGTCCAAGCCGGTGGATGTATCCAAATTCGGCATCATTTTTGCCGGAGCACAGAAAAATATGGGGTGTGCCGGTCTGACAGTCGCAATCGTTCGTGAAGATTTGATCGGACATGCAAAGGATTTCACACCGGTGATGATGGACTATGCTCCCCTTGCCGACAAGGATTCCATGTACAACACACCGCCGACCTATGCAATTTATATTTTGGGGCTGGTGCTGGAATGGATTGAACAAATGGGCGGACTCGAGGTCATGCAGAAGCGAAATGAAGAAAAGGCGAAGCTGCTGTATGACTATCTGGATAACAGTGCTTTCTATACAACCACCGTACGCAGGGAGGATCGCTCTTTGATGAATGTAACCTTCCGTGCACCGAATGCAGAGCTGGATGCGTTGTTTGCCAAGGGAAGTGCCGCAGCCGGTATGAGCAATCTGAAGGGGCACCGTGCAGTTGGCGGAATGCGTGCATCTATCTACAATGCCATGCCGCTGGAGGGTGTGCAGACACTGATTGCATTTATGAAAAAATTTGAAGAGGAACATAAATAAGGGAGATAACTATGAAAATAAAGCTGTTTAATAAAATTGCGGATGCCGGGATCAATCAGTTTGATCCGAGTGCATATGAATTTTCTGAGGATTTTGACACGTACGATGCTATTATGGTGCGTAGTGCGAAGCTGCACGATGTGGAATTTCCCACCGATCTGAAATGTATAGCCAGAGCCGGAGCAGGGGTAAACAACATACCGCTGGATCGCTGCAGTGAACAGGGAATTGTCGTTTTCAATACGCCGGGGGCCAATGCCAATGCCGTGAAGGAGCTGGTAATGGCAGGACTGCTGATGTCCTCCCGTAAGATTACAAAGGGCATCGAATGGGTCAAGACTCTGGAGGGTGACGATATTTCCAAGGCTGTGGAAAAAGGAAAAAGCAATTTTGTCGGTCCGGAAATTGCAGGTAAAAAGCTGGGCGTTATCGGACTTGGTGCGATTGGCGTACTGGTTGCCAATGCCGCAGCCGCTATGGATATGGAGGTTTTCGGATATGATCCGTTCATCTCTGTAAAAGCCGCCTGGACCTTAAAGGCAAGAGTGCACCATGTACAGAATCTGAAGCAGATTTTTGAGGAATGCGATTATATAACCGTACACGTTCCATTCAGTGATAAAACCGCAAATATCATTGATGCGGAAGCGATTGCGGCAATGAAGAGCGATGTGCGTGTGCTGAATTTTGCACGCGGCGGTCTGATCGATGATGAGGCGATGATGAAGGCGATGGATGAAGGAAAGATTGCAGCCTATGTAACGGATTTCCCGACAAAGGAGCTGTTGCAGTATGAGCAGGTGATCGGAGTTCCTCACCTTGGGGCCTCCACTCCGGAAAGTGAAGAAAACTGTGCGGTTATGGCTGCCAATGAAATCATGGAGTATCTGGAAACGGGAAATATTACCCATTCTGTGAATCTTCCGGATATGCAGCTTGCACAGGAATGCAAATACAGAATCTGCATTATCAATAAGAATGTGCCGAATGTGGTCGGTGCCATTACCACGGCACTTGCCAATGTCGGTGTGAATATCGAAAATATGGCAAATAAGGGGAAAAAGGATTATGCATATATGATCCTTGATACCAATGATGAAGTCAGTGAAGAACTGATGGAACGACTGCGCAGCCGGGAAGGCATTATCAATGCGCGTTTGATTACTGCAAAGGCATAATGTAACGAAAAGCACCTCAATGAAATGAACCCCAAAGCTTGGACAGTCAAAGGAAAGGGATTCACTTCACAAGGTGCCTTTTTTAGTTTCTTTTTAAAAGGTATAAACAGAAAAAAATATGATTTTCGTTACAGGAGATGTCAGTACAGACTATCGATGACCTCACTGTAAGCTTTCATAGACTGTCAAAGTATACAGGGAGTGTAGTATACTGTAGATAACGTTCGCTGATTACAGGAGATATCCTGCTGATAGCAGCTGCTTTTCCATACGAATTGCAGATGAGCTTGCTTGCTTTTCTTATTATATATACAGATTATCTTTTATGTACAGGTTATCGTCTCATTGCCAGTCACCCTGATTTGAAAAATATTAGAAATTTTCAGAGAATTCTGATATAATTCTATGTATTTGTTTAGGATCGTGCAAAGGAGGAATTCGATGCGTTCTTTGATCATTGCGGAAAAGCCGGAGCTGGGTAGAGCGATTGCGGCTGCGATTGACGGCAGCGGTAAGGAAGTCCGCGGCGTCATACGTAAGCAGAATGTCATTATCACCTGGGCATACGGACACCTTCTGCGCCTGTGTGAACCGGATGAGTATGATGGAAAATATAAAAAATGGAAAAAAGAGGATCTTCCGATCTGCTTTGAAAACTGGAAGCTGGTTCCCGATGGAAATAAAAAGGACCGTGTGGAACAGATTATGGCACTGATGCAGGAGTGTGACCAGATCATCCATGCAGGTGACCCGGATGATGAGGGACAGTTTCTGATTGACGAAATTCTGGATTACGCACAAAATGAAAAGCCGGTCAAACGGGTATATATCAATGACAATACGCCGGCAAATATCAAAAAGGCCTTTCATGATCTAATCGATAATGATGAAAAACTGCGTGCTGTGGGTAGAAGCGCCTATGCCCGTGCAGTTGCGGATTATGTAGTGGGAATCAATTATTCCCGCCTGTTTTCCCTGCTTTTGCGAAGAAAAGGCATGAGCGTTGGACGTGTGCAGAGTCCAACGCTGGGATTGATCGTCATGCGTGATGAGGCCATTGATCATCATGTGAAGCAAAAATATTATGAGCTGCATACCGGTGGACATATTGCAGAGCCCGATACGTCCATCCGCTTTCAGCTGAAACCGAAAAGTGATCTGCTGGATGATGGAAAGCATATTCTGCATCGCAATATCATGGAGGATATGGAACGCGATATCATGGCCAAGCCGGATCAGAAGGTGAAAATCGATGAGAAATTCATGGATGTGAAGCCGCCGCTGCCCTTTAACCTTGCAAAGCTGCAGGCACATATGAATGCCAGATACGGCTTTGATCTGAGCAAAACGGACCAGATTACCCAGACACTGCGTGACCGCTATCAGGCCATTACCTATAATCGAAGTGACTCTCAGTATTTAAAGGAAGATCATTTTCAGGAGGCTCACAAGGTGCTGCCGCATGTCATGAGCAAGCTGAATGAGCAGTATCCGGTGGATTACAAGCTGCATTCCGAATGCTTTAACGACAAATATGTGACGGCACATCATGCCATTATTCCAACCATGTCGGATTTCAATATCGCGCAGCTGCTTCCGGATGAGCGAAGGGTGTATGAGGAAATTTGCCGGTACTACATCATGCAGTTTCTGCCGCCGATTCGTAAACGGCAGCTGAGTGCGATAATCAAAACGGAATATGGGGATTTGCGAGCGACCAGTACCTATGTGCTGGATGAGGGCTATAAGAAATATTTTACGCCGGAGAAGGAGGACAGCCAGGAGGAGGAAGAGGATGACAGCCGCTTCGATTTGCCGAAGGGCACCTATCCGATACAGCTGGTAAGCAGTGAACTACAGGAAAAGGAAACCAATCCGCCGAAGCGCTATACCCAAGCCAGTCTGATCCGGGATATGACCAGTATTGCCAAATATGTACAGGATAAGGAAATCAAGGATATTCTGAAGAAGAAGGATAAGGATAAAAAGGGAGAGAACGGTTCGATCGGAACAAGTGCGACCCGCTCACAGATCGTGGAGACGCTGATCAAACGCCGGTATGTGGAAATGAAGGGGAAAAACATTATCTCTACTCAGCTGGGAAAGGACTTTTACCACCTGCTGCCGGAGGAGATCAAAAAGCCGGATCTGACCGCAAAATGGTGGGTGATTCAGGAGGATATCAAGGAAGGCAATGCCGATGTGAAAACCCTGGTGGACAGTGTGCTGGAAGCCTTTGTGCCGCATTTGAAAAAGGATTACTCCCATCTTCGTGTATCCGGTGAGGTGGAAATCGACGATGATCGCAAGGCGGTCGGTATCTGTCCTGTCTGTGGGAATAAAATTGTTGAAAACAGCAAGGGCTTTGGCTGTGTGAATTATCGCAACGGCTGTAAATTCGCTTTGTGGAAGGAGGACCGTTTTTTTCAATCGATTGAAAAAGAGGTAACCCTGCCCATGGCGGAAAAGCTGTTAAAGGATAAATATTGCCTGGTGAAGCTGAAAGAGGGCGAGCAGGAAATCATTAAGGTGCTGCAGCTGGGTGTCAGAAACGGACGGGCAGTCTATCGTCTGGTGGATGTGCCGAAAAAGGATACGTCCGCAAAACAGTCCGTTGCAGAAGCAGCCCTTCATGCGGAGCAGAAGAAGACATAAAAAAATTCCCACAATCTCATAAAGAGAATGGGAATTTTTTTTTCTTATACCATTGTATAAGTTCTACAGAGCCGAACAGATACTACTGTTCTTCGTAGTAGCATCCTTCTTCCTGTGAAGGAGGAAAACGTCTGCCCTTTTCAACGTCTACGTCACCGTACATTTCATTGCCATCTTTGTCATAGCATGTGTATTTGCCGGTTTTTTCGCAGTTCATTCCTGGGCGGTATTTCTTCTGTGCCATTTCTAACACCTCCTGATAGTAGTATGGGAAAAGCTTATGAATCTTATACATAAACATTGTTTTTTTATTGAAACTTGGTAAAATGAATGTATGGAGGATATGCGTATGAAAATTCTGGCTAGTGATTATGATGGTACTCTTCGAACAGAGGAGCTGGTTGATATAAATGATGTCCATGCGATACATGAATTTCGTGCAGCGGGAAACATGTTCGGTCTGGTTACGGGAAGAAGTATGGAGTCCATACAGACGGAGATTCAAAAAAATAAGATAGAATTTGATTTCATTGTGGCAAATAACGGTGGTGTGATCTATGACCGTGATTTTCAACGTCTGCAGGTGCTGTATATGGATTTCAACAAGGCGCTGGATATCATCGCATATATCAAAACCCTGGATTGTGTATCGTATGTTATCAATGACGGCTTTCACCGGTTTAAATTTTCCGTGGATGAGAATCAGATTGATCATAAATACGGCAATATGCCGGATACAAACGAGCATGAGGAGGAGGTATTGGACCGCGGGAAGATATCCCAGCTGGTTGTTTCCCTGAACGACACCATGCTTGCGGAGGAGATCAGTCATTACATCAATACGAACTTTAAGGGCTACGCTGTTGCCTATGTGAATGTGAACTGTGTGGATATCGTGCCGGAGGGTGTTTCCAAAGCAGAGGGACTGTATTTCATCGAACAGCATCTTGGTCTGGAGCATGATGCCATCTATGCCATCGGTGACTCCTTTAATGATATTCCCATGATTGAGGAATTTCACGGCTGTGCCATGATGCATGCAAGAAGTGCAATCGTGGAGCCGGCAGAGCATGTGTTTATCAGTATTGAGGAATGCATTGCATTTCTGATGAAGCTGTAAACAGTGAAATCGTACAGGTGTGTTTTGCTTTATTAGGAAATAAGGTCATCGTTTCATAAAGGAAAGGCTGTGTGACAGATCCTTTTTAAACCATGTGTAAAAAGGAGTTTCAATGTGGCTGTTTAGAAAGGGCATAACGTATGCTCTTTTTTCGTGCCTGCATAACAACCGATTAGCCTTTACAGCGTAAATATACAGCAGGGGAAGCTCCTTGCATATCTCTTGTCTGATACCTTTTCCGGGTATCTCGTATTTGTTCCTATGTGAAAATGCTTTAACATGAGCTTTGACGTAATAGAAAATATATATGGAAAAGCTGTCTTTGTCTGGTAGATTCCTGTTGACTCTCGACTACCTTGTGGTACAATATAGATGAAGGAAGTACCTTGTGTCGCAAAGTAGAGGTGAGTCCATGTACGATAAAACACAGCTCATGCGAGGGAGTCTGGAGGGCTGTATCCTGAAAATCATTGAACAGCATATGACCTATGGCTATGAAATCCTCATGAATATGAAGGAAGCCGGCTGGATTGATGTCACAGAAGGAACGTTGTATCCGATTTTGCTGCGGCTGGAAAAGCTGCACTATATCCGTGCGGAAAAAAGGGATTCTCCACTGGGACCCAGACGCAAATATTATCAGATCACAACAGAAGGCCGCGTGTATCTTCGGGATTTTTATACGGAATGGAGCAAGCTGGCAAAAACGATTGACAAGCTGTTTGAAGGAGGTGGGAACGATGACCGGTAATGAATATAACGACAAAGCAAATCTCAACCATGAATACATGATCGTATATCAGGATATGCTGCGCTATCTGAGCAGTAAGGACATTTCCCTGCTGGTCGCAAGGGATATTCGAGACGATATTCTGGCTATGGCACTGGAAAGTCAAACGCGCGGACTCAAGGTAGAGGAAGCATTTGGCGATTATCAGAAATTTTGTGATGCCGTCTGTGCGAATGCGGTACAGGAGACACGGCTGGAAAAGCTGCTGCGCTGGTGGAGGCTGCTGTCCTCCCTTATGGTATTGTGGGCGCTGCTTGATGTTATCGGGATGGGAATCGATGAGAGCGAATATGTGAAAAACGGTATGCTGTTTGTGTCATGGAAGACCATCATGTTTTATATCATGCTCATTCTAGGAAGCACTGTGCTAGTACAATGGCATAACCGGCGCAGCTTTCACCGTATTCTGGGCGCATGGTACACATATTTGATCGCATATGGCGTTTTAGCTGTGGGTTTCAAATTTGTTCTCTACCTACTCAGTTCCTGCTTTCATGTTTCCACAGGGATGCTTTCCATACCACTGTGGCTGCTTGCGCTTCTGGCGATTAGCTGTATTCTATCCTGGATTGCCTATCATTTTCTATTAGAAAAGCAGTTTCGTTTATATCGGGGGATGCAGGAGGAAGCGTAGCGCTGCACAACCTCAAGTCATGCGTGAATTGCTGCATGTCAATATGTATGACAGCAGGAGTATGTATCCAAAGAAAAAAGGGTACGCTTTCTGGTGGATACGCAAAGCTTAAGGATCATAATAAATGGCGCCCGATAATCAGCGGTACCGTGTTTTGCAGCGGAGGGCTTCACAGAGGATCATAAGTTTTGGGGGTGTCCGATGCAGCAATCCGCCGGGTGAGGCAGAAGGTAGCTGCAGGTTTTTCGGCGTTGCGCTTAGGGATTGTAAACTGTGTCTTTCTGAAGGTGTGCTACACCTTGGATTATGATGTTACAGAGCACTGTACCAGTTTCATGAGGGATGCAGTCCTCCTTGACGATTTTAAAGCAGTTTTTCCTGCATGGTATAGGATACATCCTGTATCTGATACGGTATGCGATAGAGAGCGCCCTGTGTCTTTCTTACAGTCAGGAATATAAGGCGGCTGTATGATGGTGTCAGGTTGCGTCGAGGAAGTATGCATTCCGTATCGGATTTTTCTGTTTTTTTTCCAGCTTCTTTTATATCAATAAAAAACGGGCCTTTCAGAACGGAAAATGCTTCTGAAAGGCTTAACCAACATCAGAAAACTATAGGTAGACGAAGCACTTTGTGCTATAATATAAAATACGAGAGGAGTGTTTTTATGCTCAATTATTTCACTTTGAACAATTTACGGGAATTGATTCAGCAGCTGCTGGACATTGCCTGTGTCTGGGCACTTGTCTATTACTGCCTGAAAATCGTGAAAAACAATTCGCGTACCATCCAGATATTCAAGGGGGTACTGCTCATAATTATTATACGTTCCGCTGCAAGCTTTCTGGGACTTCACACCGTCGCAAATCTTGCGGATTCCATCATGAATTGGGGTGTGGTTGCGGTCATCATTATCTTCCAGCCGGAAATTCGTAGTATTCTGGAGAAAATCGGTAAAACCAATGTATTTTCCCGTATTTCCACGCTGACGATCAATGAACGTGAAAATCTGGTGGATGAGCTGGTCAAGGCCTGTGCGGAAATGTCGAAGACTAAGACCGGTGCCCTGATATCCATCGAACAGGGACATTCTCTCAGTGACTATATCAAAACCGGGACACCGATGAATTCCGTTGTATCCAGCGAGCTGCTCTGTTCCATTTTTCAATACGGAACGCCGCTGCATGATGGTGCCGTGATCATTCAGGGTGTGAAAATCGCCTGTGCGGCTGCCTATTTTCCACCAACGACCAGAGAGCTTCCGACAAGCTACGGAGCAAGACATCGCGCTGCGGTGGGAATCAGCGAAATCACCGATTCCATCACCATTGTCGTGAGTGAGGAAACAGGTAATATTTCCATAGCGGAGGGTGGTAAGCTGACCGTGATTTCCGAAGCGAGTCTGCGGGAATTCTTAATGAATGTTGTCTGTAAGCAGCAAAGCACTGCCGTGCATGACAATCAGGAGGAGCCTGCCGAGCAGGTCAGCACACCGCCGCCTTACGACGGTAAGAAGCCGGGCGTATTTGCGCATTACTTTAAGGGAAAAAACAAGCGGACAAAGAAGGAAGCGGCAGACAAGCGTTATACAAAAAAGAAAAAGAGCGAAGAACAGGATAAGAAGGAAAAGGATGTTGTTGTCGTTGAACAGGAAGTGGATCGACTGCATATCGAGGACCTCACACAGAAACAGGATGAGAAGCTGGACGCCCTGTTTGAAAATATCGTAACCGACTCGGAGAAGAAGGAAGAATCGGCTGCGGAAGCGGATGAACCAAAGCCGAAGAAGCGGAAAACGGCAGTAAGGAAAAAGCCGGCTGCCGCTGTAAAAGAGGAATCACAAAAAGCGGCAGAGGAAACGAAGCCTGTGAAAAAAACACGCCGTAAGAAAAAAGCAGAAGTGAAGAAGGAGCCGCCGAAAGAGCAAACAGGGAAAACCATTATGACGAATATGGCAAGTGATCTGTTTAATGATGTTATTGAACCTGAGGCAATCGTTCTGCATTATGAGAAAGCGGATGAGGATGAAGAAACTCCTGAGAAAGCTACAGAAAGGAGAGATTCCTAATGGCAAAGAAAAAAAAGAAAACACAATTAAGCTCGGAAGGCAAGACCGAATTGGCCAAGGCGATTGCCGAAAAGAGTCAGACGTTTGCCAGAACCTATGCAAATGTGGAAATCAAGGTCGGCAAGTTCTTTCGCTGGATCAGCGGATGGCTGGATAAGCTGCTGTTTAATCAGAAGCACGGCAAGGTCGTTGCGCTGATACTAGCTATTTTGTTTTACGTGACCTTTAATTCCCAAGGGGCGAACTTTCTCGAGAATGTGAAGAGTGCTGAGGATCTGGGCGAATTTCCGGTATCTCAGGTCTTATCAAATCAGGCCTATGAGGTAAGCGGTCTGCCGGAGACGGTCAAGGTGCGCATCATCGGAGATCTGACGGATATCAAGAGCGTTAAACAGCAGAAGAATTTCAAGGTGATAGCGAATATGACCGATCTGACCGAGGGCACGCATGAGGTGAAGCTGACAACGGAGGCGATGCCTGCGCGTGTGGAGGTTGTGCTGGAGCCTTCCACCGTCGTTGTTACGATAAAGAAGAAATCCATACGGCGTTTTACCGTCGGCTATGACTTCGTCAACCGCCAGCAGATGGATTCCATATATGACCTGGGGGAACCGCAGCTGCAGCAGGGTGAGGTTCTGGTTCGCTCCGATAGCGATACCCTGGATAAAATTGCATTTGTAAAAGCACTGATCAAGGTGGATAAGGATGTGAAAACAGATTTTGAAACCAAAGCAAACATCGTTGCATATGATGCAGATGGAAACCTTATGAAGGTGGACATTATACCGGATACACTGAAAGCCAGTGTCAAGGTAACCAAACCAAGCAAAGACGTACCGATCACACTGAATCCAACCGGTGTGATTCCAAATGATAAATCAATAGAATCCTATAAGCTGGATAAGGATCATGTGACTATCTATGCGAAGCAGTCTGTGCTCGATAACATTAACGAGATACCGATTACCATACCGGCCTCTACACTGACGAGCGATCGTGAGATTTCCATGCCAATCATTATGCCGAACGGTGTAACTAAGATTTCCAGCAATATTGCCAACATCTCCATCAAGCTGACGGATACGAAGGAGCGGGTCATCAGGGATGTGCCGATTGCCTTTAAAAACAGCATTGACGGACTGAATTTCACGGTTGCGCAGGGAAGCTCCTCCAGTGTAGATGTAACGGTCAAGGGAGCGAAGGATATCATCAGCAAAATCAAGAAAGAGGAGCTGCAGGTGTATGTCGATCTTTCAAAGATTGAGAAGGCAGGTACGTATGAACAGCCTTTGATCGTAGAGGGCAAGAACAAGCTGGCAACCTACGTATTGAAGAATGGTAGTGTTAAGGTGACTGCGACAGGCAGTGTAGCCGACGAATAGGAAAGGATGAGTAACACATATGGGAAAATATTTTGGAACAGATGGTGCCAGAGGACGCGCCAATGATACGCTGACACTGGATATGGCGGTAAAAATCGGACAGTACCTGGGATGGTACTATGGAAAAAACCGTCATGCGAAAATTCTGATTGGAAAGGATACACGGCTTTCGAGCGATATGTTTGAAATGGGTCTGGCAGCTGGTGCCACATCCTGCGGAGCAAGTGTATATCTGCTGGGAGTCTGCCCGACTCCTGCGGTTTCCTATCTGATTCAGAAGGAGCATTTCGACTGTGGAATCATGGTTTCCGCCAGTCATAATCCATTCCATGACAACGGTATTAAGCTGTTTAATGGAGACGGCTGTAAAATGAATCCGGAGATTGAGCTGGAGGTTGAGAAATATATCGACAACGAAGTGTCAATCGAAGTTGCACACAATGAGAAAATCGGAAGTGTGATCGAATGGGAGGAAGGTCTGGAGTTGTACGAATCCTGGCTGAAGGAAATTGTTCCGATGGATCTTTCCGGCATGAACATTCTGCTGGACCTTGCCAACGGAAGTGCAACGAGCTGTGCTGCGGAAACCTTAAGCGAGCTGGGGGCAACCGTTGAGGTGATTCATTCTGCGCCAAACGGTATCAATATCAATACCAAATGCGGTTCCACACATCCCGAGGAGTTGCAGAGTATGATGAAGGAAGGCAATTACCATGTCGGCTTTGCCTTTGACGGAGATGCGGATCGTCTAATTGCTGTTGATGAGGACGGAAACCTGATTGATGGCGACCACACGATGTATATCTGCGGATGCTATATGTACGATAAGGGAATTCTGCACGATGATGTTGTTGTGACCACGGTGATGAGCAACCTTGGTCTGTATCATGCACTGAAGGCCAAGGGTCTGAAATATGAGCAGACGGCTGTCGGTGACAAATATGTGTTTGAATGTATGAAGGAGCATGACTATTCCATCGGCGGTGAGCAGAGCGGACATATCATCTTTCATGCTCATGCGAATACCGGAGACGGTCTTCTGACTGCGATGAAGCTGCTGGAAATTATGGTGGATACAAAGAAATCCCTGAAGGAGCTGTGTGCAGATCTGTTTATCTATCCGCAGCTGCTGATCAATACGCCGGTACATGACAAGCATGCCGCTCTGGAGGATAAGGAGCTGCTTGCGGCAGTGGATGCAGTAGCACAGGAGCTTGGTGACGAGGGAAGAATCCTTGTTCGTCCTAGTGGGACAGAACCGCTGGTGCGCGTTATGGTGGAAGCCAAAACCGATGCACTGTGTGCGGAATATGTAAACCGTATTGTGGATTTCATTAAAGAAAAAGGACTATAACATATTGTGTGAAAGGCTCTTCCCTTAGGGCGGCACTCATAAAACAGCATAAGATTGTTTTCGGGAAACGGCGTAGCTTCGGCTATGCCGTTTCTCCGTTTGATAGGTTACCCAGCAAGGACGCGGGGAGTATTCCCACAAGGTCATAGTATATCAATCTGCTGTT
Source organism: [Clostridium] innocuum (assembly GCA_012317185.1). NCBI lineage: Bacteria > Bacillati > Bacillota > Clostridia > Eubacteriales > Clostridiaceae > Clostridium > [Clostridium] innocuum. Next base: position 3,399,977 of record CP048838.1, on the reverse strand, counting down.
CCCTATGTTCGTTTGACTTGTCCGGCGTGTGAACATATACCGCCTTTACCATGTCATTCAAGACAGCGGGCGTCAGCTCGTCCAAATCGAGATACTTGCGCACCTTGTCGATAAACCTATCAATGTTTTCTGCCTGTTCTTCCTGCTGTATAATTTCTTCATTCAGTTGCAACAGCTTTTCCCGCAGTTCTTCCTGCTCCTGTTCGTAATCGTCGGAGAGCATTTGAAATCTGCTGTCAGAAATCTTTCCGTTGGCGTTATCTTCGTAAATACGCTTAAATATTCGGTCAAGTTCTTCAATACGCCGTTCGGCTTGCGTCAGTTGCCGCTGCTTCGCCGCGAGTTCTTTTTTCGCTTCGGCTTTCTGCTTCGCTCCCATAGCTTTTCTAAATCGTTCCTCATGGGTAGACACACAGGCAATCACAAGCCGCATATGAGCAAGTACACCCTGCTCCAGTACAACGGCGCGGATAAAATGCGTCGGGCAGACCTCTTTCCCTTTGAGCCTTGAAGTGGAGCAAACAAAATGATCTTGCCGCGCTTCAAAGTTCTTGCTTGTGCAGTAATACAGCTTTTCCCCACAGTCTGCGCAGCGAACAATACCAGAGAACAGATTGGTCTTTCCCGTCCTTGTCGGGCGGCGTTTGTTCTTCCGCAATTCCTGCACCAGTTCCCATGTATCAGCGTCTATGATTGCTTCGTGGGTATTCTCAAAAACAAGCTGTTTTTCTTTGGGATTGTAACAGGTCTTTTTGCTCTTATACGACTGCTTGTAGGTCTTGAAGTTCACCGTATGCCCTTGATACTCTGGCCGCTCTAAAATATCGGCTATGGTGTCGCCCGTCCAGTTGTACGGATTGTCCGGCGGCGTATTCCTCGTTGCCCTGTCTGTCCGCTGAAAATGGATAGTCGGCGTTATGACTTTATCCTCTTTCAGAATCCGGGCAATCTGCGACGGCCCGTAGCCCTCTAAACAGAGAGCAAATATCCGCTTGACTACTTCGGCGGCGGCTTCGTCCACAATCCAACGCTTTTTGTTGTCGGGGTCTTTCATGTAGCCGTAAGGCGGATTGGTACAAAGATGTTCGCCTGCTTCCCCTTTGGACTTCATCACAGCGCGTATCTTCTTGCTTGTATCGCGGCAATACCACTCGTTTATGATATTCAAAAACGGGGTAAAGTCGTTTTCCTGTTGTTGTGCGCTGTCCACGCCGTTGCTGATAGCGATAAACCGCACGCCCTTTTCAGGAAAAAGAACGTCCGTATAAAGCCCCACGCGCAGATAGTCGCGTCCAAGACGGGACATATCTTTGACAATTAAGGTCGCCACTTCGCCATTTTCAATTTTCTCAACAAGTTCGTTCCAAGAGGGTCTATCGAAATTTGCCCCGGAGTAACCGTCGTCCACAAAAAACAAGGTGTTTTTAAAGCCGTTTTCCTTTGCGTATTTACTTAAAATCGCCTTTTGATTTACAATGCTGTTGCTGTCGCCCTGTAACTCGTCGTCGCGTGATAAACGGCAATAAAGGGCGGTAATTTTGTTGTCAGACTGCCTTGACATAGAATGTTCCTCCTTTATCGGCGGGCAGTCTGACAATACAGGATTGCATATTTCTATTTTAACGCTCTTTGTTTCCATTGTCATCATCTTTCTGTAAATTATCCTGCTCCATAAGCCGTAAAACCTTGCTCGGCAACGCTCTTTGTCCGTCATAGCTGCCCGTAAAACGGTAGAGCGTCCTGCCGGATTTTATCACGACTTCACGCTTTGGCAATTCATAGGCAAGCGGATTTTTCACCACGATATGTCCGTTTTTTAGTATTCGTTTCTGTTCCATTCCTTTCCGTCCTTTCCTTTAAAATCAGCGTTTACAGTTTCGTAGCGTAGCAAGCATAGGGAACGGATAGCCGTTCCCGTAAAATGCCCGTCTGCCGCCGCCCATTTTTGCTTGTTGGGAAGTTTCCCAAACCCTCATTTTGTCAGCCCCCTAAATTGCAGAAGCAGCCGACGCTCCAATCTCCATACTTCTTCCATGAGCCGCTTTATCTCGTCCATATCGTCAACATAAATGCGTCCTGTTCCATTGATACGCCTTGCAATCTGATTGACGTTTACGCCGATTTTCTGAAGCTGCGCCGTATGCGTTTTGACCTCTTGCAAATCTAAAACAATGATGTACCCGTCAATCAGCATTTTACGGGAGTAAGCAGATAGGTTCATGGTCGGTATCTGCTTCATTTTTTCCTCTATCAACGCCCGTTCGTCCTCCGTCACTCGGACAATGATTTGCACGTTCCGTTTTCTGTTTTCCATTCGCATTTCTCCTTTCACTACCTACAACAACGCAGGGGGCGATTTTGCCGAAGTTTCTGAGAAAGATTTTTCAAAAAGTTTTCTCACTTCTTAATACGGAGAAAATCGAAAAATGCCAATTCTATAATTCAAAATTTTTCAAACTATTGACAAAGCCCCCTCTTTACTGTATCATATAACAGTGATATATAACGATGTTATATGAGAGGGGTGAGTTAATGAATGAAGTAGAGCAGACGACATTACACTTAATTCTTTCAGCCGCCATGCAGGAATTTCTTGAAAAAGGTTTCAAGTCTGCTTCCTTGAGAAACATCGTCAAAACAGCAGGTGTAACAACAGGGGCGTTATATGGCTACTACGACAGCAAAGAGGATTTATTTGAAGCATTGGTAGGTGAACATTACAACTTTTTGTTAGATTGCTTTCGCAAGGCGCAAAAAGAATTTGCAGAAATCCCATCAGAGGAACAGCCCGACAATCTTACCTCTACTTCCGGCGAATGTATGTATGAAATGCTCTTGTACGCCTATGAACATCTGAATGAATTTAAGCTCATTCTTTGTTGTTCCGAGGGAACGCACTTTTCAAAGCTGATTGATGAAATGGTGGAAATAGAAACAAAAGGCACACATGATTATTTAATGGTTCTTGAAAAGCTCGGCAGACCTGCCCCACCCATTGATGGACGGTTGGAGCATATCTTAATCACAGGAATGTTCAACACTTTTTTTGAATTGATTATACATGAAATGCCGCTTGAAGAAGCAAAGCATTATCTAAAAGAAATGAGAGCCTTTTACACCGCAGGGTGGATGAAGATTATGGGGCAATAGGCCCTATAATTTTTACATATAAGTTAGTCATCGCTAACTTAAAGAATGGATATTTGAGGTTTCCATAATCTCTTTATCATAAAAATTTTAAGGAGGTTTTTCAATGAAAAAACAGTCTAATCTATCAAGATTGATGGGTTATGCCGGAGGGCATAAAATATTGACCTATCTTTCTTGGGTACTGTCAGTCATGAGTGCGCTGTTGGCTCTTGTGCCGTTTTGGTATATATGGCGTATCATTCACGACATACTGGAAGTTTCCCCGGACTTCTCACAGGCGGGGAATGTCACAAGCTACGGCTGGTCTGCGGTATTGTTTGCGGTACTCTCTATTGTTGTCTATATCGCCGGTCTGATGTGTTCGCACATGAGCGCATTCCGGGTTGCCGCCAATATCCGAAAAGAGCTTATGCGGCACATCACAGCCCTGCCGCTGGGGGTAACAGAAAAGTACGGAAGCGGCAATCTGCGAAGGATTGTCAACACCTCAAGCGCCGCAACGGAAACCTATCTTGCACACAGGCTCCCCGACAAAGCGGGAGCGATTGCCACCCCCATAGGGCTGCTTTTCTTACTGTTTGCATTTGATTGGCGGTTAGGGCTTTTGAGCCTTGTTCCCGTTGTGCTTGGCTTTCTCATCATGATGAAAATGACCGGAAAAGACATGGCGCGGAGAATGGAGCAATACCAAAATTCACTTTCCGATATGTCAAATGAAGCTGTTGAATATGTAAGGGGCGTACCCGTAGTAAAGACTTTCGGGCAGACAATTTTTTCTTTCAAACGCTTCAGAGACGCGATAGACAATTACGAAACATGGGTAATTGCGTACACAAAGGGGCTGCGTCTACCTATGATGTTCTATACAACGGCAATCAACGGTGTATTCGCGTTTCTGATTGCCGGAGGTATTCTCTTTACAAGGGGCGGCGTAACAAATGAACTGCTGCTAAACCTTATCTTCTATATTGTGATTACTCCTGTCATTGGTATAACACTCACAAAAATTATGTTTATGAGCGAGGACGCAATGATTGTAGGGGACGCGTTAGGCAGAATTGATGAAGTGCTAAACGAAAAACCATTGTCTGAAAGCAGCGTGAATAATACCCCTAAAGACAATGGAATTACATTAGAACACGTTAGTTACAGCTATGATGGAGAAAAAAACGCGCTGAATGATGTGTCACTTCGGGTTGCACCGGGACAGGTGATTGCATTGGTAGGTGCGTCCGGCGGCGGCAAGACGACCCTTGCAAATATTGTAACAAGATTTTTTGACCCGCAAAAAGGGCGCATACTGATAGGGAATATCGACATACGCGACATTCCAAAGGAAACATTGATGAATAAGGTGTCCTTTGTATTTCAGAATAGCCGTCTTATCAAAGCGTCCATATTGGAAAATGTGCGTATGGCAAAGCCTAACGCTACACGCGAAGAAATCGCTCATGCACTGGAAGCTGCACAATGCCTGGATATTATCGAAAAATTACCGAATGGCATTGATACAGTTGTGGGTACAAACGGCGTGTACCTGTCCGGCGGTGAACAGCAAAGAATAGCGATTGCCCGCGCAATTTTGAAAAATGCGCCTATCCTAATTCTGGATGAAGCGACCGCATTTGCCGACCCCGATAATGAGGTGCGCGTACAACAGGCTTTATCCGTACTTTCAAAGAAAAAAACAGTCATTATGATTGCACACAGGCTATCGTCAATCACAGGTGCGGATTGTATTTATGTAATGCAGGACGGTGAGATTGTCGAGAGCGGCACGCATAATGAGTTGATAGAGAGAAACGGCATATTTACAAGAATGTGGAAAAATTATTCCGAAGCGGCAGAATGGAAAATTGCAAAGGAGGTAACAGCATGATTAAAACATTGCAAAGACGATTTGCGTTATCAAGGCAAGGAGCTGTCGATTTAATAAAAGGCTGTATTGCTTGCGTTTTGCAGGATATATCCTTTATGCTTCCGGTGGGGCTGCTCTATAATTTTGTCATTGACACCATGAACGGGGGCGTAAATGGAAGCCGCATTGCTTTCTATGGGGTGGGCGCTTTGGTTTGCTTATGCCTTATCTTTGTTGTAACTTGGTTTCAATATAACGCCACCTATTTAGCGACTTATGTGGAAAGCGGAGTAAGACGCATTTCGTTAGCAGAGCAGCTCCGCAAAATCCCCTTATCCTTTTTTGAAAAAAAAGACCTTGCCGATTTAACAAATTCCATTATGGGCGATTGTGCCACACTTGAACAGGCATTTTCCCATTATGTACCTGCTTTGGCAGGCTCCCTTATTTCAACAACGCTGATTGCAATTTGTCTTTTTTCTTATGATTGGCGTATGGCTCTTGCGGCTGTTTGGGTTTTGCCGATTGCATTTACAATCGTATTCTTTTCAGCCCGCATACAGGAATATTTCAACCGTAAATCCGTAGCGGCAAATGTCACGCTTGAAAGTGGCGTACAGGAGTGTATCGAAAGTTTACAGGACTTAAAGGCGAATAATGCGGAAGAAAACTACCTAAAAGGACTAAACAAGAAAATTGATTATGTGGAAAAACGGCACATTATAACAGAACTTGGAACGGCACTTTTTGTTGTTTCCTCAACATTGATATTAAAGTTTGGAATTGCTACGGTTGCGCTTGTAGGCTCTGCGCTGCTCATTCAAGGGGAGATTGATATTCCGCTGTTCTTTCTGTTTCTGCTTGTAGCTTCAAGGCTGTATGCCCCGCTGGAGGGCGCATTACAAAACCTTGCCGCAGTAATATCCACAAAAACGAACATAGACCGCATGAATGAAATCCTTGACCAGCCAGTTCAGACGGGCGGCAATACACTAACAAATAAAGGTTATGATATTGTGTTCGACCATGTAGGATTTGCTTATAATACCGGGGAAACCGTATTGAAAGATGTGTCTTTTACGGCAAAACAAGGAGAAGTTACCGCTTTAGTCGGACCGTCCGGCGGCGGCAAAACTACGGTGTCACGTCTTGCCGCCCGGTTTTGGGATATAAGCAAAGGTAATATCACTGTCGGAGGTATGGATATATCGAAAATAGAGCCGGAAACACTGTTATCACTGTACTCTATCGTGTTTCAAGACGTGACGCTGTTTAACAATACAATCATGGAAAATATCAGAATAGGCAGAAAGGACGCAACAGATGAAGAAGTGATTGCAGCGGCAAGATTAGCAAATTGTGAAGAATTTGCGGTAAAGCTCCCGGACGGTTATCACAGTATGATTGGTGAAAACGGCTGTGAACTGTCCGGCGGTGAAAGGCAGCGTATTTCAATCGCCCGCGCTTTCCTCAAAAATTCTCCTATCATCTTACTTGATGAAGCAACGGCAAGCCTTGATGTGGAAAACGAAACATTGATACAGGCTGCTTTGTCAAGGCTGATAAAGGATAAGACCGTACTTGTTATCGCCCACCGTATGCGTACCGTAAGCGGCGCGGATAAAGTAGTTGTTCTTTCGGACGGTTCCGTTGCGGAACAGGGATTGCCGGAAGAACTGATGAAAACAGGGAAAATATATCCTCACATGGTAGAACTGCAAATGATCAGTCAGGATTGGGGTATTTAACATGAGTACCGAATGGGTAATATGCCCCATATGTCAAAGTAAAACGAGGTTGAAAATACGGGAAGATACGATACTTGAAAACTTCCCTCTATACTGCCCGAAGTGCAAGCAGGAAACCTTAATCAATGTAAAACAACTAAATACGTCAGTTATCAAAGAGCCAGACGCAAAGACGCAGAGCCGATAACACGCAGATATAAAATGCGGTTGTCGGCTCTTTACTTTTTTGACAACCTATGTGATTGCTGACAGATTGCAACTTATAAAACCGTTGCTTGTTGGCGAATTGCGGTTGCAGCATTAGGCGACAGTTTTATGAAAATAAAGCCGCCGTTTTCCTTTTGCAGAATTGGATTTGCGGGGACGTGATAAAGTCGCCCATTTTTAAGGACATGGCGGTATCAAGGAGGTATCGCTATGTCCGCTTTATATCAATACTGTTTTCCAATCAGTAGCTTATCAAAAAAAGCCCGTTCCTACCTACGGGATATTGCGACTATCAAGAGGAACTCTCACATCATCATAAATGCATTATCACATTATATAGCATAACCGTCTGTTCAGTTTTGCGCTGCACAGGCGGTTTTGTTATAGCCCTCATTCCAAACGGAAAGGGGGTGAGAATGATGTTATCCACAGAATACAGAGAAAGTATCGAACGCCGCTTTTACGCATTTTGCAAAGCTGTATTGCACAATGAAGCCTGTAATTATTACAGGGAAAGGAAACACAGAACACAGCGCGAGATATCCTTTGAATACTTGCAATAGAACACGTCTTTTGCGCCTCACAGTGTAGACGAATACTTTGTCTTACAGGACAAGTCGACTGCCTTTGCAGTCAACGGGCAGACGGTTATTATTGACAGCGAGAAGTTAGCAAAAGCCTTGTTGTGCCTATCGGAACGTCGGCGGGAAATTATCCTTATGCGCTATTATCTGCAATTAAGAGATAAGCAGATTGGGGCGTTATTGGGAAAGCCACGCACAACGGTCAACTATCAGAAAAACGCAGCTTTGAAACAGTTGCGGACAGAAATGGAGAAGATGAATGATGAGGAACAGCAAATACAACCTTGTTCCCTATGAAGTGATTGAAAGAGCAATCACAGGCGATACCGCCGCGCTCCTTGCGGTACAGGAACAACACAAAGCCTACATAGGCAGATTAAGCGGAGGAAACGCCGATATGCAAGAGCGATTAAATGCAAAGCTGCTCATGGCGGTTTTGAAGTTCCGACTGGACTATCAGCCGCCGAGCAAATAGCAAAGCCATGAAAAACCGTCAAGGGTCAAGATAAACGGGCTGCGCCCGCCCTTGACGGCTTTTCATGTCCTTGCTATGGGACAATCAAGAGGGCGCAAACGGATAGACCGCTTGCGCCCTCTCTAAATTATGGGGTTTTCTGTTACGCAGTAGGGGCTAAGAAAGCCTTTATTCATGCGGCTTTGCAAAGGTAAAATGAGGGTAGGAAAGGGTTTTATACGCGTACCCCTTAAAATGGCGTTCTACTGCGTGACAAGTGTAAGTAATAGTAGTATAATGTCATTATAGTAGAAAAATTAGGAAACGGAGGACAAATGCCATGTTTTTCTCTGAAAAATTTCAAGTTAGTAGTGACTTGATAAAAGACTATGGCGCAGTCGATATATCCTTAGTATGTGATATTCCTCTGTTCATTGACCCAATGCTGATATTTAATAGTGAAAAAAATGTTTATAAAGAGTTACACAATCAAATTATCCGTTATTTTCATTTCCTTTACATGAAAGCAGAGCAAGGGCTATCAAAAAAAGAAATCAATGCATGGTTTAATTTTAGCGAAGTACCTAATAATTGGCTTGGATATGCGTTAGTCGGAAATAAGGGGTTAGCATTGGGAGATAAATATGCTAAGTTTCTGTATGAGAATATATCATTTGCATTAAATACACATGGCATATCTCAATCCCAGCATATTGAAAAAGCAATGCTTCTTTATGATGGCAGCGGAAAAGATAAAATTAGTGACTTAACAGTAAATCTGATAAAAGGATTTCTATGCGAGTATACTGAACAGTTTGCCAAAGAATATATTCAACCACAGTTTATAAAACTCTTTAGGTCAGTTTACAAGGAACTACACCCAGACCACGAAACGGGGGCTGCTGACAACAAATAAAGGCTGAGTATCAAGCACCGGGAAAGTGCGAGATATTCAGCCTGTTTTGTTGTCCGGGGTTTCCAAAGGGGGCAACGCCCCCTTTTGGCACACGACTTTGCGTAGCAAAGTGTAGTGTGTTATACGCTCTGTCGGCGTTGCTGCGAAAATGAGGTTGCCGCCGGGTCGGGCAAGGGCATTTGAAGCAGCAGGAAAACAGGGCTGTGATTGCGTGTCGTGGAGCCGCAAGCGCAGGGCTGGTTTCGTCAGCAGACAGGGCGTATATGAAAGCCCCCGTTCCTCGTCCCACGCCGGACTTCGGGACAAAATGTCCCGAACTTGTGGACACACTCACAAAAAAGCAAACAGATTTTTCTCTCAAAATTGGAATGGGCGGGGAAGCCATTTTAGGGCTTTGCTATCTCCCTGATAAATGAGAAGTTAAGTTTCGTCCATATATATTTTTACCTCGATGTATTCATGATTTCTTGCATAAGCAAACGACGCTGATTTTCTGATATAGTCAAATATATTTTCGTCTAAATCTTCGTCCCATGTTGTTTCGCTGAAAATTTTATTTTCAGCGGTTGGCTCATACAAGATGTCCACATGGATTTGATAAAACTCTTCATCATCATTTGAAAACTGTCGTACTAATGAAATTTGAAAAAACGGTTCTTTTGAAAAATCAGTAAATGTTCCGGTTTCAAATAAAACCATATCTTCTTCAAGAGGTGTGCTGCACATCTGCTCAAACACATCAACAATTCCTTCCACCGGCATTTTATCAGTTATCTTTTCTTCCAAAAATTTAATTAAATTTTCCATTGATTTTCCTCCTGTAAATTCTTATTTATTGTTCTCTACTTCCGTCCCCGCTGTGGATTTGGATTTTTCAGCAAATCTGACTTATCAGTTCTTAGAAATGGGCGGGAAGCCGTTTTAGGGCTTTCCCGCCTTGATTGCCCATCAGCAAAGGCGGGCGGGGCTGTCAATGGCGGCGCATTTGTGCGCCGTTCATCTTGACCGTTGACTGGCTCGGCTGGATTTGCTATCTCCCTCGATAAATGGGAATGTTAAGTAGCCGTTAGGCTTTCGTTATAAATTCCTGTATTCCATATTTCGTCAAATTTACCTTTAGAAATAATAGTTGCATAAAAGCCCTCTCCCCAAACCTTTTCGTTTAATTCATCAACGGTTGGAATTGGACACACTTCTACAACATCACAATATAGGTCATTATAAAACTTTACTGTCCTGTCTACAAAAATTTCTATCGCTCTTAGGGCAAAACGGTCATCATTCACATCGACTTCATAAAAATATACCATCGGCATATCATCAGATTCGTATTCCATAAATAGCTGTATATACTCAATATTCCTTTCCATGATAATTACCTCATAGCAACTCCCGATTTGTCGCTCTCTTACTTTCTCCCCCGCTGTGGGTTTGGATTTTTCAGCAAGTCCGACTTCTGTGCAATCTTTTTCAGCCACTTCTTTTCTTCCTCGGATAGCTTTTTCAAATTCAATTTGAGCCGCTTACAGATAAACGCCAAAGCTGCTTGCTCCGGGTCGCTGTCTGGGCTGGCGGTTTCCTCGGCGGTCTGCAAAAAATCTTCCAGAGGATTGTCCTCCGGGACGCTGAAAAAATCGTCCTTATGTGCTTCCCGCAGGTCGAGGGCTATGCCGTTTATGTCCTGCTGTATCACATAGCGGCAAAAGCTGTCATCGTCAATATGGGCGGCGATAAGCTGTCGTAACTGCGGGTCGGACAAGCCGGGATTGTACTGCTTCATAATGGTTGCGCTTACAGCATCTACAATGGCGTTTGCACTCTGCACTTGTTTGCCAGCAATACCGTTCACATAGATTTCGAGGTCAGCCATCAGCCGGGGAAAATCCGGGTGTACCGCCAGTTCACACAAGAGGGAATTATCCACCCGCCCGCTTTTCAGCAGTTCAATCATATCATCACTCAAATGCAGGTCTGCAAGATCGGCATTTGGGTGATTTTTTGTTTTAGAGCGTCCCAGCAGGTAATCAACGGTCACTTCATAAACCTTTGCCAGCTGGATAAGGGCATGGTGGCTGATGTCTTTGAGATTGTCTCCCTCATAACTGCCTAAAGCAGATTTGGAAAGATGAGTTTCCTCCGCAAGCTGTTCCAGCGTCAGCCCTCGTTCCACACGCAGGTCTTTTAGGCGTTCCTGTATGGATAGTTCCATGCTCTCCCCCCTGTCTGCCCAATAAATGGGAATAGCTGTTTTCTCATGTTTTAATTTATTTCTGTTCTGTGTAATGAATACAAATACCACTACTGCACGAGCGCGGGTCAAAGTAAGATGAAATAGAACCCCATGAAAACAAGTTTTCTTCGTTCTTCAAACCACAAAACCTCATGAGCCATTCATCACAATACCTTTTATCTTTCTGAGCTTCTTCGGGTGTCCAGCATTCCCAATGCAGAATAGCATTTAAGTCAAAGTGCTGCGGATATAGATTAACAAATTCAAGATTTTTCTGTGGATTGAAGCAAAAATAAACAGGGATTTTGTTGTCATAAACTTTTTCTTTTATATCGTACCATATATATCCATTTCTCATATCTCTGATTTGTGTGATTTTATCTTTTGGAAAATCAGAAATAAAGTCAGCATAATGCAATAACGGTGATACTGTTATATTCAGTTCAGGGAAAGTAATCTTTCCTGTTTGTAACTCAATCAAATAGGCTTCCCCCTTTCCAAACGCCGATTTGTCTCTTTGTACTTATCATTTTACCACAATTCCGAGAGCGTGGAAATAGGCAGTTTTTTGGGCGGATTTCCTACCTTTCGGATATACGGGACGGGCGGTCTTTTAGGTGTAGACTTAGGGTAGTTCATCGATGAGCCGCACCTTGAAAACCGAATGACCGTCCGAAAAGGAATACCCCGGCAGGGGAAGCACCGCAACGAGCCACTTCGGGACAAAATGTCCCGAAGTCCGGGGAGCGTGCCAACGCCGGAACACGCCGCCATTGTCGGGATCCCCGCAAAGCCGCATGGCTTTGTGGGGAGAGGAGGAGCAGCGGAGCGAGTGAGTTTTGCCGCTTGCGGTGAAACGAACGATACGCAGCTTGCGACGACGAGGCAGGAAGCCTTTTCGGGGAGAACGGCTAAGGAAAAATGGAGGGAACACATGAAAGAGAACCCATATAAACGACTGCCGCCCATAGAGCGCAAGCCGGACGGTTCCCTTTACCGCATGACACCGGCACAGAGGAAACAGGCAAACGCCCTGATCCGCCGGGAGTGCTGCTGTTATGAGGACGGGAACTGTATGCTCCTTGACGATGGGGATACCCACACCTGCCCCCAGACCATTTCTTTCTCGGTCTGCTGTAAGTGGTTCCGCTGGTCGGTCTTGCCGCAAATCGGAACGCTGGAAGCAGAGATTTTCCGGGATAAGGAGCTAAAACGCTGTGCGGTCTGCGGCAGAGTGTTCGTCCCAAAGTCCAACCGGGCGAAATACTGTCCCGACTGTGCCGCCGGAGTTCACAGGCGGCAGAAAACAGAAAGTGAACGGAAAAGGAGGTCTACTGTGGACAGTTAGGGGCTGAAAAGTCCTTGATTTACAAGGCTTTGCAAGCACAGAACAGGGGCAGGCAATAGAAACTACCGCCTGCTCCCGGAAACGGGCTTCTAACCGTCCACAAAACACGATATGACAAACACCATTTATATCCATCAGCCGGAAAAGGCGGTCAGCTTTACCCGGCTTCCGAATTTCCTTTTTGAAGCCCCCACATTCACGCCACTGTCCAACGAAGCAAAGGTACTGTATGCCTTTATCCTGCGCCGGACAGACCTATCCCGAAAAAACGGGTGGGCGGACGAATACGGGCGCATTTACCTCTACTATCCCATTAACGAGGTAGTGGAGCTGCTCCACTGCGGGCGGCAGAAGGCGGTCAATACCCTGCGGGAGCTGCAATATGCCGGACTGGTGGAAATCCAGAAGCAGGGCTGTGGAAAACCCAACCGCATTTACCCAAAATCCTACGAAGCGGTTCCAAACACCGACTTCAAGAAATCCAGTTATGGAACGCCAGAGGACTGAAAACTGCACTCATAGAGTACGATAATCAATCCTCTTGAAGTACGAAAATCGGACGGTATATAGAAATACAGAAATAAAAATATTGATTTATATTCTATCCATTCCCTTCCTATCCGAGATATTTTCTGCGGGATTTTCCTGTGGAAAAGTCCCGGAAAGGAACGGAATGGGGAAAGGAGTTTCATGGCACAACATGCAATTTTGCGATTTGAAAAACACAAGGGCAATCCGGCAAGACCACTGGAAGCCCATCACGAACGGCAAAAGGAACAGTACGCCAGCAATCCCGACATTGACACCAGCCGGAGCAAGTACAATTTCCACATCGTCAAGCCAGAGGGCAGGTACTACCACTTTATCCAGAACCGTATTGAACAAGCGGGCTGCCGCACCCGCAGGGACAGCACCCGGTTTGTGGATACGCTGATTACCGCCAGCCCGGAGTTTTTCAAGAAGAAATCCCCAAAGGAGATACAGGAATTTTGCCAGAGGGCGGCTGATTTCTTAATCGGGCGGGTAGGAAAAGAAAATATCGTGTCGGCGGTGGTACACATGGACGAGAAAACACCCCACCTACATTTGGTCTTTGTTCCGCTGACAGAGGACAACCGCCTGTGTGCAAAGGAGATTATAGGGAATAGAGCCAACCTCACAAAATGGCAGGACGATTTTCACGCTTATATGGTGGAGAAATATCCCGACTTGGAGCGTGGGGAAAGTGCCAGTAAGACAGGCAGGAAGCATATCCCCACCCGTCTGTTCAAACAGGCGGTCAATCTCTCCAAACAGGCAAGAGCCATTGAAGCCACGCTGGACGGTATTAACCCGCTGAATGCTGGAAAGAAAAAAGAGGAAGCCCTCTCCCTGCTGAAAAAGTGGTTTCCGCAGATGGAGAACTTCTCCGGTCAGCTCAAAAAATACAAGGTCACGATAAGCGACCTTTTGGCAGAAAATGAACAGTTGGAAGCCAAAGCCAAAGCCAGCGAAAAAGGCAAGATGAAAGATACGATGGAACGGGCAAAGCTGGAAAGCGAGCTGAAAGACATTCAGCGGCTGGTAGACCGTATCCCGCCGGAGGTGCTGGCAGAACTGAAACGGCAGCAGCGGCACACAAGGGAACGGTGATTGATGACAGAAAACATTTCACGCCGCAGCATGGCGGCACTGCACTTTGAAAATTAAATATGGAGGTACTATGGAGCATATCAGATACAAGAAAGAAACCGAAGTCGTGACTTTTCAGGGAAAGGAAATCACGCTGGAAAATCTCTCCCCGGTGTTCACGCCGGAGCAGGAAGCGGCAAAACGCCGGGAGCTGGAACAGCAGCTTTATGAGGTGTTCCGCAAGTATGCCGACAAACGGCAGAGTGAGGAAGCCGGGGCATAAGGTTTTCCGAAGCCATCATTGATTTGCGGGGCTGCTGGCGGTATAATAAAACTGTCAGCAGCTCCGTTTCTTTTTTAAGAAAAGGAGCGACAATATGAACAATCGAATAGACGCAATCTATGCAAGACAATCGGTAGACAAAAAGGACAGCATTTCCATTGAAAGCCAGATTGAATTTTGCAAATATGAATTGAAAGGCGGTAACTGCAAGGAATACACAGACAAAGGGTACAGCGGCAAAAACACAGACCGTCCGAAGTTTCAAGAACTGGTACGGGACATCAAGCGGGGCTTGATTGCAAAGGTCGTGGTTTACAAACTCGACCGTATCAGCCGTTCTATTCTGGACTTTGCCAACATGATGGAGCTGTTCCAACAGTACAATGTGGAGTTTGTGTCCTCTACGGAGAAGTTTGACACCTCCACGCCGATGGGGCGGGCGATGCTGAATATCTGTATCGTGTTCGCCCAGCTTGAGAGGGAAACCATACAGAAGCGGGTAACGGACGCTTACTATTCCCGCAGCCAGCGAGGCTTCAAGATGGGTGGGAAAGCCCCTTACGGCTTTCATACAGAGCCGATTAAGATGGACGGTATCAACACAAAAAAGCTGGTGGTAAATCCAGACGAAGCGGCAAATATCCGGCTGATGTTTGAGATGTACGCCCAGCCCACTACCTCCTACGGGGACATTACCCGGTACTTTGCCGAACAGGGCATTTTGTTCCATGGCAAAGAGCTGATACGCCCCACGCTGGCGCAGATGTTACGCAATCCTGTCTATGTGCAGGCAGACCTTGATGTGTACGAATTTTTCAAAAGTCAAGGAACAGTCATTGTCAATGACGCTGCCGATTTTACTGGCATGAACGGCTGCTATCTGTATCAAGGGCGGGATGTGAAGCCCAGCAAAAAGAACGACTTGAAAGACCAAATGCTGGTACTGGCTCCCCATGAGGGCATTGTCCCCTCCGACATCTGGCTGACCTGCCGCAAGAAGCTGATGAACAACATGAAAATCCAGTCTGCCCGAAAAGCCACCCATACATGGCTGGCGGGAAAAATCAAGTGCGGAAACTGCGGGTATGCCCTTATGAGCATTAACAATCCTGTGGGAAAGCAATATCTCCGCTGCACAAAGCGGCTGGACAATAAAAGCTGTGCCGGGTGCGGGAAAATCATCACTTCGGAGCTGGAAACGGTTGTTTATCAGCAGATGATAAAGAAACTGGCAAGCTACAAGACGCTGACAGGCAGAAAGAAAGCGGCAAAGGCAAACCCGAAAATTGCCGCCCTGCAAGTGGATCTTGCCCATGTGGACAGCGAGATTGAAAAGCTGGTGGACAGTCTGACGGGTGCAAACAATGTCCTGCTCTCCTATGTGAATGTGAAGATAGCAGAACTGGACGGGCGCAAGCAGGACCTTCTGGCGAGGATAGCGGAACTAACGGTGGAAGCCATTAGCCCGGAACAGGTCAGCCAGATTTCCGGCTACCTCGACACTTGGGAGAATGTATCTTTTGACGACAAGCGGCGTGTGGTGGATTTGATGATTACCACCGTAGCCGCCACAAGCGACAGCTTGAATATCACATGGAAAATCTGACGGGTGGAACCCCTCCCGTCAGATACCTACCCTGTGTAGTCCCTTGTAAACTGTACTTTCCTGTTGATAAAGCTTATTTCAATTATGATACTGAAAGTTTTATTAGCAAAGAGTTTGCACTTCCTTTTGTGTATGATGAAAAAGGAATACCAGAATATGTTCTGCTAACTCCTTTTGACATTTTGCGTGAAGATGAACCCTCAATAAACAAAGCTGATTTTTACAACAGTTATGACCGCATTCGCACGGTGATTGAAAATGATACCTTACGAGCATATGTTAATAATTATATTGGATTAGCTGTTAGACGGTATGAAGAAAACCAAAGGAGAAATAGGAAGCCTATCAAAGAAAAGTCCATAAGCAAAATTGAGAAAGAAGCTTTTAGTGAGTTGGTAAGGGAATATCCAGAACTATATGATTATTATATCAAATTGCGAGAAGCTGACACAGATGAAATACGCTTAAAGTGTATGACAGAATTAAATTTGCAATTAGAGCGTCTGTTAGTGTCTTCCAAAAACATAATATCCATTTTTGAAAATTCAAATTATCAATTTGACGAATATCTGTCGGCAAGAGAGGAGCAAAACAAAGATTAAAGTTTTTTAAGCATATAATTGAAGATTGCGACGGATACAAAAATCTATATGTTAAAGGGAAACAAATTGCAAAGGAAAATGATTTGCAAAGACTCTTCCGCTTTGTTTGGTATGGTACGAACTATAAAGTAGACGCAGAGCCTAATAACGGAAGAGGACAAGCCGACTTCATAATTTCAATGGGGCAAAAAAATCAAAGTATTGTCGAGTTTAAATTGGCGAGCAACTCAGCATTAGCACATGTATTTACACAAGTGAAGATATACGAAGCTGCAAATTGTAGCGATGGTAGCTTGATTGCAATATTTTGCTTCTCTGAAAGTGAATATCTTTATTCGGAACAAATTGTTAAAGCTGCTGGGTATGAAAACATGATTGGCGAGTCAATTTACTTAATCGATTGTAGAAATGACAACAAGCCGTCTGCTTCAATAGCTTAAATGCAAAAAATAGGCGTATCGCTTTGACGATACGCCTACTTTTCTGCACCCTGTATGGCAGCTACCCTATTTCAGTTTGTTGGTTGATACTGTTTTATGAGTAGCTACCTTTTGGGGGAGTCTTTTTACGTTTCCCGGGAAATGTCGAGAAATGTCGGAAATTGAGTGGAAACACAGCGGCAAATGTGAGAAATCCATGTGAAAAGCAGCTACTTTGAAAAATAGCTTTTTTTTTCACATAATTTAGTCTAAAATAGGGGTATGAGGTGATGTTAATGAAGAAAGTAATCTGCGTTGTCGAGGATGAAAAGGCCATCAACGACCTGGTGAATCAGTATTTAAAAAAGGAAGGCTATGAAGTACGTTCTTATTATACATATGAAGAAGCAAGTGCGCATGTAATGGATGATGATGTGCATTTATGGATTCTGGATATCATGCTGGATGACAAGAGCGGTTTTGATCTGATTGAGGAAATCCGCCTTCAGGGGAGGGATATCCCTGTTATTTTCATGTCTGCCAGAGATAAGGAATTTGACCGTATCATCGGTTTGGAAAAAGGAAGCGATGACTATATCACGAAGCCCTTTTCCCCAAAGGAGCTGGTGTTGCGTGTAAACAATGTCATCAAGCGCGTCTATAAGGATGACAACAACCGGATCATGGTGGACGGCTATGAGCTGGATGAGGAACAGCGCAAGGTGTTTGATCACGGTGTGGAAATCGATCTGACAACCAAGGAATTTGATCTGCTGATGCTGTTTATCAAAAACAAGGGAATGGCGTTCAACCGGGATAAGATTCTGACCAGTGTATGGGAGGAAAATTATTTCGGAAGTGACCGTGTTGTGGATGATACGCTGCGAAGACTGCGTAAGAAGCTTCCGAATCTGAACATTCATACCATTTACGGTTACGGATACCGTTTAGGATAATGAAGCGTTTTAATGAATTTGTCAAGCGGCTGTCACTGACACAGCAGCTGTTTGCCCTAATCTTTTTCTTTGTCACATTTTTTGCGGTCTTCTTCTTTGTCTACATCAACGGCAATGTGACCACTGTGATACGTGAACAGATGTATGGTACTCTGGATTCGACGCTGCAAAGCTGGGCTATGAGTGATAGTACCAATGATGAACAGCGCCAGCTGATCAACTCCGCAGCCGGTATCGATATCTTTATGGTGCGGGTGGATAAGACGCTGGATGGTGCCACGCATGTTACGCTGGCAGGTAAAAACACCTCGGATATGGATTTGAACAGCTCTGAATGGAAAGCCATTGCACAGGACATTCTGAGTATCAATGCCCGTTATACGGCAGGCGATAAGATTCATCACGGAATCGTGAAGAAGGTCAGCGGAGATCGGGATTCCTACTACAGCATTTACAAGGTGGCAGATGACCAGCTGCTTGTTAGCAAGATGTACAGCGACAATATGGGCAAGCTGGAGAACTCACTGATTAACAGCGTTGTCTATATCACGGTGATAGTTGTCGGCTTCTTCTTCATCATTATGATGATGTGGGTACTGACGCTGATTCACCCCCTGAATCAGATACGAAACTATATCGAACGTGTCAAGCTTGGCAAGGATGCGGACCTGCGTGTAAACCGGCGGGATGAGATCGGCGAGCTGGCGGATGCACTTGTAAGCATGCGGGAAGAGCTGCGCAAGCAGGAAAAGACGAAGGAAGAAATGATTCACAATATTTCCCATGACCTGAAAACACCGATTGCGACGATCAAAAGCTACGGTGAAAGCATCAAGGAC
Source organism: [Clostridium] innocuum (assembly GCA_012317185.1). Lineage (NCBI taxonomy): Bacteria > Bacillati > Bacillota > Clostridia > Eubacteriales > Clostridiaceae > Clostridium > [Clostridium] innocuum. The sequence goes on along the minus strand of CP048838.1, from coordinate 3,381,166 downwards.
GGTATTTATCCGTATGATACACTGGAGAAAAGCGTCGATGTTATTATTGAAAATGCCGACCGGCTGGAACAGAAGGTACATTCCCTGCTGTTCATGAACCGCGTGGAATATTTGATTTCTCAGGATTGTGAGGGAATCGGCTCCAATATGGAGGAAATCGTGGAAACGGTTGTGCAGAACACCAGATTCATCCGCTCGGATATTCAGATCCTGACAAATCTAGAGGAGGTTTACTTTGACGGACTGGCAGAGCCGTGGCGCGTAGTCGTGGAGAATATTATTGAAAATGCATTGCGGTATGCGAAAACAACGATTGATATCCATCTGAGTGAGGAAGAGGGTCTGACCATTTCCAATGACGGACCTTGTATGGATGAGGATCGCCTGAAGGTGCTGTTTAAGCCGTATGAGATGGGAAAGGGCGGAAAATTCGGTCTGGGTCTGTCGATTGTGGCAAAGGTTGTCAGTGCCAATGGCTATGAGGTTGTCGGAGAGAATATGGCAGAGGGAGTTATCTTCCGTATTTACAAGCCGAAAAATCCGGTAAAAAAAGGACGGTAGAAACGCTCGGATACCATGTGCTTCAGTTTCCATGCGTAGGAAAGCTGGAAAATGTCTGTGATGATATCGAAGTTCTTACTCAACTGAGGGTAAATTTAAAAAAGGGAGAATGTAACACTATTGTAATTATCAATAGAAGTTGAATTCTCCCTTTTCCAACACCTAAAGTAAGAAGGAACCCATATCGGCGCAGACCTTCTTGGATGTTATCCGTACAATGGAATACCCGACTCTTGTCTACTCATGCTTTGTACAGGAGGCTGCCTGTGCTTTCCATTCATATGCATGCCGCCTGTTTTTTTATTGTGGCTGCATTGGCTCTTGGACTTTATCATGAGGGTGAGGTCTTCAAGGTAAACAGATATGCAGCACGTTATCCATCATACTGCTGTATGTATCAACAGCAGGTTGCCCAGGGCATAAAAAAACCGCAGTTTCCTGCGGTTAGTAATCATGCACATTCTGTAGGATGTCCTGTGCCTTGCGGCAGATCAGTCTGGTGCCGTCGCTAAACCCTTCCTCTCGATTCTCTAGTGTTTGAATGAGGATGCCACGAAGCTCGCTTATACGTGACTGATACTCCTCATCCAGGATGGCGTTGTGTGTTTCCTGCGGATCCCGGCTCAGGTCAAAATACTGTTCCTCGCCTGTTTCACTGTACCATATAAATTTATCCTGTTGAGTAACGATATAGTGATTGGAGAGCTTATCGTGAAAGCTGTGTTCTCCGTGCAGATAGCTTCGCACAGATTCAGCTTCCTGCAGGATACAATCCTTCAAAGAGCATCCATCCACCGTATGGGGGATTTGCAGCCCGCACAGATCCAGCAGCGTCGGCATGACATCGCGCAGCTCCGTAATGCCATTGACAGTATGTGGTACGATATCCGCTATATGCTTACCGATATGCACAAGGAACGGAATATGGGTGCTTCCTTCATATGGAAAGACCTTGCGCCATAAATTATGGTCAAACAGCATCTCTCCGTGATCACTGGTAAACAAGATGATGGTATCGTCATAGACGCCGTCTTCCTTCAGCGTTGTCAGGATGCGGCCCAGCTGATGGTCAACATGGGTGATTGCCGCATAGTAGCCGGCCATGGCATCCTTTCGCATAGCAGCATCACAGCAGCCGTATATGGAGTCTGAAATTCTGCCAGCCGCACCTGCTCCGTTTTGCGGATCCCAGTCACCGCTAGCCGGTGAGCGAAGCTCTTTATCCTTATACATATCAAAATATGCTTTAGGAGGATCTAAGGGCTGATGCGGACGAACAAAGGAGGACATGAGGAAAAACGGCCGGGTGCGATCCCGTGTTTTTAAAAAGCGAATACTTTTATCTGCAACCCAGTTGGTCGGATGCAGGCGCTCTTCATAAATCCAGGGATGCGTTACCCAGGAATTGCATTCCGCTCCGCTGGTATTGATGTCTGCATCTTCTCCCAGCACATTGCGCAGATCCTGCAAATAATCATCACTGACATCCTGATGCATCCAGTGCGGAATATCCAGGCTGCGATAACAGCCCAGATAACCGTCGTGGAGCTGCAGATTCTGAAAGCCGCAGGTCAGTCTTGGAGGATGTACATGCATCTTGCCTATGCACTGCGTCTGATAGCCGCTGTTTGAAAATTCCTCAGCCATATAATGCTGATAACGCCACTCCACCTCGTCAAGATAACCGACGCGTCCATGCCGCTTTTGACTTCTTCCCGTCATCAGGGCGGCCCGTGCGGGGATACAGCTTGGCGTGGCTGAATAAGCATGGGAGAAAAAGACACCAGCCGCAGCCAGGGAATCCAGATAAGGGGTTTTAACATCCGGATGGTTCGCAAAGGATAAAGCATCCCCCCGAAACTGATCACAGACAATCAATAGTACGTTCACATTCTGTTTCATAATTTCACCTTCTAACGTTCATTATATAGGAAAGAGTGGAAAAAGGAAATGTGTAACGTTCTTTGTGGCAATTATATGAAAAAACTGGACAAGAAACCTGCAGGTTGAAAAAGGTATCCTCTGCGGATACCGTATGATAATACTATGAAACAGGATGAATTTTTGAAATGGCGCCTTTGATAATATCACAGAGAGTAAAGCCGGCGTACACCATGGTCAATCCCCGAGCAAAGTCACTGACCAGAAGGATGGAGAATACCGGGAGAAGCTGATTTCCGCTGAAAAAGCTGTAAACGTACGAGCCGAGAAGAATGAGGTTTACAAGCTCGATTCCATAGCGTATACGGGGCTGTATCGCTTGATAACAGTGATACAGGAGGAATACGGAGATACCAGTCAGAAGAAAAATACTGCAGAAGACGAGATAGTACTCGGTGAAATCATATGTTTGCATCATGTTCTTATAGGCGGTATGAATAGGATATTGAGATAACAGCATCAGATACGGATATAGAAAATAATAGAGATAGCTGGCGTACTTCATGAAAATCCCTCCTCTCTATCTATAGTATAGCACGATTTTATAGCACGATTTTGACACAAAAATAAAAAATGGAAAAAATGGAAACCGGAGGGTGTGGAATGTCGTGCAGAAAAGCGGCTATGCTTCTGTGCAACCTGCTGACTGTATGTTTTCTGATAAACAATTTGTCACCTGTTTTCTGATTGTTGCCAGCCTGCTCTTTCATCATGTACAGCTATTTTATAAGTACTGACTTCATATACAGCGTCAATAAAAAGGAATTTAATTTATATGTAGTTCTTGTAAATTGGTATTTCTTGTTAAAATTTCTTGTATTTTTGTTTGTATCGAAGAATAACTGTATGAATACTATTTATTTTCTTCGATTTATCTTATATAATGATGGTTGTCTTTGAATGTAAAGAAATGTAAAAAATGTGATTTCTGAAAAGATTTACAGTTTCTTGCATTTTATTGTTTGAAAAACAATATCTATAAAAAACAGAACAATATATGCATTGCATAAAACGCTTACATTCAGTAATATTTAGGTATGGAAAACATATCCAGATGAAGGAGGAAATTCATTATGAAAAAAATGGTAGCACTTGCTTGTGTAGGGTTAATGGCCGCAAGCGTTGTTACAGGCTGCAGCAGCAAGAAGGATGATGCATCTTCTGGCAGTGACGGCGAAAAACGTATCGTTAAATTTGATGCGTTCTCTGGAGGAAACGGTGAAGAAGTTTGGAAGGAAATGGCGAAGGCATTCGAAGCAAAAAATAAAGATGTCAAGATTGAGCTTCGTTTTGAGAAGGACTTACCAGCAGTTCTGAACAAGGAAAACAGCAAAGGGGAATATTCCGATATCGTTTATTACAACCTGGGACAGCAAAGCCAGTTTACAGAAACTCAGCTGAACAGCAAGAAGGTGGAAGACATCTCTGATGTATTCGCAGATGAAAATGTTAAGAAAAACATCAATCCGGATTTCGTAAACAACCCGGTATCTCAGTTCTATGGTGACGGCAAAAACTATCTGGCACCAATCATGTATACACCTGGTGGTTTATATTACAATGCAAACCTGGTTGGCGAAGGAAAGAAATATGAAATTCCTCAGACCTGGGATGATATGTTCAAGCTTGGTGACCAGCTGAAAGAAGAAGGCAAGGTTTCTCTGTTCACGTATGCAACAGCAGGATATCTGGATAACACAATCCTTTCCGTTATTCAGGAAGCCGGCGGACAGGATCTGCTGAGCAAGCTGCTGAACTACGATTCTGAGGCTTGGAAAACAAAAGAAGGTAAGACAGTTACCGATACCATCGGACGTCTTGTAAAAGATTACATGGAACCGAATACGGTTGCAAATGCTAACGTAAAAGACGGATTCACAAAGAACCAGCAGGCTGTTATCGACGGTAAGGCTCTGTTCATGCCAAACGGAAGCTGGGTAGTTGGTGAAATGGAAGCTACAACTCCGAAGGATTTCAAATGGGGTGTAAGCGCAGTGCCTGCACTGACAAAAGACGGAAAGAAAGCCATCACGACCTTTACAGAGCAGTGCTGGATCCCTTCCGAAGCTAAGAACAAAGACGACGCAAAAGCATTCCTGAAATTTATCTATTCTGAGGAAGGCGCAAACATCATGCTGAAATACAACTGTGTTGTACCTGTCAACGGTATCACAGAAAAACTGACAGGCGTTAACAAAGAGCTGTACAATGTATACAATGACGAGAATGTTACTGCAGTTATCGGCGCATTTGCACCATTTGACTCTGCGGCTATCCCTGATGTAGACATGAAGAAGGTATTATGTTTCACAGCTGATGATATCAATACTGGTAAGACTACTGCTGAAAAGTGGAACAGTGAATTAGTGAAAACTTGGAAAACGATTAGTGAGCATCCAGTAAAATAAATTTGTGAGCATGATTTATTGAACTAGCAGTGAGCGAATCGCTCACTGCTTTTTAGAAAAGGAGGGTTAAGTAATGAATAAAAAGAAAGCACAGAGAAGATTTGTCTTTGCCTGTCTGGCACCGGCGGTTATTCTTGTGATTCTCTTTATGGTGATTCCTACCTTCAACGTATTCCGTTACTCTCTGTACGGGAAAACGGGAATCGTCGGCGATGCCCCGTTTGTAGGATTGAACAACTTTAAAATTTTATTTACCGATTCGCGTTTTATTGAATCCATGCAGAACATGATTCTGATCATTGTAATGGTGACGCTGTTTACCGTTGTACTCGCTGTTCTGTTTGCGACCTTGCTGACAAGAGAAGAATTCAAAGGGAAAAACTTCTTCCGTGTCATCTTCTACATTCCTAATATTTTAAGTATTGTTGTTATCGCCGGTATCTTCTCGGCAATTTATGCACCGGATAACGGATTGCTGAACAGTTTTCTTGAAATGATCGGTCTGGGTATGCTGCAGAAGCAATGGATGGGAGATTCCGGTATCATATTATATTCCATTATCTTTGCACTGGTATGGCAGGCAATCGGCTACTATATGGTTATGTATATGGCCAGTATGTCGTCCATTCCGGAAAACCTGTATGAGGCGGCTGCTCTGGAAGGGGCAGGAAAGGTAAAACAGTTCTTCATGATTACGCTTCCACTGATCTGGAACAACATCCGAACAACACTGACCTTCTTCGTTATTTCCACGATCAATCTAAGCTTTATGTTCATTCAGATCAATACGAATGGAGATCTTGGAAGTGAAGTACCGCTGAACTATATGTATAACAAGGCATTCGGAGGAAATTATTCCTATGGTATGGCAATCGGTGTCATCACCTTTATCTTCTCCTTCGCCCTGTCCGGTTTACTGAACAAAATCACAGAACGTGATGTTCTGGAATTCTAGGAGGTGTGAGCTATGAATAAGAAAAAAATGTCCTCTCATGCCTGGTATAAGATATTCGTCTACGTGGCGATGATTGTATTCGCCATCAGCATCATCGTTCCGGTTGCCTGGGTATTTCTGTCCAGTGTGAAATCACAGCTGGATCTGGTTGGCGATCCATGGTCCATGCCGACGCAGTTTCTCTGGAGTAACTTCGTTGATGCGATGGAAAAGGCCCGCATGGGAGAGTATTTCATCAATTCCGTATTTGTCACCGTGCTCGGTCTGATTTTCCTGCTGGTGCTGGCACTGCCTGCATCCTATGTTCTGGCAAGATATCCGTTCAAGGGCAAGAAATTCTTCAATGCCCTGTTTATGGCAGGCCTGTTTGTCAATGTAAACTATATTGTGCTGCCGATTTATCTGATGCTGTTTCAGGCGGATCAACTGCTCGGTGTGGAGGTGTTCCTGAATAATAAGGTCATGCTGGCACTGGTGAATGCAGCGACCAGTCTTCCGTTCACGATTTATCTGCTGAGCGGCTACTTCAAGACGCTGCCGAAGGCGTATGAGGAAGCAGCACTGATTGACGGCTGCGGTTATTTCAAGACAATGACGAAAATCATGATTCCAATGGCCAGACCAAGTATCATTACCGTTATTCTGTTCCAGTTCCTTGCGTTCTGGAATGAGTATATCATGGCGTTTACCTTGATGGATAAGGACAATGCAACGCTGGCTGTCGGATTGAAATTTCTGATGGCGGATCAGCGCTCGCAGGCGAATTACGGTGTCATGTATGCCGGTCTTGTTATCGTTATGGTACCAACTTTGATTCTGTATATCTGTGTACAGAAGAAACTGACCCAGGGCATGAGCCTTGGAGGTCTGAAAGATTAGGAGCAACACGACTATGAAAAAAACATTCGGCAGAGTTACATTGCCAGGAGAAAGCAATTTTCTGGAAGAAACAAAGGATTTGCTGGAGCGCTGGGGTGCGGATGCAATCCGTGACAGCGACGGCACAAAGCTAGATGAAGGAATCCGGAATCTGGATGCGAAGATATATACCACATATTTCGTAGCCAGAGGGCATAATGAATTCGCTGAACAGCACATGGAGGAATGCCAGCAGATTTATCTGATGAGTGCGCATACACTGGCAACCGAAGATGATGTCTGTATTGCATTTGCCAAAGAATACTTCGATCAGCAGGTCACACCGGATTACGACCATGATCCCAAGCAATGGTGGGAGGTTATTGACCGTACCAGTGGGACTGTGATTTCCGCAGATGACTGGGAGCTGGATCAAAAGCAGCATACGGTTATCGTGCATCATGCACAGCCGTTCCATGAATATACGGTCAGCTTTCTTGCCTATATTCTCTGGGATCCGACACAGATGTACAATCATATCACCAATGACTGGGGTGACAAGCCTCATGAAATACCGTTTGATGTACGCAAGCCGTTCAGCAGCGGCTATGTTGTGGAATATTTGAAACACTGGCTGCAGGAGGAAGAGAATAAGCGCTGTGATATTGTGCGCTTTACAACGTTCTTCTATCATTTTACGCTGATTTTCAATAACTATGCGAAGGAAAAATTCGTAGACTGGTGCGGCTATGGTGCCAGTGTATCCACGGAAGCAATATTGGCATTTGAACAGGAAAAGGGCTATCGCCTGCGCCCGGAGGTTTTTATACAAAACGGCTATTATAATTCCACGTTCTGTGTTCCGACAAAGGAATATCAGGAGTATATTGATTTTACACAGCGCTTTGTAAGCGGTAAGGCTAAAGAGCTGGTGGATCTGGTACATGAAGCGGGTAAGGAAGCAATGATGTTTCTCGGTGATAACTGGATCGGTACCGAGCCGTATGGTAAATACTTTTCTTCCATCGGACTGGATGCTGTGGTCGGAAGTGTCGGCGGCGGTGCAACCCTTCGTCTGATTTCCGATATTCCCGGTGTGAAATATCATGAAGGGCGATTCCTTCCGTATTTCTTTCCGGATACCTTTCATGAAGGAAATGATCCGGTAATTGAAGCGGTGGATAACTGGCTGAGTGCCAGACGCGCCATCATGCGCAAGCCGATTGACCGTATCGGTTATGGCGGATATCCAAGCCTTGCCTATAAGTTCCCGAAATTCGTAGAATATATTGAAAAGGTATGTGAGGAATTCCGTCAGATTTACGATATCGTACATGATCAGACACCATACTGCGGGCTGAAGGTGGCCATACTCAATCACTGGGGAGCCTTACGCAGCTGGCATGCCTATATGGTGGCGCATGGTTTGTACTGCAAACAGATTTACTCCTATAACGGGATGCTGGAATCCTTGAGTGGAGCCAGTGTGGATGTTGTCTTTATCAGCTTTGATGAGCTGCTGGAAAATGGTATTCCTGCGGATATTGATGTCATCATCAATGCCGGAGATGCGCATACGGCATTCTCCGGGGGTGATATATGGAAAAATGAGAAGCTGGTGAGCATGCTGCGTGCATGGGTATACAGCGGACATGGCCTTGTAGGAATCGGAGAGCCGACAGCCTGTGAGCATGGCGGGCGTTTCTTCCAGATGGCAGATGCATTCGGTGTGGATAAGGAGCTTGGCTTCACACTGCATACAGATAAATATTTCCATACACCGCAGGACAGGCATTTCATAACAGAGGATGTTGTGGAGCCGCTGGATTTCGGTGAAGGAATGAAGAATATCTATGCGCTGTATGAGGATACGGAAATCATCGCATATAACGATGGCGAAGTGAACATGGCAGCCCATGCGTATGGAAAAGGACGCTGTGTATATATTGCAGGACTTCCATACAGCACCCAGAATACGAGAATCCTGCTGCGTGCCCTCTATTATGCGGCATGCAAGGAGGAAGCCTTCAAGAAATGGTATGCGGACAACCTGTATTGTGAGGTTCACGCATATCCGCAGTCAAAGCAGTATGCGATTTTGAATAATACAAATGAAATCCAGGAAAGTGGTGTGTATGACGGAGAAGGTAACTGCAAACATGTCACACTGCAGCCTGGGGAAATACGATGGATGGTGATGAAATAATGGAAACCAATATTGTGAAGAATATCATCATGGCAGTTTTGTTCTTTGTGTTCCTTGGCATGATCGTCATCGGACAGAAAACCGTTGGTTTGGGAAATCTGGGATTGGAGATTGCCGGACTGGCCGGACTGCTCGCAGAGCTGTATGTATACAATCGAAAGTACAAATAAGAAGGAGGAAGTAAAATGGCAGATTTATCATTAAGACATATAGATAAGATCTATGATAATAATGTACAGGCCGTTTTTGATTTCAATCTGGAAATCAAGGATAAGGAGTTCATTGTATTCGTAGGTCCGTCCGGATGTGGAAAATCAACAACTCTGCGTATGATTGCAGGACTGGAGGATATCTCCGCCGGGGAATTTTATATCGATGGCAAGCTGATGAATGATGTAGAACCAAAGGATCGTGACATTGCCATGGTCTTCCAGTCCTACGCATTGTATCCGCATATGAGTGTTTATGATAATATGGCGTTTGGTCTGAAGCTGAAAAAGACGCCGAAGGAAGAGATCGACAAGCGTGTACGGGAAGCTGCCCGTATACTGGAAATTGAAGACTATCTGGATCGTAAGCCGAAAGCATTATCCGGCGGTCAGCGTCAGCGTGTTGCGCTGGGGCGTGCCATCGTCCGCAATGCGAAGGTTTTCCTGATGGATGAACCACTGTCAAATCTGGATGCGAAGCTGCGTGTACAGATGAGAAGTGAAATCATCAAGCTGCATGAGCGCATCAATGCGACAACGATTTATGTAACTCATGATCAGACAGAGGCGATGACCATGGCGGATCGCATTGTTGTGATGAAGGCCGGTTATATCCAGCAGATCGGTACACCAAAGGAAATTTACAACAATCCGAAGAATATGTTTGTTGCAGGATTCCTGGGGGCACCTGCGACCAACTTCCTGCAGGGAACCTATCAGGGAAATGCGTTTATCTGTAACGATCAGCGCATCGAAATGCCGGATATGTTCCACGAGGCTATGAAGCCGTATGACGGCAAAGAGGTTGTCATGGGTATCCGTCCGGAGGATCTGCATGGTGAAGGCATTGTTGCGGATACCTATCCTACCTCACATTTCATGTTCGATGTTGAGGTCAGTGAACTGCTCGGTCATGAGTTTATCCTGCACGGACGCTTTGGAAAACAGCGTCTGGAGGCAAAGGTAGCGGCCCGCATTGAAGCAAGACCGCATGAGGATATCGAGCTGGCTATGGATCTTAGCAAGGTTCATTTCTTCGATAAGGAAACAGAAGAAACAATTATTTAGGTTCTTTCATCCCTTACGGGGTGCAGGCATTCCACATAGACGCCGTTCAGTGCAATTGTCCCTCCTCTTTCAGATACGTTGTACGGTGAAGCCTCCATATCATGCAGTATCTGGCAGCCGGATATCGTATGGTATGGCAGTGTATGGGAATGTATAAAGAATAGGAAAGAAAGATGCTTTCTTTCCTTATGGAAAGGAAATCGCTGCAAGACCGGTATTTCATCACAGGTATCGGTCTTTTTTTTAGTTTTCCACCAAATGTGGAAAACAATGTGGAAAAGTGGAAAACTACTTTATAGGCAGTATATATCGTGGTATTCTAATAGAAAGAAGGTGATGATGTGGAAAAGCTACCCCCGATAGCAAAGGTATATGAGGCATACAGTGCATTGGCAGATGACCGTATTGTAGTGAAGGAGCAGGAGGCGCTTGTTGACAGCAGCGATTATGCAAAGACGTATACTGTCAGATTTCATGATGATGAGGTTTCAAGCAATGACAATGCGACCGTTTGGCAGCATTATCCAGGCTATCCTATTCTGGCAGTATGGATGAAGCTGGGAATTCTTTCTGTAAACTGGAATATTCTACCTGCCTTTGCCGGAATCAACTGGAAAAAACGCAACACTGAGCATAAAAACCGTTATGAGGAAGTCATAGAAGAGTTCCTTTCGGAATGTGAAGAGCAGGGCTATGCTTGCGAGGATATACGCAGCTGTATGCAGGAAACACTGGAAGCAGTTGCTAAGCTTCCTTATACGATAAAGGGCAACAGAGCCCCTATGATACGTAAATGAATGAAAACAGCAGCCGGTACATGACTGCTGTTTTTCTTTGTGATAACTTCAAAATTTGTATAGCGATGAAACTGCGCTAAATCGGATGAGATATCCAGTATTCGACATAGTAAAAAAACAGCTGTTTCAGTTATCCTCATTCATAGGAAAGAACTACTTTTTCATTCGGAAGCATAGCAGCAGAAACAATATGACAAGAACACCGTAAAAGATTGATCATAATGCTAGAAGGAGTATCTCGACAAATTCATTCGACACTTCCTTTTCCTATTCAGTGTATAGTGTACAGTAGGTGGAAAGTCAAGCATTGTCTGCTTTCATCATGATTTTTGTCACATAAGAATCCATTGAGGAAATCGCAAATTCATTTAGACCGATTTCCCATGCAGGACCCGACAGCATGATTTCATGCTGTTCTGCATAGGTACACATAACCTCATACAGCTGCGGGATTTGCTGCCAGTCACCTTTTGCATATCCGCATAAATAGGCTCCCTCTGGAATAACCATAGTATCCGTATCCGGAAGAATTGCTGTGGTGAACAAACCGTCATAGCTGTCCAGGTTTCTATTTTGCACCTTATCAAGGGATAGAAAACAGCCCATATTCAAATCACGCAGCTGCTGTGCGCCGAAGGCATTCATCATATGATGAAACAAAACGGCAATGGAGGCATCGCCATCAGGATAGGGAATCGTTGATACTGTACATTCATTTTGTTTCTCTAAACGGATTTCAAGATTCTCTACGCTTTCACAAAGGAGCAGCTGTTCCTTTCTTCTCTGTAAGGAATCCGCAGTCATTTGCAGCCTTTGAATTTCCTTTTCAATTTCGGTAAGCTTGGTATCGGCAATTTTCAAAAAGCCGGCACTGCTTGGGTTACTTTCATATTCCTTGATTTCTTCAATACTCATATGGAGGTCTTTCAGCATGCGGATATATTCAAACTCCATGCTTTGTCGGTAATCGTAATAGCGATATCCGTTCTCACCTTTGAAGGCAGGTGAAAACAATCCTATCTCATCATAGTAATGCAGTGTCCGTTTGTTCAGACCATGCAGCTTCGCAAATTGTGCAGTTGTCATTTTCCATGGCGGCAGCTTCATACAATTCCTCCTTCAGTATCCGATATGTAACAGAATTGAATCCGGAAATAGTTTTAGCGATAAAAAGGGGATACTGGCCGTCCCAATATTAGGGAAATCGGCATGTTTCTTCTTGACTTTACAGTTACTGGATACTTTAAGATGATTATACACCTGATAGAATGAAGAATAAAGGAGAAGTGAACATCATGAACAAAACGGTCGTTATTCGTAGATTTTACAAGGAGGATGCACCTGCTCTGGAGGATGTGATACGCAAAACCTGGAAATATGATGCATTCTGTTCTTCCGATACAGCAGCCAGACTCGCACATGTATATTTGTACTCCTGTCTTGCCAATCAAACCTTCACTGCCGTGGCAATCGTTGACGGAAAGCCCTGTGGTATCATTATGGCAAAACATATACAGAAGCACCGCTGTCCGTTTTCCCTAAAGCTGCAAAGCCTTCTTGCTATCGTGCGTTTGCTTATAAAAAGAGAAGGCAGAGAAATCTGTTCCTTTTACGGTAAGATTCGTAATGTTGATCAGGAGCTGTTAGACGGTAGCGGGCAAACCTATGGAGGAGAATTGTCATTCTTCGTCCTGGATGAAGCTGTGCGTGGTCTGGGAATCGGCAAACAGCTCTATGCAGCTGCGCTTACTTATATGCGTCAGGAGAATATTCAAAGCTTTTATCTTTACACAGACATTAGCTGTAATTACGGCTTTTATGAGCACCGTGGAATGCAGCGAAGAGGAGAAACAGAGATGGTTGTGAAGCTGGCCGGACAACAGGCACTGATGAAGTTCTTCCTGTATGACGTCACCTGCTAAAGGAAAAGAAGATAAGAAAAGCCGTACAAAGCTGTGTGCCCTGTACGGTTTTATAACAATAATCTATATATTCTCCAATTCGATTTGCAGCTGCGTGATGTATTCCTCCTGCACATGGGTCTCATGCGTATCAATAACAAAGAATTCCATAATATGGCGTCCAATGGCATATCCGTTTTCATCACAGTATTTCAGCATCCTTTTTAAATGCTCATGCGCTTTATCGCGTGCACCCTGATAATATAGATTCAAATAGGTTCCGGCAGGCAGTGTGAATTCCCAGTCCTGCAGGGATTCCCCCGCAATGAAAACAGAGGAAGCGTGAATATGTTCACGATCGGATACATCCAGAAAGAAGCCGGTATTAAAATTCGCAATCGTATAAATGTTTTTTTCGTATTCCTTTGATAGCTTCATCAGCTGATATTCCACATCATCATGAACAGTATCTGTTTTTAAGGCTACACATTTGCGCTGAGGCAGGCGCATCAGCTCTATCACCTCCATCTGCAGCTGCTGACACGCTTTTAAAGACGCCTTGCGATGCAGAATATCGACCTTTAGCTGATAAAGCTCCTGAATCTTCTGATTGATGATGCGCTCCTCTTCCTCCATGAAGGAAAGACTGTTGGCGATGGTTCGGTTCTCCAGATAGTCCTGAATACTTTTCATGGAAAACCCCAGATTACGAAGATCGCGAATTACATTCAGACGATGAATATCACTGGTGGTATACTGGCGGTAGTTGTTTTTGTCCCGCATGGGATGAAGAATACCGAGCTCTTCATAATAACGCAGGGAATCCTGTCCGATGTTGTATAATTTTGAAATTTCATTGATTTTATAGTATGTTTTCATATTTACCTCTTGACTCTGGTATTATACCAGGGTTTATGATATCTATGCAAGTGAGGTTATAATATGAATCATAAAAAGCAGTTTTTTAAATTTGTAATTCCCAGCGTGGTATCCATGCTGGTCTTCAATCTGTATACGATGGTGGACGGTATTTACGTAGCCCGTTTTGTTGGCGAGCATGCACTTTCCGCAGTGAATATCTCCATGCCGTATGTCAATTTCATCTTTGCATTTTCCATTCTCTTCTCTGTTGGAACGAGTACGGTTGTAGCCATCTTCCGTGGAGAAAACAATATGAAAAGCGCAAATGAAACATTCACGAGGAACACGATTTTTCTGACCGTCTGTGCCTTGATCATCACTTTGCTGGCGCTGGTATTTCAAAATGAACTTGCCCTGTTTCTGGGAGCCAGTGAAGTAACATTGCCCTATGTGCATGATTATCTTGGCGTGCTGATCTGGTTTACGTTTTTCTTTATCGTATCTTATTCCATGGAGGTGCTTGTCAAAACGGATGGATTCCCAAAGCTGGCAACTGCGGCTGTATCGGTTGGTGCGGTGATGAATATCGTCATGGACTATGTGCTGGTCGTGCATGTGGGGATGGGGATTCGGGGAGCGGCGATTGCGACCGGTCTGTCCCAGGTTTTGACATTTACCGTGTTTACCATTCATTTTCTTGGAAAAAGAGGGACGATTCACTGGTGTAAAACAACGATGGACTTATCGGTTTACAAGCGTATTATTCCCATCGGGACTGCGGATTTTATCACCGAGCTGTCTGCCGGTACGATTATTTTTCTGTTCAACCATGCAATTTTAAAGCATATCGGAGATAACGGAGTGGTGACCTATACTGTTATCACGTATATCTACAATATTGTCATGATGACCTTTACGGGAATATCACAGGGGATGCAGCCACTGGTCAGCTTTTACCGAGGGCGCCGGGAGGAAAACACCTGCCGTTTATTCCTGCGCTATGCCCTGTACTCCACGTTTGCGATGTCAATGCTGGCGCTGGCAATCTGTCTGTTTATGACACCGGCTCTTGTTTCGATTTTTATTGATGCATCACGAGCCGAGTTGTTCACCTATACCGTTCATGCCTTTCGAATTTATTCTCTGTGCTATCTGGTAATTGGCTACAATATCGTATGCAGCGGTTATTTTGCGGCTGTGGAGAAAAGCGGCTATTCCTTTGCCATATCGCTGCTGCGCGGCTTTGTGCTGATCGCGGCATCTATATGGATTATGGGAGAGCTGTTTCAGGGTGAAGGAATCTGGTATGCAACGCTTGTATGTGAAAGCAGTACACTGGTGGTCAGTATATGGTGTATGCTGCGCAGCCAGAAAAAGGCACAGATACATGGGGAACAGGCACTGCAACAGATATAGGAAGGATTTGAAAGTCAGAAATAGCCTTCGCACAGGCTATTCGCAGTTAACCCTGCAATATTCTAAAAAAACAGCTTCCTACCAGTTATGAGCAAAAAAGGGTATTCCAGCCGATTGACAATAGAGCGGAATACCCTTTTTTTATATATATCTGAATTGCTATGTAAATCATTCTTTTTCTTTCTTCGTTTTACAGCACTGCACAGACACAATATCCTCTGATCGCTTTACCACCTTATAAGTATACATTTCTTGCTGTGCTTGACTCTTCGTAGAAATTGACGCATACGGTATTCATATTTCATCAGAGAATGAAAAAAAATTTAGGAACCTAGAAAAAGGTGAGCTCTATCAAAGAGAAGGTGTACGGGATAATGGATGTTTGATTTCTGCCTCGTATAACGCCTCCCTTATAATAGATACCGAGGCAGCCCCTGTTTCTGGGAAATCCGCATCAAAGGCTTCCACGGAAATCGTGTTATCATATCCCACGGATTGCAGAAATACACAGAGATCTTTTACATAGGGTAAATCCTTTTCAAATAAGAAATATCGTTGCAGTCCTTGATCCCAAGAATTGATATGAACGTGTCTTATCTCATCAAAGCACATGCGGCTGTCTGCATACTGTTCACCGGTGTTTATCGCATGATATACATCATATACCAGCTTCAGATTTGGTGAATGGATATGCTTTACAGTTTGATAGCACTCCTGCGTATGATTACCAAAATTACATTCTTTCGGATGCAGCGCTTCATACAATATCGTGATATCATAGGAGTTTGCTTTCCTAGCCGCCGTATATAGAAAATATTCCATTTCCCGTGTTGCAAGCCCATAATCATACTCCGATGGTATCATTCTGGCTTTTGGGGCGCCGATACCGATGTTTTTTATATGAAGCTGTGAGGCTCTTTCCAATAATATATCCAAATAAGCACTCCAGACCTCCTCCTGTGCGGATGGGCCAATCAAAGGCATCTGCTCATCTGCAAAAGCACTGAAGCCCAATACCGGAATACCCGGATGCAAAATTTCCTTACGTTTTAGTTTCCATAGCTCCGTATCCATTTTCATAATTTCTTTTGCGGATAATTCAACATAATCGTATCCGAATTCCTTTGCCAGGGGTATGTCCTTTGTGGCAATACAGCAGCCTATGTTCATACGGTGCTCCTCCTTATGCAATGATGAGCTGTGTGCTGTCAGCTGCGCAGTATTCTACAAAATGCTTTGGTACAGATCCGGATGTGATAATTTTATCGAAGTCCTCGATATTGGCGAAGGTTCTTAAGGAAGTTCGATCAAATTTGGATGAATCGGTCAGTAGAAAATTCTCCTGACTTCTTTTCATCATGCTTGTTTTAATAATTGTTTCCGCATTATCCGGATTTGTAGCACCACCCTGTATGGTTAATCCGGTTGTGGCCAGAAAAGCTTTATTTACATTTAAAGAATTCAGATAATCCCAGTCATACACGTTTATGAGGGAACAGGAAGAATGCTTCAATCTTGATCCTACAACAATCAAGTCCCAGTTCACGACCTCGATCACCTTTGTAATAACATAGATGTTGTTTGTAACGATTGTTAAATGAAAATCCCTGTGCAGATAGTCTGTTAACAAGGAAGTGGTGGATCCTGAATCAATATACAGCAGGTCATTATCATTCACCAGTGCTGCAGCGTATTTCGCAATTCTTTGCTTTTCCTCGATATGTGAGGCGATTCTGCTTTGAAAGGTGCTGTCCTTTTTCCTAGCCAGGCTGACGCCGCCATAAAATTTCTTAACCAGGTTTTCCTCTGCTAATTCATTGATATCTCTTCGTGCAGTATTCATCGATATAGCAAATTTATCAGCTATATCCTTTAATGTTCGGTAATCTGTATCACTTAAATACTCTATAATCTCTTTTTTTCTTTGGTTGTTTATCATATGCAATCCTTCCCTCCAGCTTATAGATGATATAAATTTATGCATTTGCTGAGTATATTATATCAAACTGATATGAAAATAACAACAATTTACCTATAAAATAACCAAATTTAAACTTCATATCACCAATTTATCCAAAATATGAAAATAAAAAATAACAAAAATAACAATAAAATACTAAAAATATGTTGAAATTGTTGTTAAGTTGTGGTTATATAGATGTATAAAGTGGACGAGAGGTGATGAAATGAAAAGGATTTTATTAACGTCGCATGGCAGATTAGCTTCCGGATTAAAGGATACCTTGGAGTTTTTCCTGGGACAATCAGACATGATTGCTGCGGTAGATGCTTATGTAGACACTTCCAGTGATTATCTGCAACAGCTCCAGAGGTTTGTGGATTCTGCAGAAGTGGGGGAAGCGATCATATTCACGGATATCTATGGAGGAAGTGTGAATCAGCAGGTTAGTGCAATGGTAATGGAAAGCGGAAAGGATATTCCGATTGTTACCGGTATGAATCTGCCGATTGTTTTATCAGCGGCTATGACCGATGATTGTTTAACTGCTGAACGGATGGAAAGCATGCTGAAGGAATGTCAGTTACAGCTTGTGAAGATGTCCTCATGCGAGTCAAAGGAAGGTGATGAGGATGAATTCTTCGCATGAGACAAAGCTGCATCGGCTTTTTCGTATGAAAGGGGAAATCTATCAGGAAGCTGATCTGAACATCTGTTTGAAGAACTTAAAGCTGCAGGAAACTGATTTGGTAATCACGAGTAATTCCCAGATGAAAAAAATCAAAGAGACAAATGCATTGGGAAAGGCTGTTCTTCTGAATATGGATGCATACGGTACGAAGGAGCCCAAAGAGGAATGGGTAGATGACATATTAAAAGTAGCAAATGCGTATCCATACAAGCGTATAATCGCAATCGGCGGTGGTACTGTGATTGATGTTTCAAAGCTTTGTGTATTCGGTGATGGCCGATCCGTACAGGAATTGTACAGCGATAAAAGAGAAGTACGTAAAACGCGGGAGCTGATTGCTTTGCCGACAACCTGTGGAACCGGAAGTGAGGTAACCAATGTTTCCGTTGTGGAATTTCCTTCCCTGCACAGTAAGCTTGGTCTGCAGATGGATGCACTGTTCCCGGACAAAGCGATTCTGATTGGAGAACTGCTGACCTCGCTGCCGTATAAGACATTTGCACTCACATCCATCGATGCATTGGCACATGCGATTGAGGCTTTGCTTTCACCCAAGGCAAACCCCTATACAGATATGTATGCTAGAAGTGCGATTTCAGGTATTGTGGAAAATCTGCAGGAGACACGAAAAACAAAGAAGCTCCCTCAGGATATGCAGAAAAGTCTGATTTGTGCCAATATGGCGGGAGTCGCTTTCAGTATAGCGGGATGTGCCACCATGCATGCACTGTCCTTTCCTTTGGGTGCGAACTGTCAGCTTGCCCATGGAGAAGCAGTCTATGCCGTATTTGCACAGACTCTGCAATACTATCAAAAAAAGAATATACCATTATACAAGCTTGAAAATGCTTTAAAGGATCTGCCAGCAGATATTTCTTCTGTTTCAGGACTACAAAAGTTGTTATCTGAAATCTATCCATGTCCGGATTTCAAAGCATTGGGGATCGATGAGGGGATTTGTGACACATGGGCAGTCAGCGTGTATGAAAAGCAACAGCGGCTGCTTGTCAATTCACCCTGCGTATTAAACAGCAATGATTTAGCAGCGATTTATAAAAGCTGCATCTAAGGAGGAACGTATGATAATTCAAATTCGAGTAGATGATCGTTTGATTCATGGGCAGATAGCAGTCGTATGGTCAAAGCATTTCGCTACCAATCATCTGGTAGTGGCAAATGATCAGGCGGCAAAAAACGAGGTACAGCAGATGACATTGAAAATGGCAACTCCAAATGGCGTGAAGGTTTTGATTCGCAGTGTTGATGATGCCATCAAGGTGTTTAATAATCCCAAATCTGAGACTGTTAAGATGTTTGTCTTAACCAATAGTATTCAGGATGCTTTGAAAATCGCTACCAATTGCAAGGTGGAATCGATAAATGTAGCGAATGTCGGGCGCTTTGAAGCAGCATCGGAAAAGAAGCAGCTGAATGCGGATGTCGGCTGTACACCAAAGGAATTGGAAGCATTGAAAGAAATCGCCAAGCTTGATATGGAAACCATTCACTGGGTTATACCGACAAATCCTAAAATCAGTGTGAAAAAGCTGCTGGAAAACAATTAAAGGAGGGAATTGAATATGTTAAACGTTGCTTTATTATCTGCATTGTCCTATTTCATCTGTTATGCCGGAAACTGGATGTTTGGTCAAAGCATGTCAGACAGACCAATCTTTATCGGGGCGGTTACAGGACTCTTGCTTGGGGATTTGCAACAGGGGCTGATTATCGGGGCAACACTGGAGGCTGTATTTATGGGGTCTGTCAATATCGGTGGACAGATATCAGCGGACCATTCTGCGGCAACCGTATTTGCGGTAGCCTTCGCAACTAATGCTACACTGGATCCGCAGGCAGCCTTGACGATTGCTGTACCTATCGGGATTCTAATGGGATTTGTAACCATGTTTGTAAATAATATTTTCCTGACCGTATTCACAACCTTAATGGATAAATGGGCACTCGAGGGAAATGAAAGAGGGCTTCTCATCTACTTGAACTTTGGCGTCTGGCTGGCTAAAAATCTGTTCTTTGCTGCTATCGTATTCTTCGGTGTATATGTGGGCTACAATGCAGTTGAAGCATTTGTGGATTCCATTCCGGATGTTGTCATGACCGGCCTTACCGTTTGCGGACAGCTGCTTCCGGCAGTTGGTCTGGCTTTGCTGATGAAAATGATTTGGACAAAGGAAATCGGTATTTATTATCTGCTCGGCTTCGTTATGTTTATCTATATGAAGCTGCCAATCATCGCGATTGCAGTCATCGGTATTGTCATCGTGGTAGCGACAGCCATGCGTGATTTTGAAATCAATAGAATGAAACAGCACCCAATCGCATGTGCTGACACAAATGATTCAAATGAGGAACTGGAGGATTTCTTACAATGAAACTGACAAATAATTTATCAAGAGAAGATAAGAAAATGATCAATTCCATTTGCTGGCGTTCACTGAATGCACATTGTTCAAGGGTAGGCGGGCAGGCCAGACAGATGGCAATCGGATTTTTGTGGCAGATTATGCCGGCACTGAACCGTTATTATAAAGATCAGCCGGAAAAGAAAAAAGAAGCACTTTACCGTCATGTTCAATTTTGTAACGTATCCAATGCTATCTATCCGTTCCTGGCTGGACTGGTTGCTTCCATGGAAAAAGAAAACAGTGAAGTAGATGACTTTGATACAAGCTCCATCGTCGCAATCAAAGCAGCGCTTATGGGGCCGCTGGCAGGAATCGGAGATTCCCTGCTGTTCAGTGTCGTACGTGTCATTGCGGCAGGTATTGGTATCAGCTTTGCATTGCAGGGTTCTATCCTTGGACCGATTCTCTTCTTTCTGATTTATAACGGCTGTACGATGGCATTGCGCTTCTCTTTGGGATATGTCGGCTTTATCAGCGGTTCCAGCTTTATCACAAATATGTATCAGAATGGTACCTTAAAGATATTGACAAAATGCGCCGGTATACTTGGTCTGATTATGGTTGGTGCAATGACAGCATCTACTGTAAAATTTACAACAGCGATTTCCATTCCGATTCCTGGCGGAGAAGCGGTCGCATTACAGTCCTCCTTGGATACCTTGTTTTTAGGACTTGTTCCGCTCCTGCTGACATTCGGCTGTAAAAAACTGCTTGATAAAAATGTAAACATCAACTGGATTATGGTCGGAATCTTTGTTCTTTCCCTGCTAATGGCAGCGGTGCATATCGTTTAGACTTCAAAATGAAATATTCATGACGATAAAAGGAGGAAACCTATATGCGAAAGAAATTGACGATTCTGCACACCACCCTTGCGACAACCACAACGATACCTGCAATGATACGGGAGCTTTATCCGGATGAATTTGATATTGTAAACGTGTTAGATGATTCTTTACTAAATGATATAAAGTGCAGCGGCAGGATGAGTGCATCCATAATCGAACGATTTATTCAATATGCATGTATTGCGAAAAACAATGGAAGTGACGCGCTTTTACTGGCTTGCTCTTCTCTTGGCAAAGCAGCGGATATCGCCAGAGAGCTCCTGGATATACCGCTATATAAAATCGATGAGCCAATGGCGGATCAAGCGGTGAACTCAGGAAATAACATCCTCGTTCTGGGAACGGTGAAAAGTACGCTGGAGCCGACCTCCGATTTAATTCGAAGCAAACGGAAGTCACAGGAGCAAAGCATCACCTGTATCCTGATTCCCGACGTGTTTGAATTATATGAAATTGACAGAGAACAGCATGACCAAAGGATCGCAGAAGTGATACAGGAGCATTTGAACACATATGATGTGATCGTACTGGCACAGGCAAGTATGGCAAATGCGATACAATATATCACGCAGGGCAGAGAGAAAATAGTAACGAGTCTGCCATTGGGTCTGCAGCAGCTGAAGGAGATTTAAGTAGGGAAAGGGAGGAGTCTGTATGGATTATATAAATAAAAATAGCATCACCGTGGATGCACTTTGCGGACGTGGACTAATACGCGCCGTTGGTAAAAACAGCTGCTTTGACAGCGATAAAATGACAGTGGGATATGCGTTATACAGAAAAGAATATGGCATCATGGAGCCGCATGCACATGCAGAGGAAACCGTGATCATCACAAAATCGGTAAACGGGTATGTATCCTGGGGGAATGATGCGCATCATTTGCAAAGAACCATTGCATTAGAGGAGGGGATGATTCTTCATATCCCGGAAAATGAATGGCATGCTTTCCACTATGATGAAGGTGGATGCGTAGAAATCGTCTTTATATATGGCCAGGGTGATAACTGCAGGCCGGAGGATAACGAAAGGTAAGGGTGCTTATTATGTTAGTTACAATGAAAGAAATACTCGATCATGCAAAGAAAGGAGGATATGGTGTTACCGCACCCAATGTACAAAGTGAGGATACGGTAAGGGCCGTGCTGGAGGTAGCTGAGGAATACCATGCTCCCATGATTGTAGATGTCAATGCGTTTATTCATACGGATCTTCCGTGGTTTATACATATGATACGGGATCTTGCAGAAAAGGTGTCAGTACCTGTCGCAATCAATCTGGATCATGGAAAATCCTATGAGGATATTATGCTCGCTATCAATTCCGGGTTTACATCTATCATGGTTGATCGTTCCAGCTTATCCTATGAAGAAAATGTGGAACAGACAAAGGAAGTCGTAAAAATGTGCAGACCGCTGGGAATCAGTGTTGAGGCCGAGCTGGGACATGTCGGTATGGGAAACAATTATGCTGTAGACGGAGTAAATAATCTTACCGTTCCAAAAGAAGCGGCAGATTTTATCAAGGAAACCGGTGTGGATTGTCTGGCAGTTGCCATAGGAACCGCACATGGACGCTACACGGGAACACCACATATTGACTTCGAGCGATTAAAGCAGCTCGTTGAAGCATGTGGAGAAACACCGCTTGTCCTGCATGGCGGAAGTGGAACGGGGGATGAAAATCTCAGAAAAGCAGTTCGATCAGGAATTCAGAAGGTTAATCTGGCTACTGAGCTGATCGTTGCAGGAAAAGAGGAGCTGGAAGACTTCATCAAGGATCCGAATTTTGATAAATGGAAGCTGATACCTGCCTTCAAAAAGGGGTATAAGGATCGTCTGGCTCATTACGTTGAATTGTTTGATCAGGCTGGAAAGGCCTGGGGGTAAAGGAAGCGTACAGCAGTTCCCGCAGTATGGAAGTTGTTCCTGAACCGGGAACTGTTTCCTGTAAACGGGAACTTATCCTCTTACCGAAAAAGGAGCTATATATGGAAATGAAAAATATAAAAATCGGTGTTATCGCAGACGATTTTACAGGTGCAGGGGATGCGGCCAGCTTTTTAGAAAAAAGCGGTGCTGAAACCATAATGTACAACGCAGTTCCAAACGAGCTGCAGGTGTGTGATGCGGCTGTTATCGCTTTGAAAACAAGGAGCGTTTCTCCCCATGAGGCTGTTACGGAAGCAAAAAAGGCTGTTGATTTCCTCAAGGAAAACGGATGTGAACGAATATATTTTAAATACTGCTCAACCTTTGACTCCACTCCTCAGGGGAATATCGGAGTCGTTGCTGATTTCTTGTTGGAATATCTGGCACAGCCCTTTACAATTCTATGCCCCTCCTTACCAGTGAATCATCGCATAGTAAAGGATGGAAATTTGTACGTCAATGGTGAAAAATTAAGTGATAGTCCGTTGAAAAATCATCCCTTAAATCCAATGTGGGATTCCTATATCCCCAATCTGATGAAGCCACAAAGCAAATACCCCTGCTTTATTATGCGGCAGGAGGAGCTTTGTGAGGGAGAATGGAAACAAACGATCCATGCGTTGAAATGCGAATATGAGAAGTTTTATATCGTACCGGATTACGAAACAGAGCAGGATGGAAAACGGATAGCGGAAGCGTTTAAGGATCTGCCTATTCTTACCGGCGGCTCCGGACTGCTTGCCCATGTCTTACAGAACGATGCTTTTTTGCATTCGGAAAAAAATCAGATACGGAAGCATGGGCGGACGATTTTGCTATGTGGAAGCTGCTCGGCTGCGACTAGATGTCAAATTGAGTATTTCCGAAAGCATCAAGGCTGCTGTTATCCTGTAAATGCAAACCGTGTGATGAATAAAGAGCTTACCGCACAGGATATTCTGACATATGCAAACAAACAGACACAGCCGGTGCTGATTTACAGTGATGCGGTGGAACGGGATATGCGAAAGCTAAAAAAGGATGAAGCCTTCTATCAAGCATCGAAATGTATAGAACAGATCATGGGGGAGATTAGCAGCGCTGCTTTGGCGTGCGGATATGAACGTATCGTAGTTGCGGGCGGAGAAACCTCCGGAGCTGTCATGCAGCAGCTGGGCTTTGATGGATTTTATATCGGAAAAAGTGTTGATCCCGGTGTTCCTGAACTGATTCCATTGAAGAATGAGCGTCTTACTCTTATTCTGAAATCCGGTAATTTCGGTGCAGAGGATTTCTTCATCAAGGCAATAGGAGGGAACACACATGAGTGAATTACAGGAAAAGCTGGATGCCGCTATCTGGAGTGCGCATACCTTGTTTCAGAAAGGACTTGTTGGCGGCTCGACAGGAAATATCAGCTTTCTCCATGAATATCGTATGTATATTTCAAGGAGCGGAAGCTGTTTTGGAAGATTGCGGCAGGAAGACTTCGCACAGGTGGATATGCAGGGGACTATTCTGTATGGAAAGCCAAGCAAGGAATATCCCATGCATTTGGCATTGTATCAAGAAAGCGAGGCGTATAAGGCGGTGATTCACACACACAGCTTTTATGCTACCGTACTGTCCTGTTATGCAGATGCGGAGTCTCATGTCAGGAACCTGTTTGCATATACTCCTTATCTGTTTATGCAAACAAAAGGAAATATCCCATGTGTTGCGTATGCGCCGCCGGGAAGTGATGCACTGTTTTGTCATTTCAAGGATAAAACGAAGACAAAACCGAAGATATTGCTGTTGAAACATCACGGAATCGTGGCAGGAGCAGAAGATGTGTATCATGCGTTTGATCTTATTGAAGAAATGGAAAGCAGTGCCCATGTATATGCGATGCTGAAAAGCTGTCCGGATGAGGATATCGATTTCATACCTCATTAGATTACGGGCATATATGGCTAACGCTTGGAAATTAGAGCAATTCATAGAAATGCTGCTTGGTGTTACAGGGGTAGCTCTGGGACTTTCATTCATGATGAAATCCGGTCTTGGACAAACTGCATTGACAGCCTTTCTGCAATGTATTTCACTTATCAGTGGTATGAAAAGCGGTACACTTCTTATGTGCTTTTATCTGCTATGTGTTTTATTGCAGCTGCTGATACAGCGGAAGGACTTTGATAAGCTTCAGGTTTTACAGCTACCGGTGTGCTGGATTCAGGGAATTATCATCAATCTCACCTGCTATGATATAGCGTTTCTTGCGGATATTCGCCCTGTATCGTATCCTATGCAATGGGTGTTTCTGGCAGTGGGGATTATCCTTGTGTCCTTTGGTGTTGCGCTTACCATGGCTGCTGATCTTGTGAAACAGCCGTTTGAACAGTTGATTGTCGTGATTTCAAAAAAATATAAAAAGCCCTTCAATTTTCTGCGCTGCGGTGCAGATGCTGTCTTCATCACCTGCAGTCTGCTGCTTGTTGCTGTGTTTTCCCTGGATTTTACAATGCTGCGCGAGGGTACCTGGATCAGTATGCTTGTTTTGGGGAATACCATGGCTGTCTCCTTTCCTCTCATGCAGAAATGCTCTATCTGTTACCGACGAAAGAATGAAAAAAAAGAGGTGAGCTTATAGAGCAGCAGTATGAGGAAAGCCACAGCTATCCTGAATACAGAATTGTAGCTTAAAAACGGAACAATTAGGGAAAATTAGAAAAGGAAAAGGAGTATACAAGGGACATCCCCTGTGAATACTCCTTTTTACGCGTAATCTGCTTGCAGATATAGACAGCTATTTTTCTACCTGCGCACAATTCAAATCCTCCAGCAGATAAAACAGCCGTACCTTGTCTTTTTCCGATAACTCAATTTTCGGGTTATACAGATAATGCTGCAAAACATCCGCATCCTTCAGCAGCTCTGAAATCGGTCCGTCATGTCGGTTCATTTTATCGGAATGCACCGATATAACATGGGTCAGTATCCGGATTTCCTCTTCACTGAATACCTCCATCTTCTCCAGCAGCAGCTTCGCATATTCCGCACTGCGCTGTGCATGACCCAGATGCGGACAATTCTGGGCGTAAAGTGCTATATCATGCAGCATGGCGGCAATACAGCACAGCTCCACATCCAGCTTTCGCAAAGTGGCCAGCATAGCTGCAGCCTGTGCAACGCCGTACGTGTGGATATATGCAAATTTGCGTTCCTCTTCCTTGACAAGCTTTTGAATGACGGCATCCGTTTGTTCACGGATAAGTTCTAAGCGATCCATGACATCACATCCTTTCTTCTATTGTATCATTTCCGTACAGGATATGCACAGTCAAAAAAAAGGATCATGCACGAGGTCATGATCCAAGAACGGTTTTGCTTACGCTACAGTTACGTTAGCAGCCTGCTGTCCACGATCGCTTTCAACAACGTCGAAGTTTACAGCCTGTCCTTCTTCCAGTGTACGGAATCCGTCGCTCTGGATGCTTGAGTAATGAACGAAGATGTCCTTACCTTCATCAGAAGTGATGAATCCATAACCTTTTTCTGCATTAAACCATTTTACTTTACCTGTACTCATTTTAGTACCTCCTATACGTGTGTCAATAAGAAGCCCTCCAATGTATAAAAAAATCACAAAACTGGATATTCGTACATTGAAACACATAAATACAATTCCAGACTTGTGAAATCATAATTATTGCTTTTTATTACTCTTAAACAATATCACTTTCAAAACCGAAAGTCAATCATTATTTCGTGAATTGGAAGGATTTGTTTTTCTCTTTTTTCATGATTCGTGTTTTTTTGTGTAAGCTGTTTCAGATTTTAATCTTTTGGGGTATAATATAGGCATACAAGAAAAGAAACGGAGGAATGTTTATGATCATACAGGATGAAATGCTGCGAGCTGCAATCGCCAGAACCCTGCAGATCGAGGAAGCGGATATCACAGAAAAAAAGCTGGAAGAGCTGACGACACTCTCTGCCAGAAGCAGTGGAATTATCTCTCTGGAAGGACTGCAATATGCGGTTAATCTGAAGTATCTGGACCTTTGCGGAAATGCCATTGAGGATCTAACACCGATCCGTGATTTGCGGGAGATTGAAGTTTTGAATCTGTCCAAGAATATGCTGCGTGACATTCAGGCGCTGAGGGAATTCCGGCAGCTGCTGCGGCTGGATATTTCACGCAATAACCTGTATACGATGGATATCAGTGCACTGGCAGGAATGATCAATTTGGAAGAATTGAATCTGGAACGCAGCAAGGTGGACAATCTGGTATATCTGGAAAATGTCAAGAAGCTGAAAAAGCTGTATGTCGGAATTGAAAACGGACCGTTCCCGCTCAGCATTCTCGGTATGCTGGATGAGCTGAAGGAGCTTCATATGAACAAGATGTGGCTGTATGACATTGCCGATCTGACCTATTTGAAGCACATTGAGGTTTTGGATGTATCGACCAATCTGTTCTGTGATTTATCTCCGTTGCAGTATATGAAGGATTCTCTGCGCAATCTGAATATTTCAAATTGTGAATATCTGCGTGATTTAAGTATATTGGAGGAATTTCCGAATCTGGAGGTCCTTGATATCTCCTTTGACCATATTAAGGATTTCTCATTCCTGAAGAAGCTGAAGAATTTAAAGGATCTTCGTGCTACGCAGAGCGGACTTTGTGATTTACGTAATCTGAAGGGTCTGATCAGGATGGAGAAGCTGGATATCAGTGAAAACCGTGTGGAGCATACGGAAATTTTAAAAGAAATGAAGCTGCTTCGCTATTTTAAAGCCAGCTGCTGTTTCCTGAAGGACATCGACTTTTTGAAGAATGCAAAGGATCTGGTAGAGCTGAATGTCTTCAACAATCATATCAAGCATATCGAGGTTTTAAAGGGCTGTGAGCATATGACAACCCTGGATGTCGGAAACAACGATATTCGCAGTATTGATTCTCTTGAGGATATGATCAATTTGGAATGTCTGGGGCTTTCCCACAACAATATTTCTGATCTGACGCCATTAAAGGATTTAACCAATCTGAGTACGATTGATTTATACAACAATGTCATTACAGATCTTTCACCGCTGAAGAAGCTGATCAATTTAAGCTCCCTGCGGCTGGATCACAATGGCGTAATGGATTTATCTCCGCTGGAGGAATGCATATATCTGAGCTCCCTGACATTGAAGGCGAATTATGTAACAGATGTGACACCGCTGACCAGACTGAAGAATCTGTATGAGCTTCGTCTGGATGAAAACCCAATCGAGGATATCACAGTTCTTGAGGATATGGAATACTACGAGAAATTCTCATATTGAGACAGTCTGAAAAAATGTAAATTTCTTTGCTTTTGATTATGAATGAAGGCCTGTGTGTATACTGCTGTGTACCACAGGCTTTTCTGTGCTCATAAGTAGATAAAAGCTGCTGCGTCTTGTGAAACGGGTTGAGGGGAAACGCTTTACATCTTTTCCTTAGCATAGCAATGCAAAAAGAGAATCTGGAAAGAGAATATGGTTCTACTAAGGCCTTGCGTAGAGAGGGAAGGAGGCGTAAGCTAAAAGAGATCTGCACAATCGAAAAAAGGATATCTTCATAAGGCTTTTATCGCTTGAAAACGTGCGAGATTCGTTGATATGCTAACGAAATACCAGCCCTATGAGCACTGTATTTGTGCAGCCGAAGCTTTCTGCATTATCCCCCTTGACCTTCCCCTGAGGGAAAACTGTAAGATATAGGCAGAAACTGCGGAGGTAATTGCATGGAACAGATGAAAATAACAGAAATGGAAGCATTGATCAACAGGAATTACAAGAATATTTGTGGGATGAATGTATTAAAAAAC
Organism: [Clostridium] innocuum; assembly: GCA_012317185.1. Lineage (NCBI taxonomy): Bacteria > Bacillati > Bacillota > Clostridia > Eubacteriales > Clostridiaceae > Clostridium > [Clostridium] innocuum. Next base: position 3,352,307 of record CP048838.1, on the reverse strand, counting down.
GGTGTGTCGGTGTATGAAGCATACTTTCAGGGATGTACTTCCGATAGCAGAATGCATGTGTATTCCGTGACCAAAAGTATTGTATCCATATTGCTGGGAATCGCAATGGATGAAGGGTACATTGCGGATGTGTCGCAAAGGGTTCTGGATTTTTTTCCGGAGTATGCAGCCCGGGAAAAAGAGTATGCAAAGGGTGAAGTAACGCTGGAGGATGTCATCACCATGACAGCGGCATATAAATATAGAATTCCACCCTATATAAAATATTTTACAAGTGATGACTGGCTGCGGTTTTCACTGGAGCAGCTGAAGGGAAGGGGCGGGAAATTCCGTTATACACCACTGATTGGACCGGATATTCTGACTGGTATTTTACAAAAGACAACCGGACAATCTGTGCTTGCTTTTGCACGTGAGAAATTATTTGCCCCGCTGCGAATTTCTGTGGAAAAGGAACTGATATTTAAAGATAAGGAAGAACAGATGGCATTCAATCAGTCAGCCTCCATCAGCGGTTGGGCAGCAGACGCAAAGGGACTGCAATCCGCAGGCTGGGGACTGGCGTTATCGGCAAAGGAAATGGCAGATATCGGGCAGCTGTATTTGAATGGCGGTGTATGGGAAGGAAAACAGCTGGTATCAAAGCACTGGATTGAGGAAAGCACAAAGGAGCACAGCCGCTGGAAAAAGCGCAATCTGCCATACGGCTATTTATGGTGGATCGATGAGCAGAAAGACGGATTTGCGGCAATGGGGGATGGAGGAAACATTATTTATGTGAATACCGGAGAACAGCTGGTTGTATCCCTCATGTGCAGGTTTGATCCTAAAGCAAAAGACAGCATGGATTTGATTAAACAGCAGATCGAACCGATATTTAGAAAGTAAAGCAAAGCAGAGGCAAGCAGAAATATAACAGCGTTACAGTAAAAGAAAAGAATGCAAAATCCTTACGGATGCTTACCATCCAAAGATTCTGCATTCTTTTTTCAGCTACATGGATAATTCCTTTAAAGCAAATCGGTACAGCAGCAGGAGAACATCATGGCTTCCCTGCAATAGTTGCCCTGCTATAAAGGGATTATCGTTTTACCTTCATCAGTTCACTGAATTCATCCAGAGTTTTTTCGAAAAAGGTGAAGGCATCGTCGTAGACACTGTCCACTCTCGGATCAACACCGGCATGGATCAGCTCATCCAGCGGTGACTCGCTGCCACCCTTGGTGAGAAACTTTAAATACTCCTTTGTATCTCCGGCAAGTATCTTCTTCGCAAAGCTCAATGCCACCGACATTCCCAGGGTATATTTATATACATAGAAATTGAAATAAAAGTGCGGTATGTAGTAACAATGATAGCGCTGCAGATCATCCACCTCAACAGCATCCCCGTAATACCGCCTGGACAGCTCCATGTACAGGGAGGTCAGCTTCTGTGAGGAAACTGCTTCTTTGTTTTCCAGCATGGCATACAGCTGCTTTTCGAATTCTGCGTACATCGGCTGCCGATATAGCGTGCCGACAAGCTGATTCAGCAGATTGGAAAGAAGATATGCTTTCTCTTCCTCACTATCGCTGTGATCCAGCAGATAACGGTTCAACAGAATCTCATTCACAGTGGATGCCACTTCGGCAACAAAAATCGTATACTGAGAAAGCATTGGCCGGTTATGGTGACGGGAATACCAGGAGTGCATGGAATGTCCCAGCTCATGCGCCAGCGTGCTCAGGGATGGATAATCGTTTGTGAAATTGGTCAGTACATACGGGCGGGAATCATAGGTCCCCCCGGAATATGCTCCGCCCTGTTTACCTGCACATGGCAGAAAGTCGATCCAGCGCTCCTCTCTTGCCTGATCCAGCAGTTGCACATAGTCTTCGCCAAGCGGTGCAAGGGCATGCTTGAGAATATCGAAGCTCTCATCGATAGAATAGGTGATATCCACCGCATCCACCAGTGGTATCTGAATATCGTACACATGCTGAACAGCAAGTCCGCTGACCTGCTTGCGAACCGCAAAGTAACGGTGAATGCCATCGATGTATTTTTCATTTGCCATGAAAAGCACCTTGTCAAACAGCGATCGGTCAACGCCGTCTTCAAACAGGGAGGCTTCCAGAGCATTGGAGAAATTGCGTAATCCGGCTTCAAATATCTGGCCCTTGGCATGCCCGCTCAACAGATTCATAAACACATTCTGATAGGTTTTATAGGCGGTGAAAAAATGTTCAAAGGCTTCCTTTCGTACTCTGGGGTCACGGTTTTTCAGGAACTGCTGATAGGTTCCTTCATTCAGGAATTCCTCTTTTCCATTCACCAGAACAGGCTCGAACTGCAAACGGAAGCTTTCAAAGGTTTCCTGCGGATTGCGGATCAGCTCTCCCGCCTGTGCAAGCAAAGCCTCCTGCTCTTCATTCAGTCGGTGTGGGATAGTACGGAATACCTCTTCCATCGGGTAGCGGAAATCCTGACAGTCATCCTCCAGCAGCCACTGTTCAATTTGTTCCCTGTTTTGAATCAGAAGTAAAGGCATATTGGATAATGCCTGATTCACCTGCTGATACAGGGTATAGCTGCGTGCCAGATTTTCCTGATTCTGCATATTTTCAGGGTCTACATCACTGCTCATCTTCGCATAGCTGATAAGATTATCCAGATAGCGTTCCAGTGTTTCCTGATGTTCCATAAAGCTGATGAAGCTGGCTCTGTCATCCGCAAGAGAAGAAAGGGAAGCCTGCAACAATCCGATTTCCTTTTGTGCCTGTGCAAACTGCACTTCAAAGGCCTCCTGATGTTCAAAGAGAAAGCGCAGATCCCAGGTCAGCTGTGAATCTATTTCGTTACGTTTCATGTATGATCACCTCATATAGTATTGTATGTCAAATAAAAAGAAATCACAAGGAAGCATGTGATTTCTTCTGTTTTCTTTCCTACTGCATATCATCTTCATCTTTTTTGTACTGTGATTTTTCCGCTCTTGCTTTCTTCCACGGCTTTTTTAGACGCAGATTCGGATGCCGTCTGCGGTATACAAGGAGTGTGAGAAACAGACATACAAGCAGTGCCAGCAGCAGACATGGCAACAGGACATAGCGAAGGATATAGTTCTTTCCGTTCAAGGCGATCGTATTCACCTCTGCAATATCGTCTGCTTCCTGTATGCTGCGCTGGTTTGTGGATACCAGAACATAGCTGCCCAGCTTTTCCGTTGTAAAGCGGATGCGGCTTTTACTTTGCTCGGTAGGAATCTGATAGACATCCTGCCCGTCCACATAATATATACGATATCGTTTATTTTTGCTGTCCTTCGGCTTCCTGATTGAGAATACAGCCTCCTGCTTCAGCTTCAGGGAGGAGAAATCATCCGTTCCTTCGATAGAGAAGGTTTCTTCAACAGTGGTTCCGTCTGCCTTGGCTACTTTCTCTGCAAGTGCTTTCTGCTCCTCATCCATGGAATCCTTTACCTTGAGGACAATCGTTTTAGGCAGGAAGGTATTGAGGAAGCCGGTTTCCTGTATCCGTGCCATGGATAAGCCGGATACCTGCAGATCATGGCTGTCATCCCTGATGATGACACTGTAGCGGGGCTTCAGATTTTCCTGCAGTATCCGGTCGATAAGACGGATCTGTTCATTTGCGAGCGGTGTAAGAAGGAATGCGGTAACATCCTTGCGGAACTGCTCCAGCTCCTGCAGAGCCTCATCGTTTAAATCCGTTTTCCCGTCGTACAGCTTAATGATTGCCGCAGCTCGCTGCTGCATGTTTTCCTGCTTTTTCGTCAGCTCGTCGGATACCCTGATTTCATAATTCAGCGTACAGCCGGCATAGGTCACCTTCAGTGTTTTGGTTCCTGTCTTTTTGCTGGAGAAGCCCTCCACCATATCGGTGGTCATGGAAACCTCCTTACTTGTACCATCCGCAAAATCCACGCGGATTCTGCCATCACTGACATCGAGGGATTCATTCAAATCATAGGTGGTAAGCGGCATCTGTGTCAGCACAATCTGCTTGACGTCCCTGTATGTTGCCTTATAGGTCAACGGTTCCCCTGCGGGCTTTAGTTGTATATCCCAGGAAGAAAAGAGGGCATGATCCTTGACCGGCGCCTGCATCACCGGTGTCTTTCCGGTTTCCACCTGCAGGGTGATTTTCTTATCATTGGGATAAAATGTTCCGCCGTTCGCATCAAAGGTGATATCCACATAGGCTTTATCCTGTATGTGCTTGCTGTTGAGCACTGTGGAAACATCTTCTGCCTTCACAAAGCCATAGCTGTTTTTGAAATTGTAGCTTCCTTCCTGCTGCTTCTGCTCTTTGTCAAGGGAAGGGTCGCTTTGTACCCGATACCAGACGCCATCCTTGTTCTCCAGCTTTTCCAGCAGAATCAGGGCTGCATCATAGCCTTTTTTGATGCTGTATACGGCATCACTTTTTTTATCAGCGTTTTTATATATGGAAACACCGGTATTTTTCACGATTCCAAGCGCATAGCGGTTGTGATCCCTGTCCCCCATGGCGTGATCCATTTCATAAAAGTACTGGGCTGCTTTTTCTCCCCAGTAGGGATCGGATGCGTAAGATACATTCATACCGCCTGCCTTGTTTCCGAAGAAGCCGCCGTGAAACTGAAACTGGCTGGGATTCATATACGCATTGGACAGGTAATGCATGGCATGGGAATATACGCTGCCTGAGGTGCTGGTATAGCGGGAGGCATTTTCCTCAACGGTGGAATCATACGCTGCATGTCCGAACAGATTGTTGCGGGTGTAGGCGAGATAGCTTCTTCCCAGAGCACTTTCATTCTCCGCCAGTGAAAGCATCATCAGCGCATTTGCCCCGAATTGATTCTGATACTGGAAAAACGCAGCTTCCGCCTGTAAAAGCAAAGATTGTGTCAAAACATCATGGATATAGTTGTCCTTATCGTAAAAGGCGGTAATCGTATGCTGCAGAGCCAGTGTGTTTTTCAGATAGCCGTCCACATCCTTTTGTGTATAGGCGCTGGTAGAGCGGTGATTCAGATACTGATAATAATTATAGTAGGGAGCATTGGCATTTACCGCATGCGCAAAGCTGCTGTTTCGATAATCTTCGATCATCACAGCGTAATCATCATAGAAATAATGGGTATCATAGCTATAGTAGGTAACGCCCTCCTTCAGCTGCTGCGGAGCGTTTCCCAGCTGCAGGACATTGTCATAGGCAGCGGTTGCGAGTGAGGATTTCAGCTGATGCTGCAAAGTGTTGTTTTTTACCGTAAATGAGGAAACATTGGGAACCTGCTCAATCGGATAGATGGTGACATCGGCCGCATCTGCCCATCCGGTAACACCGGACAAACGAAACTTTACCTTTTGTGTTCCGGGATTGTATTCCAGAAATGCCGCGTCAATACCATAACAGCCGTTGGTATAGCCTTCTTCACCATTTTCATCATTGGTATAGGTGATGTTCAGCGTGCAGTCTTTGGCTGTCGCAAATTCCACAACCCCCTGCTCCAGACTCAGAAAGCTACTGCCATAGGTGATTGCAAGATTGTCATAGCTGCGTTTACGAAGTGTATAGAGAACCTTTGCCCTGGCATAGGTGTCACTGTCCTCAAGAATTGTATAGGTACCATCCTTTTCCACACTGACAATGTGATATGTTCCATCATCCTGCAGCGTCTTTTCACTGGCTGATACCGGAGTAAGGGATGCCGTGATCAAAAGGCTCAGCATAAGGATGTACAGTTTTTTCTTAATCATGTCGATAACCTCCACACATGTCTTTATTATATCGTACAATCGTGTGCAGGACATGTGAAAGTATAGAAATATATTGAAATTGTAAGATTTCATTATGCATATTTTATGAAAGGATAGCATAGATAGGATCCTTGTTAAATGCCTGCGCAAAGAGGATGCGTGATTGGAAAAGGAATACAGGAACGCATAATCGGTACACTAAGGAAGCGGCATGCGGGCATAAAGCAGGTGATTTTCCGCAATCCTCTTCAACAGAAAAATTCATAAAGGCATAGGAGTTGACAGCAGAAAAGGCAGCTACTATAATAGATTGTACCAGGGCACCCCCTGGGGGAGGTAAAGCGATGAACGATGAACGAAAAAAAGCACTTCAGAATATAAAGACTGCACGCGGTCAGCTGGATGGTATCATTCGCATGATTGAAGAAGGACGCTATTGTATTGATATATCAAATCAGATTTCAGCATCGACGGCTCTGCTGAAAAAAGCAAATCAGCATATTCTGAGCGGACATTTGCACAGCTGTGTACTGACTGCTATTGAAGAAAGGGATGCCGAGGAAAAGGTCAGTGAAATCGAAGCTGTAATTTCGGCACTGCTGAAATAGAAGGAAGGAAAATCTTATGAACAAGACATATAAAATAGAAGGGATGCACTGCTCAGCTTGTGCAGCCTCGGTAGAAAAAATATTGAAGCGTCAGCCAGCGGTAGAGGATGCTTCTGTAAATCTGGTTATGGAAGAAGCGGTGGTCAGCTTCACGGACGGCTTTGACGAAAAAAAGGCCATGCAGGCTGTGGAAAAGGGCGGCTTTCATATGAAGGAGCGCGATGCTGCCAAGCAGCAGACCTATCGTGTTGAGGGCATGCATTGTGCCGCCTGCAGTGCAGCTGTAGAGCGGGTATTGAGCCGCTTTGAGGAAATTGAGCAGGCGAGTGTGAATCTGGTAATGAATACCGTGCGCATCACATTTACGAAAAAGAATTTCGAGGCGTGGGCAGCGGCAGTGAAAAAGGCCGGCTTCACGCTGCTGGAGGAAGCGAAGAAGACATATCGCATCGATGTGGATGGAATGACCTGTTCGTCCTGCAGCGCAGCGCTGGAGCATGCGCTGAAAAAAGCGGAGGGAATATCCGCTGTCAGCATCAACCTTGTCACAAATACGGCAACAGTGGAAGCAGACCCGCATAAAATCAAGCTGTCGGAGATTCTGGCAATTATTCAGAATACCGGGTATCACGGTGCGCTTCATGTGGAGCGAAAGGAAGAAGCTGTGAAAAAGGATTATGAGGCAGTTAAAATTTATACCACACTGGTTCTGGCCTTTGTTTTACTGTATATCGGTATGTCCCATATGCTGGGCAATATCCGACTGCCGCTGCCGGATATCATTCATTATGATACACATCCATTCAATTTCGCCTTTATTCAGTTTCTCCTTGCGACAGTGATTCTCATTCTGGGTCGCCACTTCTTTACCAGAGGGTTTACGGCATTATTCCACAAGGCACCCAATATGGATACGCTGGTGGCAGTCGGTACGGGCAGTGCCTATCTGTATTCACTGTATTCTCTGATTTCCATACTGCAGGGCAATCTGCATGCCGTTCACAGCCTGTATTTTGAATCTGCCGGTGTCGTTGTGGCACTGGTACAGTTTGGAAAGCATCTGGAAAGCATTTCGAAGAAGAAATCGACCGGTGCAATTTCTGCATTACTGCAGCTTCGCCCAAGCAATGCGACATTGCTGAGAGACGGTAAAGAGGTGGAAATTCAGGCAGAGGAAATCACAATCGGTGATCTGCTTGTAGTAAAGCCGGGAGAGCATATTCCGGTAGACGGTATCTTAAAGGAAGGACATGCGAGTGTGGATGAAAGCATGCTGACGGGGGAAAGTATGCCAGTTTCCAAGTCGCAGGGGGATGCATTGATCCAGGGGACGATTGCACTCGATGCCAGAATTGTGATGGAATGCAATGCGGTAGAGGAGGATACCACACTTGCGAAAATTATCCGTATGGTCGAGGAGGCACAGGGCAAAAAGGCTCCGATTGCACGTATTGCGGATAAGATTTCCCTGTATTTCGTGCCAACGGTTATGGCGATTGCCTTTGTGGCAGCACTGCTCTGGTATCTTTCCACACAGGATTTTGCCTTTGCGCTGACGATTTTTGTCAGTGTGCTGGTTATCGCCTGCCCGTGTGCGCTTGGTTTGGCAACACCGACGGCAATCATGGTGGGAACCGGCAAGGCGGCACAGTTCGGTATCTTTATGAAGAGCGGAGAGGCGCTGGAAACAGCGAGCAGTATTGATACAATTGTGTTTGATAAAACCGGAACACTGACAATCGGTAAGCCGGTGGTTACGGATATCGCGGCCGATGATAGACAAAAGCTTCTTGCGATTGCCGCATCTCTGGAGGCAGGAAGCCGTCATCCATTGGCAACGGCTATTCTGGAAAAAGCGAAGGAAGAAAATATCAGCGGCTCTGTATTAACGCATATTGAAACACATAACGGGCGCGGTCTCAGCGGTATTAAAGATGATACGACATGGTATGCGGGAAGCCGCACCTTTCTGGAGCTGGCAGGGGCTTCCTGTGATGCATATGCCGCACAGGAGCTGGCCTGGCTGCAGCAGGGAAAAACAGTTGTATGGATCGGCACATCTTCTCATATATATGGAATTATTGCCATTGCAGATCAGCTGAAGCCGCAGACGAAAGATGTCATACGCCGTCTTCGTGAACAGCAAATCGATGTGGTCATGCTGACTGGCGATAATGAAATCACAGCGGCAGCGATTGCGGAAACCGCAGGAATCGACCATGTGATTGCACAGGTGCTTCCGGATCAAAAGGGGGAGGAGGTCAAAAAGCTGCAGGCACAGGGGAAAGTCGTTGCCATGGTCGGGGACGGTATCAACGATGCAGTTGCTCTGACACAAAGTGAGGTCGGCATCGCCATCGGAAGCGGCAGTGATGTTGCAGTGGAGAGTGCGGACATCGTGTTGGTTAAGGATAATATTCAGGATGTGGAGACGGCAATCCGTTTATCTAAGGCTGTCATACGCAATATCAAGCAGAATCTGTTCTGGGCATTCTTCTACAATACGCTGGGTATTCCGATTGCGGCCGGTGTGCTGCATCTGTTTGGCGGACCGCTGCTGTCTCCGGTATTCGCAGGTGCTGCGATGGCGTTCAGCTCAGTGAGCGTTGTCAGCAATGCACTTCGCCTTCGTAACTTTACATGAGCTTATACAAAATGCTTTTATCATATGAATGACTATATGCTCTGCCATGAATGCAGTATTTGCTGTTAAGGCTTTCAGCCGCAATCAAAAAAGACATCGCTGTATAGGAATTTTGTTGTTTTTGCAGAAAATGAAAATTTTAAGTGAAAAAGGCGACAAGATATAGTACAATAATCTTAATGAAAACTGAGGTGTACTATGGACTATAAAATTATTATATTGGCCGTCGTTATTACAATCGTACTGATTGTCGGCACACAGGTATGGAAGCAGAGTATTTTGAAGAAGCTGTTAAAGCATATGCAGCAGGGTGATTTCGATGCGTATTTCAAGCTTCTGGATTCTCTTCCCTGCAAGTATTTCTATCCTCCGTTCAACCGTGAATATATGCGTTTAAACGGCTATATCATGAAAGCGGATAAGAAAAAAATTGAAGAGTGCTTTGATTTGATTCTGAGCATGCGGATGAATAAAAAGCAGGAGCTGGATGTTGTCATAAAAGCATTTTATTACTATCTGGACGAGGATAGCAAAAAGAAATGTAAAACATTGCTGGAGCGTATGAAAAAGATTGCGGATGAAAGCATTACTCAGGAGTGTCAGGTCATCTACGATATTCTGCTGGAAGAAAAGACCAGCTATATTGATGATATGGAGGAACAGCTGAAGAATGAAGAGCTGCAGGAAGCGCAGAAGGGTATGTTCCACTATATGCTGGCGCTGCAGTACAGCTATCTGAAGGATGAAAAGAAAAAGAAGGAACATCTGCAGGCGGCGTCAAAGGATCTTAAAGGAACTCCGTATGAGATGAAAATCAACCAGTTGATGAAAAAATAGGATAAGTAGCAGTTGTGTATCTCTTCTTACTTTAAGTAAAAGTGATAGATAGAGAGATTTCTTGAATGCCGAATACCGTCATTTCTGAAATCTCTTTTTCATATTGCGTATGGAACGTTATATCACCGCTGAAGGGCATGCGAACGGCTATTTGTTGAGTAAAATGAATTACAATTACAAAATACATCTTAAGAGAGGATATAAGCTATACGATTCCTTTTGAAGTAAAAAAAGAGAAACATGTTGAAATCTATAACATTAGAGGAACTACCGAGAATTACCCGGTAGTTCGAAAAGTAGGATAAAGAAATATTCAAAGAGCCTTGACACACTATAACCTCGACATGATTTTATCCGCAGGCTGATCTGTAATATAAGTATAATTGGAAAATATGTGAGCTTCACAGATTAAGGTTTTGTATATTTCACTTCATATCACGCTGTAAAAATAATCAAGTTGATACATGATAGGAAAGGGATAAATTTTGTTCTCTGCTTATCGAGGAGGTTCTTTCTGAATATGAAAGCGACTCCCCGCTGCCTTGTGTCCAAAATATAAAAAGAAAAATAATACTATGCTGTTTCAAGAAAATTATAAGGCAGTACACGAAATCAGATTGCTGTCTGCTGTCGCTGTTCCAGATGAAAACAATATTATAGAAAGGTAGATGCTGACAAGATAGCATCAGGTGAAAAAATGGTAGAGAACTTTAAGAATCGTGATTTAAGTGTAATCGTATTTCATGATGGAGAGATACAGATTGATGTATCTGTAAGCCCTGAAGAAAATACAGTGTGGTTAAGTGCGAATCAAATTGCGGAGCTTTTCGGACGTGATGAAAAAACGGTAAGAAAACATATCAACAATGTATTTAGAGAAAAGGAAGTTGATAAAGATAACAACACGCAAAAAATGCGTGTTGTCGGTGTTAAGCAGCCTGTGCCTTTTTATACGTTGGATGTAATAATATCTGTTGGGTATCGAGTAAAATCACATCGGGGCGTGAACTTCCGTAAATGGGCAAATGGAATTCTAAAAGATTACATGGTTCAAGGCTATGCAGTTAATGAGAAAAGGCTGCAATATTTAAATAAAACAATACGACTGCAATCCGGCATTATTGCCGGAATCGCCGGTATTAATGCAGACTCGGTTCTTCAGGTGGTTGAAGAATACACTGCAGCCTTGGAATTGCTTGACAGTTATGATCACCAGAGCTTGAAAAAACCGGATGGAACCAAATGTGTTTATCAGTTGACTTATGAAGAAAGCAGAGAATTCATTGACAAAATGAGCTTTGATTCGGATGTGTTCGGAGTGGAAAAAGAGCCTGGAAAAGTTGCTGGTATATTGGCGGTTGTATATCAGGATGTATTCAGCCAGGAGGTTTATCCAACACTGGAAGAAAAGGCGGCAAACCTTTTATAATTTCTTATTAAGGACCATCCGTTCGCTGATGGATGCAAACGAATAGCAGCAGCATTGTTTCTGGAATTTTTAAATAAGAATAATGCCTTGCTTCATAATGGTGAAAAAATTATCAGTGATAGTGCACTGGTTGCCATCACACTGATGGTTGCTGAATCTAAGCCGGAAGAAAAGGAAATCATGATAGCACTGGTGATGAATTTTTTAATAAAGAATTGATGTTTTATGAAGCAAACGGAATATGAGCTGCTATATTCAGGAATACTGTCAGGAACTGGCAGTTTTTTCTTAGGCATTTAAGTTGCGTGAACTGTCACAATCCGCCTATACTAATACAAGATAGGTGGTATGTATATGAAGATACAGAAAAGAGATGGACAACTTCAGGAATTTGAAGGAGAGAAGATTGCACAGGCAATCAGAAAAGCATTCCGCAGTACCGGGACGCTCATCGAAGAGGCGGTACTTAAGGAAATTATTGAGGACATAACAAAAGCAGCAGCGGCAGACAAGCCGATGCTGAGTGTAGAGGTCGTTCAGGATCTTGTAGAAGAAGAACTGATGCAGCATCAGTTTTATAAAGAAGCAAAAAACTATATTCTGTATCGTCAGAAGCGAACGGAATCCAGGAAGGTGGTACAGGATCTTGTCCATGCACTGCAAAAGGAAGACCTTTACAGCATACTGGCGGATATTCAGCAGCGTTATCCGGATGAGGGCTATGATCTGCGTCATCTGCTCATGAAATTTCATTCCTTTCTGAAAGAGGATATGGAAAGTGATGAGCGGCTGCATATGCTGATGAAGGCAAGTGTTGAGTTAATCAGTAAAGAGGCACCCAAATGGGAATATATCGCTTCCCGCTTTCTTTCTTATGCGCTGCATGAGGAAATCAGTGCCCGCATGCAAAAGCTGGAGCTTCCCGTATTCAGTAAAAAACTGAAATATCTGGAAGAACAGGGCTATTACGGTGATTATATACGGAAGGCATACAGTGATGCGGAGATTGATGAGCTGGGCGCATATCTGAAGGATGAGCGCGATTACCTGTTTACCTACAGCGGTCTGGAGCTCGTGAAAAAACGGTATCTGATGTGTTCCCATGCCCATGAGGTTTTGGAAACACCGCAGGAAATGTTCATGGGTATCGCTATGCATCTGGCACTGCCGGAACAGAATCGCATGTACTGGGCGAAGCAGATCTATGATATTCTCTCTCAATTGCAGGTAACGATGGCAACACCAACCATGTCCAATGCCCGCAAGCCGTATCATCAGCTTTCCAGCTGCTTCATCGATACGGTAGAGGACACCTTAAACAATATTTATAAGAGTGTGGATAATTTCGCACAGGTTTCCAAATACGGCGGTGGAATGGGACTGTATTTTGGCAAGGTTCGTGCAAACGGCAGTGATATCCGCGGCTTTGAGGGAGCTGCCGGGGGTGTGATACGCTGGATTAAGCTTGTCAATGATACGGCGACCGCAGTCGATCAGCTGGGGGTTCGTCAGGGGGCAGTCGCTGTCTATCTAGATGCCTGGCACAAGGATCTTCCTGAGTTTTTGAATCTGAGAACCAATAACGGGGATGACCGCATGAAGGCACATGATGTGTTTCCAGCTGTCTGTTATCCGGACCTGTTCTGGAAGATGGCAAAAGAGGATTTGAATGCGACCTGGTATCTGATGTGTCCGCATGAAATTCATAAAATCAAGGGCTATCACCTGGAGGATTTCTATGGTGAGGAATGGGAAGAGCGCTACTTTGACTGTGTGCAGGACCCGCGTGTTCCCAAGCGCACAATGGTGCTGAAGGATCTGGTACGTCTGATTCTGAAATCGGCAGTGGAAACCGGTACACCGTTTACCTTTAACCGTGATCATGTGAACCGTATGAATCCAAATGCACATGCCGGTATGATTTACTGCAGCAATCTCTGTACGGAAATCGCACAGAATATGAAGGCGCTAAAGCTGGAAGAAAGCCGCATTGTGGAAATCGACGGAGAGAGCGTGGTAGTTAATGAAAGTAAGCCGGGAGATTTTGTCGTCTGCAATCTGGCAAGTCTGTCGCTGGGGAATATTGATGTAAACAACGAGGAAGAGCTTTCCCATATCATTCATGTTATTGTACGCGCATTGGATAATGTAATCGATCTGAATTATTATCCGATTCCCTATGCGAAAATCACAAACCGCAAATATCGCCCGATCGGTCTGGGAGTCAGCGGCTATCATCATATGCTGGTTAAGCAGAATCTGCGGTTTGAGTCCGAGGAGCATCTGCAGTATGCGGATACCCTTTTTGAAAAAATCAATTACTATGCGATTCAGGCAAGCACTGCACTGGCTAGGGAAAAGGGCAGCTATTCCATGTTTGCAGGAAGTGACTGGCAAAGCGGTGCCTATTTCACAAAGCGAGGCTATACATCCGATGCATGGAGCCGGCTGTTTCGGCAGGTGCGTGAGCAGGGAATGCGCAATGCATGGCTGATGGCAATCGCACCGACAAGCTCCACCTCCATCATCGCAGGAACAACGGCCGGTGTGGATCCGATTATGAATAAATATTATCTGGAAGAAAAAAAGGGCAGTATGATTGCCCGTGTTGCACCGGATTTGGATGCGAGAACCTTCTGGCTGTATAAGAATGCCCATCTGATCGATCAGGAATGGGTGGTGCGCTCGGCCGGTATCCGGCAGCGTCATATTGACCAGGCACAGTCTGTCAATCTGTATATTACCAATGAATTTACCCTGCGCCAGGTTCTGATGCTGTATATTCACGCATGGGAATATGGTGTAAAAACGATTTATTATGTTCGCAGCAAGTCATTGGAAGTAGAGGAATGCGAATCCTGCGCATCCTAGAAGGGAGTATGTATGAGTGATTTAGTAAGAAAGCCTCTGTTTAATGAACACGGGGATTGCGAGGTCGGAAAGCGCCGCATGATCAATGGCAATACGACCAATCTGAATGATTTTAACAACATGAAATATACCTGGGTATCCGACTGGTACCGTCAGGCGATGAACAATTTCTGGATTCCTGAGGAAATCAACCTGAATCAGGATGTAAAGGACTACCGCAGGCTGCGTGAGGCAGAGAAAACGGCATATGACAAAACCCTGTCCTTTCTGATTTTTCTGGATTCCATTCAGACAGCGAATCTGCCCAATGTAGGGGAATATATAACCGCCAATGAGGTGAATCTGTGTCTGACGATACAGGCCTTTCAGGAGGCTGTTCACTCTCAGAGCTACAGCTATATGCTGGATTCCATCTGTTCACCGCAGGAACGCACGGATATTCTGTACCAGTGGAAGGACGATGAGCGTTTATTGAATCGAAACAAATTCATCGGGGATCTGTATAATGATTTCCAGACACATAGAGACGGCAGACATTTGATGAAAACGATGATGGCGAATTATATACTGGAGGGTATTTACTTTTATTCCGGCTTTATGTTTTTCTATAATCTGGGACGCATGGGAAAAATGCCGGGCTCCGTACAGGAAATCCGCTATATCAACCGGGATGAAAATACGCATCTATGGTTGTTTCGCTCTATGATTCTGGAGCTGCAAAAAGAGGAGCCGCAGCTGTTTACGGAAGAGCTGATTGAGGAATATAAGGACATGCTTCGCCATGGTGTGGAGGAGGAGATTCGCTGGGGAGGGTATGTGATAGGAAATCATATCGAAGGACTGACAATGGAAATGGTATCCGATTACATTCATTACCTGGGAAATCTTCGCAGCAATTCTCTTGGCTTCGGTTCCTTGTATGACGGCTTTGAAAATGAACCGAAATCCATGGAATGGGTATCCATGTATGCGAATGCCAATCTGATCAAAACCGATTTTTTTGAAGCACGCTCCTCCGCTTATGCGAAGAGCAGTGCGCTGGTGGATGATCTGTAGGCAGCTATAAAAACCATGTTTCTACTATCCTTTGTTTTTTAATACATCATGCAAAGGATTTCATAGGATGCGGATGTAATCGTATGGAATCCTTTTTTCTAATGGAACAGCATGCTTCATCGTACTGCGGTTTCATACGGATACCGTAATTGTACAGGCAATGCAAAGTACAGGTATGAATTGCAGGAAGACAGAGAAGAAAAGCAAGCAGCTATAAAGCCGGTTTGAAATTGCAGGCATGATATATGCAAAAGGTCTGCACAAGCAACTAGCTGTAATCCTGAAAAGTGATGCATACACCTGCTCTCATATTCAAGCATATACAATGCGGGGCATGAGAGTTGCTTTGATTGTTAGTCTATGGTAATATTTATGCAGATAAACAAGGAGGTCACAGTATGACGTATGTATATGCATCCAGAATGGGTAAAACAGAGAAATTGATTGAAAAGCTTGCGATTGACGCAATGAAAATAGAAAACGGTACAGAAACGGTGAAGGGTAATTACATTCTATTTACTTATACGGATGGGAATGGTGTCGTTCCAAACATCGTGGAGAGCTTCCTGGAAAACAACCCTGACGGCTTAAAGGGTGTTGTAGCCGGAGGAAGCAGAGAGCGCCATGCCGCAACCTTTGGCTGGGCGGGGGATATCATCTCAAAAAAATACAATGTTCCCTGTCTGCACAAGGTCGATGGTGAGGGCAGTGAAGAGGATGTTGAGAAAATAAAACAGATGATTCGCTAAGTATGTCCGCATAATCTATGCGGTCACAAGAAGGATCGGATGCCTGCAGTCTATATGCAGCTTCTGATCTTTTTTTGTAATCAAAGGAAGGCGATACGAACAAATGTATGGTTCAAATATAAATTGTCTACTGATTATGCCTGAGGAAAGGTTCTATTCTTACCTTAGGGTGTATGCAAAAGGAAGGATTCAGATTCTGATGATAAGCTACTATCGTATGGATTTCTCCTTTAATTGAAATTCTCTGCAAACCCATTGGAAATTCCATACGGTCTTTTCATATACCGGTTTTTGTTCGTCATGGTTACTGTCGTACAGCTTTTCGGTCATCTTTCTTTCACTTTTTTCAAGTGCGTGGTATATTTTGGTTAGATATGGGTAACATATAGTGAAAACCCATGCAAAGGAGGCTTCACAATGAGTGAAAAAAGAAAAATCGTACTGGTTGGTACCGGCTTTGTCGGTATGAGCATGGCATATAGTTTTCTGAGCACCGGAGGAATTGACGAATTGGTGCTGCTTGATGTCGCAAAGGAAAAGGCAGTCGGAGAGGCGATGGATCTGCAGCACGGCTTGCCGTATGCCAGAGGTAAAATGGAAATCTATGCAGGAGATTATGCGGATTGCAGAGATGCGAGTATTGTGGTGATTACAGCAGGAGCTGCCCAGAAGCCGGAGGAAACACGTCTGGACCTGACAGCGAAGAACGCAAAAATTATGAAGAGCGTTGTGGAAAGCATCATGGCAAGCGGCTTTGATGGTATACTGATCATTGCCAGCAATCCGGTGGATGGCATGACATACCTCGCACAGAAGGTCAGCGGTCTGCCAAAAGAGCGTGTCATCGGCTCCGGAACGATTCTGGATACGGCACGCCTTCGTTATATGATGAGTGAGTATCTGGATGTATCCAGCTCCAACATGCATGCCTATATTATGGGAGAGCATGGCGATTCCAGCTTTGTTCCGTGGACACATGCCTATGTCGGAAGTAAATCACTGCTGGAGCTGCTGGATGAAAAAGGAAAGCCGCTGTCCGACCTGCATGATATCTATACCAATGTGCAGCAGGCGGCATATGAAATTATCAATCGCAAGAAAGCGACTTTCTATGGTATCGGGCTTTCCTTAAACCGTCTGGTGCATGCTGTTCTGGACGATGAAAATGCCATTCTGACCGTTTCCGCTTATCAGGAAGGGGAATATCAACAAAAGGGCCTGTATATCGGCGTACCTGCAGTTGTGAACAGAGAGGGTGTCCGTGAGGTGATCCGCCTGAAGCTGAATGAGGTTGATCAGGCTAAATTTGACAGCAGCTGCAGGACCTTGAAAGAAATCAACCGGGACATCATTGATCCGCTGCTTTGATTCAGACAGTTTTCTACAGGAGATAAGGAAATGATTGCTGTTTTCTTATCTTCTTTTTTATGGTAAAGTAAAGAATGATTGGAATATCTGGAGGTAGTTTCTTTATGAATGAGAAAAGAAAAATCGTACTGGTTGGCTGTGGCTTTGTCGGTATGAGCATGGCGTACAGCTTTTTGAATACCGGAGGAATCGACGAGCTGGTGCTGATCGATGTGGATCAGGAAAAGGCGATCGGAGAGGCGATGGATTTGCAGCATGGGTTGCCCTACGCAAGAGGTAAGATGAGTATCAAGGCAGGTGGCTATGAGGAATGTCGGGATGCGGCAGTCGTTGTGATAACAGCCGGTGTTACACAGAAGCCGACGGAAACACGTCTGGATCTTACAGCGAGAGACACGGTGATTATGAAAAGCGTAACCGAGCAGATTATGGCGAGCGGCTTTGACGGTATCCTGGTCATTGCCAGCAATCCGGTGGATGCCATGACCTATGTTGCGCAAAAGGTGAGCGGACTGCCGACGGAGCGTGTCATCGGCTCCGGAACGATTCTGGACACAGCCCGCCTACGCTATATGATGAGCGAATATCTGGATGTTTCCACCAGCAATATTCACGCGTATATCATGGGCGAGCATGGAGATTCCAGCTTTGTGCCATGGACCAATGCCTATGTCGGCTGCAAGAATCTGCTGGACCTGCTGGATGAAAAGGGCAGAGATTTATCCGATTTGCATGACATCTACACAAATGTACAGCAGGCAGGGTATGAAATCGTGAAGCGCAAGCGTTCCACCTATTATGGAATCGGACTGTCGCTGAACCGGCTGGTGCATGCCATTCTGGATGATGAGAATGTTATTCTGACAGTGTCTGCGTATCAGAATAACGAATATGGTCAAGAGGGGCTGTATATCGGTGTACCGGCAGTTGTCAACCGTCAGGGAATCCGTGAAATCGTAAAGCTGGATCTGAATGAAGTGGATCAGGCGAAGTTTAACCAGAGCTGTGAAACAATTCGTGATATCAACACGGATGCAGTTGATCCGCTGCTATAGAAAACAAACAGCGCATTGCCAGTCCAGTGTGCAGAAAATGGAAAGTCAGGCATCCCTGCTTACAGGGATTGGTTCTTTCTCGATTGTGGGTAAACTTAATATAGGGAGACATCCATACTATTGTAGTTATCAATAGAAGCTAAAGTCTCCCTTTTGCAAATACCCTAACGTAAGAAAGAACCCGGAAATTTGCCGGCTTTCTTTTTTTATACCGGTCATTTGGAAGGGACAGCAGTATGAGGTTCAAAATAATTTATGGAAGGATCTAAGAGCTTACGGTATGCGAGCGTGTGAATTATGCTTCATCCCTGCGCGTTTTTCCTGTATAATAAACATGGAAAAACAGAGTGAGCATACATCAGATGAAAACGGAGGAATGAACAATGAAGCAGACGATGATAGGAACCTGGAAGATGGCATTTGACGGTATCCGCAGGGGAGCAGCGGTTTTGCGGGAGCAGAGTGTAAAGGAAGCCATACTAACAGCGATACAGGATGTGGAACAGCGCGAGGAATTTGTGTCGGTCGGAAAGGGCGGTCTTCCCAATATCGACGGGCATGTGCAGCTGGATGCAGCCTATATGGATGGAAAAACATTAAATTTTGGCGGTGTGATTGAGATGGAGAATGTGGCATCCGCAATCGAGGTCGCAGCATCCCTGTGCGGGAAGCATTGCAATTGTCTGCTTGCCGGAAAGGGAGCGGAAGGCTATGCACAGGAGGAAGGCTTCGCTTTTGCAAATAATCTTACCGAGGCTTCGAAGCAGCGTTGGAAACAGGCTAAGAAGGATGCGGATTTAAAGGCATATGACGGTCATGACACGGTTTGCGTGCTGGCCGCAAAGGATGATGAAATGTCTGCGGGTGTGTCTACCTCCGGGTTGTTTTTAAAGCATGCCGGCAGAGTGGGGGACAGCCCAGTCATCGGCTCCGGCTTTTACAGTGACGCAATGGCCGGCAGTGCAGCGGCAACCGGTCTTGGAGAAGATATTATGCGTGGCTGTCTTTCTGTTCGGGTTGTTGATCTGATGCGTGCAGGGATAGCCGTACAGGATGCTTTGATTCAGGTGCTGGATACCCATATGGCACGTATGAAGCAGGCTGGAAACGACTGTGATGCCATATCCATGATTGCCATGGATACAAAGGGGAACTGTGCTGCTGTGACAAATTTAAAGGAATTTCCTTATGTTGTGGCACAGGATGGTGAGGTAACCCTCATGGTCGCGGCAAATGAAAACGGAGTTCATTGCTGTTTTCCTGCCGATGAAGCATGGTTGAAGCAATATAGCGGTGATTGATATGACTCCTTTACTTGATCATCTGCATGTCACCGTTCGTGATTTAAAACGTGCAGAACGCTTTTATGATCAATTTCTGCCACTGCTTGGCTTTGATCTGTTATAAGGAATATGATCGTAAGGAAGCAAATACATATGAAATAATAGAATACCATCATGCGGCGTTTTCCATCGGTATTGTCAGTCCGCGGAGCTGTTTTGAAAAGGAAAAGCTTAGCCGCAGGAAGCCTGGAGCTTTGCATCATGTGGCATTTATGGTAGACGATACGCAAACAGTGGATCGCTTATACGAGCAGGTCATGCAGATGAAGATGCAGATTGTTCATGCGCCAAGATTTTATCCGGAATACTGTGAGGACTATGATGCATTTTTTCTGAAGGACAGTGAAGGTATTGAACTGGAGATTACATGCTATGACAGGCAGAAATACTTCCCTTACATCAGCGGTGATACTGAAAACAGCAGGCATGGTAGCTGAAGCAAATGGATCTGGTAATGAACAGACATTTTCAGGCCTGTTGCAGCATCGTGATTTTTAAAATTGAAAACGCAAAGGTTTCCTATAACACCTTTGCGTATTTTCATTTACGAGAAACGAAGTATCCTTCATCCATCAGTCGAAGTATGAAATCTTATCTGGGTCAAAGCGATCCGCAATTTCTTTATCTTCACAACCGTAACCCACAGCAATGACCGCAACCGGGAGTAAATCCTCCTTCAGTTTATAATAATTACGAAAGTTATCTATGCGCTCCTTTCGCGGTCCCACGGCACACCAGCAGGTTGACAGTCCCTGATGCCGTGCTTCTATCAGGATGTTTTGGATTGCGGCACTGCAGTCACAGTACAGATATTCATCCAAATCGGTAGCTTTTTGATCACCCATCACAAGAATGGCGCAGGGCGCTGTTTTCATCATTCCTGTATAAGGCTGCAGGGTTGTCATCTCATCCAGAGCTTTCCGATTGCGAATCACCATGAATCGCCAGCTTTGTGTATTCCTTGCCGTAGGCGCATGCATGGCGGCGCGAAGTAGCTCCTCCAGCTTTTCCTTTTCTACTGTCCGATCTTCATAGCGGCGTATACTCTGCCTTGTCCATATTTCAGTAAGCATATGCTTTTCCTCCTTTTCCTTTTTCTTCAGTATAGCACAAATGAAGAAAAAAGACCTGCGAATAATGCGCAGATCTAATGACCGTTTGCGTATGCTTCCGGTACGCCGTAGCCGGCATCCAGCTTCAACAGGTAGTCCTTCTCATATTTCATTAAAGTGGAATAGGTGACAAACTGATAGCCCTGCTTCTTTAATTCCGGCAGGATGGTTTTCAGACTTTCCACGCTTGGCTCATATATATCATGAAACAAAATAACGATGTTGCCGTTCTTTGCCCCGTTTAATGCTGCAGCAGTGATGCTGGCGGCATTCTTGCTGGACCAGTCTCTTGTATCGATATCCCAGAACGCATAGCCAAGATGATTGCCCTTCAGCATATTGTTGTTTACCGCACCATATGGCGGACGGAAATATTGCGGCTCTGCACCGCAGATGGCATAGATTGCATCCTGAACCTTATAAATGTTTTCCGTGACCTGTGAAACAGACATGTATCCTTTTTTGGAAGCCGCAAGATCCATGGAATGATCCCAGGAATGATTCCCCAGCTCAAAGCCGCGGTTATACATTTCCTTTACTGTATCACGGTTTGCCTCCACGTTTTGTCCAAGCATGAAGAAGGTGGCGCGTCCGTCGTATTGTTCAAATATATCCATGACCTCCGAGGTATAGGCACTTGGCCCGTCATCAAAGGTAAAGGCGATCATCTTCTTTTTAGGGTCAACCTTTGGCTGTGCCCTGGCAACCGCTGTATCCTTCTGATACAATGACGGTATATGGGAATCCTTCAGTCTTATGTATTTCCTATATTCCTTATATGGAATGGAAACGGTATGCTTTTCATCCAGATGGATACGCAGGCTTGTCTTTGTCATGGAAAGGGCACTAGTATCACGCTTTATATCCTTTTTCCAGCCCTGTTCCCCGGCCAGCCTTTTCACCAAAGCAGGATACTCACGGCGCAATACATCCTCCAGCACCAGCTGCTTCTTCTGCTTTTTATCATACAGCATCCACGTGGTCTCTGTATGCGTTTGCACACCATCAACATTGTATGTGTGTCTGTGGAATGCCAGATTCACATAGCGGTCAAAAAGCAGTGAGCTGTCATAATCAATGCTTGTAATCTGCTTCTTTGTCTTACCGGCCGCTGGCACAGTCTTTTTCTCGTATGCCTTGACAAGGCTGTTTAATTCCTTTTCTTCATATGCAGGGTAGGTAAAGGATACAAACGCCTCGTTCTCATATTCTTTACTGACCTGCTGTATATCTCCGTAATCTTTTCCTTTTGTTTCATAGGCTTTGTATGTTTCGTACGGATCATGAAACAGCATGCCGCTGATTTTCCATATTCCGAAGCCGATTGTGGTTATCACCACGGCACAGAGTACCAGTAAAATTGCCAGTCGATCCTTCCTTATTTTTTTTCTTCTCGTATTCATAATCCCTCCAAAACAGCTATCCGGTAATATTATAGCATCCTTTTACATAAATTACCTTGTGGTGGTTGAAAAATCATAAATTTCATAGCTCTGTAAGATATGGGAAATAATGAGGTCTGTTGGCGAAATGGATCCTGTAGCAATGAATACCACTGTGTATTTCATATGGAAGGTTGCGTATTGTCGTCATATGGATTCCAATTGCATAGGCATTACAAACGGCCTTGCATACATGTGATTGCATTACAGGCTGTACAAAAAAGCCATACCTGCAGCGGTATGGCAATACAACTGAATCGAATAGACTGCTGTTATAGCGAATTGATATGATGTTACTTCATGGAGGCAGGGATGACGATATTTTCATTTACCAGCTCTTCGTTTTTATATTTGCGAAGAGTGGAAAGGGAAACGAACTGATAGCCCTTTGCCTCCAGCTTCGGCAGCACCTGCAGGATGGCATCTCTGGAAAAATCGTGGATATCATGCAGTAGGATAACAGAGCCGTCATGCACATTCTGCATGATATTCTGGGTGATGATATCTGCGTTTTTATTGCTCCAATCTAGAGTATCCAAATCCCAGAGTGCGAAATCCAGAGTGGATACGGCGCGTACATTGTTATTCAATGCACCATAGGGTGGACGAAACATCGTCGCATCCGCACCGCATGCCGCAAATATGGCGTCCTGTGTGTTATAAATTTCATCACTTACTTCAGCTTTGCTCATCGCATCACTTTTGCTTGCAGCGATCCGCATGGAGTGGTCCCAGGAATGATTTCCCACCTCAAAGCCGCGTTTATACATGTCGCGAACGATATCCGTGTGATCCACACCGGTCGTGTCGTCCTTCACATTCTGTCCCAGCATAAAGAAGGTGGCACGTCCGTTGTATTTCTCAAATTCCTTCATGATGATTTGTGTATTTTGCCAATGCGGACCGTCGTCAAAGGTGAAGGCAATCATTTTCTTGTTGGGATCCACCTTCTGCTCTGTCGGAATGATCGCGTCTTTTTGATATAGTGAAGGAATGTTTCGGTTCGCAAGGCGGATGTATTTCTTATATTCCTTATAGGGAAGGGCCATCCCTTTTGTTTCCTTGCCGGTATAGAGCATAAGCCCGTCTTTTTCAACCTGCACCTGCAGGGAAGGGATGCTGGGGGTTTTTATGCCTGCTGTCTCTGCCAGCTTTTTTACCACCTGCACATAATCCCGACGCAGGGCATCCTGCACGGTGATCAGCTTTCTCTGTTTGGTATCATAGGTATAGTGATTTCTGACTTCATCCACCTGTTTTTCATCAGCATCATAAATCTTCTGTATAAAGGTTAGATTCACATACTGATCAAACAGCTTTTCACTGGCATAATCAATCGCGATATACTGCATGCCTTCATGCTTGCGCTTTGTCTGTATACTTGTACTGCGATAGGTTTGTACGATTTCATTGAGCTGTTTATCTTCAAACTTCGGATAATAGAAGGAAAGATAATAGGTATCCTCCTTCTCCTCGGTGAAATGCTCCATCGTACCTTCCTTCTTATTGCTTTCGTCATAGGTGTTGTAGGCCGCATACGCATCCTCAGCCATGATTTTATAAATCCCGAAGCCGCCTGCCAGCAGCAGAACCGGTATCAGTATCAGCAGCATAAGCCGCTTTGGGTTGACATGTCTGTTCCGTTTGTATTCCTGTTTCATCATTACTTTCCTCCTGTATACTTGTGAAGCTCACTGCAAGGTATTTTAAATTCCTGTGTTCCCATATACCCAGGGGCAATGGAATATTTTTCAAAGATGATGACAACGTTTCCCTTGCTGTCAATATAGTATGGCTGATTTTTACGGATTCCCTGAAATCCCATCGCTCCGTCAAAATAGCTTGCATTTTCATTTTGCTCAGTACGCTCTTTGATTTGTCTGCGGACACTGGTGTTAATAATATCCTCATAATCCTTGCCAAACAAATTCTGCAGTGTGATGTCTCTTCCACTGGATAAATCCAGATTGAAGGTCTGATATTCCTGCATGGAGGTATTCAGCTGATAGTTTGTCATAATCTGGAAGGATAACAGGTTCTTTTGATTACAGGTGATTTTATAATCGATTGTGACCTCTGTTTTTGCGGTCAGCGATTCCACCTTTTCCTTTTTCATCATTTCCCGAACCTGTGCACTGTCCTTATACAGCTGCTCGGTGGTTTTATTGATGCGCTCCTCAATCTGTTTATTCACACGCTCCTCCATCTCTGGATTTCCCGTGTTTTTCACCTCCGGAACCTTGACGCTTAAGGAATCCACATCACTGGTTTTCTGATATTCCCGCACGCACAGAATACGGGAGACATCGCCCAGCAGAGGAATCGCGAATACGCTTTGGGCAAACGCCGGTACGGTGTTCAGCACAATCAGATAGCCTATAAGGGCAGCACTGAGCGCAGGCTTCCATAGCCTGTAAAAGGTAAAGCGGCTCTGCTTTTTCTGTGCCTGATCGATGCAGGTATCCATAAAGCTGTCCAAATCCTGCGGTGTCTGTATTTCCTCATATTCCTGTCGTAGCTTATCTACCTTTTTCATACATCCTGTTCCTCCATCTGTATACGCATGTCCTTCAATCCTTTATAAAGCCGTGTCTTTACGGTACTTAAAGGCATTGACAGGATATCCGAAATTTCATCCAGCTTGCGGTCTTCGAAAAAGCGGAGGATGAGAATGGTTCTGGTTTTCGGATCCAATGCAAACAGCAGCTGATGAAGCTCTTCACTGAGCAGCATGTCGGTATGCTCCTGCAGCATGATGTCTTCCTCCAGCGGATATACAGATTCCCGACGCTGCTTACGGATTTGATCCAGACAGGTATTGATGAGAATTCTGTAGAACCAGGTATCCATATACTCCATGTTTTTCAATCTGGTCAGACCGGTAAATGCCTTTAGGATTGCATTCTGCAGCATATCCTTGGCATCTGCATCGCTATGCATATAAGAATATGCCAGACGATACAGGCGTTTTTCATTCGATTTTAAATAGAATTCCAGATCGTCCGGATGCAGTCGCTGTTTCATGTACCGTGTCTCCTATCTTGCTGTTTCAGTTATTAGACGCATATTACAGGAAGAAAGTTTGAAAAATTTATAGAAATTTGTATAAATCAGTCGAATCCTGCTCATATGTATTATGACATGAAACCCTGTTTGCGCATACGGAGAACTTCTTAAAAAAGCTTAAATGAAGACTGGGCAATTCTCTTTACAAATGTCTGAAAAAGGCGCATACTATATGTATAAAATAAGAATAATTCTTAATATTAAAGGAGGAAGCAATATGGATCAAACAGCATTTTTTAAATTGAGCTACGGCTTATACATCATTTCAACTACTTCAGAGGGAAAGGATGCAGGCTGCGTTGCAAATACCCTGCATCAGGTAACCTCATCTCCTGCACAGCTTGCGGTAACCCTGAACAAGGACAATTATACGGAGCAGCTGATTGAAAAATCAGGACGCTTCAGTGCAGTCGTGCTGACGCAGAACTGCGGTATGGATATCATTAAAAATTTCGGCTTTTGTTCCAGCAGGGACAATGACAAATTCGCGCAGTGCACTTACCGAAGAGATACACACGGGGTTCCCTATCCCAGTGAGCACATGGCGGCACGCTACAGTCTCAAGGTTGTAAAAACACTTGATTTGGGTACGCATGTCATGTTTGTTGGGGAAGTGGAAGAGGCAGAAGTGCTCAGTGAGGAAGAGGTTATGACCTATGCTTACTATCATCAGGTGAAAAACGGAGCTACCCCGAAGAATGCACCGAGCTATCAGGAAAAGAGTGAAAAAAGCGGCTGGAGATGTACAATCTGCGGTTACATCTATGAAGGAGATCCGCTTCCACAGGACTATGTATGTCCGTTATGCGGTGCACCTGCGGCATTGTTTGAAAAGCTGTAAACAAAGACAAATCCGGCAGTTGTTGAATAGGAGCATGCACAGTCACTGTAGGCGGGGAATGCCATGCAGCTGATTGGAAGAGGCAGTTGCATACTTGTAAGCCTTATGCATATGTAGAGACTGTTCGCCATACATGCAGCAGAGGAAAGAGTAGTCTTTCTTCTGATGACATTTAAAATCATATACGTGCAGGTGAGTCTGGTCAGTGGCAATAGCTGAGCAGGCTCTTTTTTCTGCCTGCAGAAGCAGACAGGGGGCATATGGCAGTATACCGCAATTGCTTACCTACGAAAGTCTGCATACAGAGAAGCGTTAATCACAAGCAGCTTGACAGCAATCCTTTTGTGTAGCGCTATCCTATTTTATTTACCAGATAATTTCCAGAGGAAACGTCTGCATACGTGCTTGCTCTTTTTCATGTAAATATCACGACCCTCCTTGTTTTTTTTCTTCCGTATATAAGGTAGCAAATGCATGTATCCTACTTGTATCCGATAAAAATACAATAAAGTGGAAGCATGCTACAGTGCGGAATGTAGCATCCGGTTCCCGCATTTACACACCTGCTGGTATTTATGATTTCATTAGAGACAGCCGAAAAAGCAATAAAAAAAGAACATCGCAGGATGTTCCAGGGATGACGCCTTTTACGAATACATGAATATACGTAGTACAGTTACGAATTATAAATATGGATGATGCCGGTATCGTTTAAATTCTGTACAATCAATATGAGAATCGGAAGTATGAAGATACCAAGAAAGCCGAACAGCCTTGCCCCCAGGTACATGCACATAAGCATCAGCAGAGGATGCAGACCGATCTGTTTTCCAACGATTTTCGGTTCAATGATATTGCGTATCACGGTGATGACAAGATACAGAATGAGCAGACCCACACCTGTTTTCACCTGATTGTTTAAAAAACTGATTAGAATCCAGGGAAGCATGATGCCACCGGTTCCAAGCACAGGCAGTACATCAAAAATAGCAATCAGAAAGGCAATGACAAGTGCGTTTTTAATCCCCAGTATATGCAGTCCGACGGTCAGCTCGAAAAAGGTCAGCAGCATGATTTTGCCATAGGCGACGGCGAAGCGTGCAATCGTATCGGTGAA
This sequence comes from [Clostridium] innocuum, assembly GCA_012317185.1. NCBI lineage: Bacteria > Bacillati > Bacillota > Clostridia > Eubacteriales > Clostridiaceae > Clostridium > [Clostridium] innocuum. Next base: position 3,325,019 of record CP048838.1, on the reverse strand, counting down.
ATAGTGCCGGGAGGTAAAGACGATCTGTGCTCCCTTCTCCGGAAGCTGCCGGATAAAAAAGGCTATGATGCGCGGATAATCGGCATTAAAGAAAAAGGAGGATATGATGGCGAAGAAGAAGGCGATAAGCAGATTGGGAAGGGAGGACGCAAAGCCGGTGAACAGGGATACCAGATGCTTGGACAGGGAGGATATGATACTGTATAAAGAAGACTGCAGTCCGTCCAGAAAGGACTGGATGGCCTGCGCACCTGTGATATCCACCTCCTTCCATACACTTTCCACATTTCCCAGCGTATCGTTGAGAAACGGCTCCAGATTTTGCTGATACAGTCTTGGTATGTCTTCCACAAAATCCTTCAGGAATGCAAAGCCCTTCATAAATAGCAGTGTCACAAAGGCACCGATGGTCGCATAAAAGACCAGAATCACAATTGATGACCAAAGCTTTTCATGACCGCCGCTCAGCGCTGTCAGCCTTTTGATGAGCGGACGCAGCATGAAGGCAATCAGAAAACCAATCAGAAAGGGCATGATCGCATACATCACATAGCGTAGAAACAGATACAGCAGTGCCAGTATGAGGCAGCTGTAAACAAAATGGATGATAAAGGCTCTTTGTTTTTCCGTATTCATAATACTTCCTCCTTTGCGGTTGCTTCGTAATCCGCGGAAATGTTTGTGTCAGATGCTTTATAGACGGATTGCAATGCTGAACAACTGATGTATGAAAGAACAGCGGTGGCGGATGATGTTTGCACAAGCTGCCTTGTGCTTGTCCGGCAGGGCGTGTCCGGGTTTGGAAAACCTATTTTTGATGCTATACAGAGAGTATAGATACAGTATAGAAAAAAAGAACCGAGAAGTGTGCGGATTCCTGTCATATACTCAGGAATACAGATACAGCTTACGGTTCTTTTTTACTTTTGTGTGTGTGCTAACAGAGTGAATACAGCTTCTGTCGATCAATACGATCGTGTTGAATTCTTATGCTTTAAATTTACCGTCGATCAAGTAAGGACTCATTTACTTCCCGTCCTCTTTTTTTCTGCGTTCATTGATGATGGAAAACAGCCGCTCTGCATTGATCCGTGAGATAGCTTCTATTCTTGTCGGGAATGCCTTCTGTAATCGGATATGGGTGCGTTTGCGTTTGGTGTGAAGGGATGTAATGCGCTGTCGCAGCCTTTCGATACGCTCCAGAAGAATCTCATCCGCATTGGTGGAATCCAGAACCCGTGCTACCGCATCGCTTAGATTCTCCTGAAGCAAAGTGATGCTGGCATTCGCAAATTCCTGCCGCAGCTCGCGGATGCTTTCCTCGATTTCCTGAAAATCCTTGTTCTTGCGCAGCAGTGCAAGTGCTGTGTTAAACAGGTCATAGCCAAACCCGAAAAGAGCGGCTGTACATAGCATAGTCTGCATCCCGGGGGAAAACAGATGCACAAATTCCTGGATTGCCGGATGGATGAGATAATAGACAACCAGCACCATACAGCCGAACAGCAGGGAGTTTTTCAGGCAGACACGGCCGTGAATGTTGAATGGATAGCTTGAGTAATCCCACCATTTGGTATGAAAGAGAACCTCCATGCCCCAGCTCGTAACATACTCCAGGGCGCTTGTTACGACGATGCCCATACCAAACATGAGGGGAATGCTGTAACCGAAAGGATCAAGAATGTGAAGCACCGCCAGTGCTCCGCAGCCATAGATGGGACAGTAGGGACCGGCGAGAAATCCGCGGTTGATAAATGTATGCGCGGGGATGCTGCAGTAGATACATTCGCAGAGCCAGCCGAAAAAGCTGTACAGGAAGAAATATAAGATAAGCTCCATACGATCCTCTTAAAACTCCTGATACAGACGGTAATCGCCGAAATCGCGAATCGTCATAAGGGCATCACTGTACTTGCGCTTTTCCTTGTCATTCACTACGATCACATCAATTCCGGCATTGCGCGCTGCCATAACGCCGTTTTCGGTATCTTCAAACACAATGCATTCCTCTGCGGTTAGATCAATGTTGTGCAATGCCTCCAGATACATCTGGGGGTCCGGCTTGGAGCGGGTAACCTGCTGGGAGGTTATCACATAATCAAAATAGGCTTCCATGTGCTTTTCCCGCAATATATGGGATACGATTTCTGTCGCATTGTTGGTGCATAGACAGATTTTATAATTCTTTTGCTTTACATACTGCAGAAACATGAGTGCATCCTTTTTCAACGGGGCGTTGTCGTAATGCTCCAGCAGAAAATCACTCACCCGGCGTACAAGCTCCTTTCCTTCCGCAGGGTCCTCCACCTCCTGCAAAATGCGGGTCTCCATTTCCGCAAAGCTGCGAACGCGGGATTTCAGTATTTTCAGAATCAGTGTTTTCTGTACCGTTTTCAATTCGCTCAGTGCCTGCCTGAAGTTGATATTCTCATAGGTGTTGATGAGCGTTCCATCCATGTCAAACAGAATTCCTTTTTTTGTCATCGCATGTTCTCCTTTCGCATAATCGCATCCAGAAACTGGTTCAGCTTCTCCAGTCCCTTCACGATGATTTCCTTATCCTTATAATTGTACTGCTTCCACTGCTCCTCATAGTGCTGTTGGATCTTACGCGATATCGTCTGTACGCAAAGTGCTCCGCTTTGACTTGTGCAAAGCTCCACTATACGTTCATCCTGTTCCCTTTTTTTGCGAATCAGATAGCCGCTGTGCTCCAGCTTTTTGCAGAGAGCCGACATATTGCCTGCATCGGTGTGCAGTGCCTTTGCGACAGAACCGATTGTGGTGCAGGGGTGCTGCTGTATATAGGAGAGCACGGAATACTGCATGTCGGTAATGCGATAGTGCTCGTATTCTTCCTTCAGATAACGGGAACGCTGAAATGTCAGCTTGCGGTTCAATTCCTCTACCTGCTGTTCATACAGTGAAATATCCATATGCATGACTTCCTTTCCTTATTATATGTGATTTACATATTTTACAACTGTGTGCCCTCGCTGTCAATGGGCTTTGGTTTCAGGAAGCGGGAGGCGAAAATTCCATGAAACATTTTCATTTTTCACGAAACGAAAAAAACGGCAAAATATACATGAAATCGCTTGCAAAAATCATAAAATAAGATACAATATAACTATACTAGAAGTGATGCAAGAAAGGGGCGTGTGTTTTGTGACAGCAAACAGAATCATGAAAAAACCTGACACAGACAGTGCATTCCCTGACGTACCTGATGAAGATGTACGTAGTTTCTTCGCGGCCTTAGAATGGATGTAAAGTGCGATTGCTTTGCGTCCGTTTTTTTATTCAGATGATTCAGTATAAACTAAAGGAGGAATTAAAATGGATCAGAAATTCAACAAAGCATTCTGGGATGCATGTGCAAACGGTGATTTTGCAACGGTATGTGCGGAAATCAAGAAGGGTGCTGACATCAACTATCAGAACGGTGATGGAAGAACGGGTCTGATGCGTGCTGCCAAGCGTGATTACAAGGATATCGTACGCGTGCTGCTGGATAATGGTGCAGAGGTAAATCTGGAAGATAATAAAGGAAAGACCGCCATTATGGGGGCAGCGAAGAAAGGAAATAAAACCATCTGCAAGAAGCTGATCGAAGCCGGTGCGGATGTGAATACGTCGGATGATCGCGGCAGAACTGCGCTGATGCGTGCTGCTTTTCTTGGACATGATCGCTGCGTTGAGGTGCTGCTGGATGCCGGTGCTGAGATCAATGCGCAGGATGAGGTGGGCAGAAGTGCGTTAATGGAAGCCTGCGTTGCATTTAAAAAGGATGTTATCCGTATGCTGATTGAACGAAATGCGGATGTGAATCTCTGTGATAACAATGGCTGTACGGCATTGATGCGTGCGGCATATGGCGGATATGTGGGACTTGTGGAGGATCTGCTGGCAAACGGTGCGGATAAGGACCTGATCGATAAGGAAGGTCACAAGGCAATTCACTATGTACGGGAAGACTGTCTGGCTCAGCTGAAGCCGATACTGAAGTAGGAGGTAGCCTGTATGAGAGACTATCTGAGCCATGAGGTACGAAATGTAGTCGTACTCGGTCACAGCGGTGTCGGTAAAACCGCAGTTATGGAGAGTATGCTGTATTTTACAAAGGCGAGTGATCGCTTTGGTGTTACGAGTGAGGGAAGCTCACTGATTGATTATGATCCGGAGGAAATACGACGCGGTATCTCCGTGTATGCTTCGCTGGTGCCGATCGAGTGGAAGGATTGCAAAATCAACTTTATCGATACACCGGGGTATGCGGATTTTATTCGCGGTGCGGAAGCGGGAATCGCGGTTGGAGACAGTGCCCTGATTGTCGTGGATGCCAAGGATGCTGTACAGCCCGGGACGATCAAGGCATGGGAGGCAGCACAGAAGCGCTCCATTCCGACAATCTTCTTTGTGAATAAGCTGGATGAGGATAATGCATCCTTTGATCAGGCATATTCCGTTCTGCGGGAAACCTTTGGTAAGAGCGTTATTCCGTTTGAAGTTCCGATTATGGAAAATGGAAAGACCATCGGCTCCGTGAATATTCTGCGTGACAAGGCATGGTATTTTGAAGGACCGCTGGCTGATCCGAACAAGGCACAGCCGGTACCGGAGGATATGACGGATATCGTTGCCGAATATAAGAATCAGATTGCGGAAGCGATTGCCATGAGTGATGATGAGCTGATGGAAAAATATTTCAGCGGTGAGGAATTCAGCGAGGCGGAGCTGACAAGAGGAGTACGTCTGGGTGTGCGGAATGGAGAAATTCGACCGGTGTTCAGCGGAAGTGCTACGCATAGTGTCGGTACAGAGCGTCTGATGGATCTGATTGTGAAATACTTCCCGACATATGGAGAAGCAGGAAGTATCATGGTCAGTGATTCCGAAACCAAGGAACCGGTTATGCTGGAAACAAATGAGAAGGAAACGCTGTGTGCACAGGTATTCAAGACGGTTGTCGATCCGTTTGTCGGACGTATTTCCTATATCAAGGTGTTGGCCGGTGTGATGAGCAGTGACTCTGTCGTATATAATGCAACCAAGGATCAGGTGGAGAAGATTTCAACCATCTTTATCGTCAAGGGGAAACACCAGACGGCAGTTGGAAAGCTGTTTACGGGTGATATTGGAGCCGTTGTCAAGCTGCAGGCTACACAGACCAATGATACCCTGTGTGAAAAGGGAAAGCACTATCTGGTAGAACCGATTCAATTCTCGGAGCCGATGCTTGGTATGGCGGTATTCCCGAATTCCAAGAATGATGAGGATAAAATGAGCAGTGCGCTTGCACGCATGGTGGAGGAGGATCCTACCCTGCGTCTGGAAAACAACAAGGAAACCAAGCAGACGATTCTGTATGGAATCGGTGATCAGCATATTGATGTTGTACTGAATAAGCTGAAGAACAAATATAAGGTGGAGGTGCGCCTGGAAACACCGAAGGTACCGTATCATGAGACAATTCGGAAAACGGCAGTCGGTGAAGGCCGGCATAAGAAGCAATCCGGCGGTCATGGACAGTTTGGGCACGTTTTCGTGGAATTTGCACCGAATCCGGATGAAGAGGAAATGGTATTTGAGGAAAAGGTATTCGGAGGCGCCGTTCCGCGTCAGTATTTCCCGGCGGTGGAAACAGGTCTTCGGGAATGTATGCAGCATGGTCTGCTGGCAGGCTACAAGGTAGTCAATATCAAGGCAACTCTGCTGGATGGAAAATATCATGATGTCGATTCCAGTGAGATGGCGTTTAAGCTGGCTGCCCGTCTTTCCTATAAGGCAGGTATTCCGGAAGCGAAGCCGATCCTGCTGGAGCCGATCGTGAATATTACCGTTAAGGTACCGGATGAATTCACCGGTACGATCATCGGCGATTTCAATAAGCGCCGTGGAGCAATCATGGGCATGGATATGGTTGACGGCTATCAGGAAATCACAGCACAGGTACCGCTGGCTGAAGTACAGAAATATCCGATCGAGCTGCGTGCGATGACACAGGGACGCGGAGTATATACACAAAGCTTTGACCGCTACGAGCCGGTACCATCCAATATTGCGGACGGTATTATTGCACAGCATAAGAAAGAAGCGGAAGAATAAACAGAGACGGGGATCTGCATGGCAGGTTCCCGTGTTCTTTATGAAAGAAGGAAAAACATAAATGAAGACAATGATAAGAAATGCACGAGTGCTTATGCATGCACAGCGGTGTGTGAAGGAGGAAGCCGTTCTGATCGAAGATGGCACGATTTTGGATATCGCTTCGGAATGTGAGCTTCCTCATGCCGAGCAGGTTATTGATGCAGAGGGATTGTATCTGGCACCGGGGCTGCTGGATACACATACGCATGGAATCGGCGGCTTCGATTTTAATACGTGTACTGCCCAAGCAATAGAGGAAATCATCGCTTTGGAGCATGCGGAAGGGGTCACCGGTTTTCTGGCCAGCCTGGTTGTGGAGAATCATGCAATGACGATGGAGCGGCTGCAGCTGCTGGATTCGCAGGTATCGGATTCCTTACTCGGTATTCATCTGGAGGGACCGTTTCTGAATCCGAAGCAGAAGGCTGTCATGAAGGAAGAATTTCTGCGTTTGCCGGATATTGAAGAATTTCGACAGTTTCTGCGTGTTTCTTCCCATGTTTCCTCAATGACGATAGCACCGGAGCTGCCTGATGCGCAAAGACTGATCAAGGAGGGGACAAGGCAGGGCATTGTCATGAATATCGGACACAGCATGGCAGATGCACAGCAGGTGATGCAGGCTCAGAGAAACGGAGCAAAGGGGATTACCCATCTGTATAATGCGATGAGTCAGCATGAGCACCGTAATCCCGGTGTGGTGACAGGTGCACTGCTTTCCGATCTGATGTGCGAGCTGATTGTGGATGGATTTCATGTACATCCGGATGTCGTACATGCCACCTATCGTGCTTTAGGGGATGATCGCATCATACTCATCAGTGACGCCAATCCATATAAGGCGGTAGCGGATGGAGAATATCCGTTTAGCGGCAAGAATATTGTCATTCAGGATGGAAAAGCTACGGTAAAGGAAACCGGGCGAATTGCAGGAAGCACGCTGGCAATGAATACTGCCCTGCGCAATATGTGCAGATATACCGGTTGCAGTGTGGAAAGTGCGGTGCGTATGGCGGCATATAATCCCGCAAGGCTGTATGGCTGGAAAAAAGGATCAATAGAGCCTGGCTATGATGCGGATTTGATGTTAATGGATGATGCGTTTCATATACACAGGGTCTGGCAAAGGAAATATTTTATGTAGAGGAAGGCAGGAAAAATCGTCTCTTCAACAACAAAAACAGCTTATTTGAGCATATATGCAGACTGCACATTTTCTTAGGATAATGCGTTTTTTATAAACCGTACTTTAACAGGGGAGGTATCAGCTTTTCTGTATGTGAATAGCGTAGCTTGTACACATGTATTGAAGCATAAGGCTTCCAAAGTGTGTTTCTTTATACGAAGAAATGGATGAAAATCAGCTATAAGGTGCGTAAATTTTGAATGATTTTCTCATCTATCAAGCGGTTGTCGTGCTGCATTGCAAGTATGATACTGCCTGCATCGGGAGAAAGGATTGGCGCAGTCAGCGTTAATGTTGGTTCGATGGACAAATATTCCTTTAACGGCTCCAGAAGATAGCTACCGCTTTTGAATACGCCGCCGCTATAGGAAAAAGGGATATTCTTGGAAGTGAAGGGCAGCTGCCGGTAAATCGCCAGATAAATATCAGCAAGCTCTTTTGCGGCTTCCTGAAAAAATTTCATTGCGACAGGATCATTTTGCTTTGCAAGTGTAAACACTGTCTGCGACATCGCGGCAACTCTGGTTCTGTCAAAGTTCCAATTCACAACACAAGTGGTTAGGATATCACTGTCCTCCTGTAGATGATATTGTGTTTTCACAGCTTCATATAATGCAGTTTTTGGTTCTCTGCCATCGCTTTGTTTAGTGAAATGCTGAATCAGCCGACAGGCGATCCAGTAGGCACTGCCTTCATCACCGCCGAAGATATGGTGCCATCCTGCGCTTCTGCACATCTGCCCCTGTTCATTTTTTCCGAGTCCTATGGAACCGGTGCCTGCGATTACATTGATTCCTGCAGCTCCAGCCAGGGATCCTGCCAGTGCGTTTTCCATATCGTTGCCTAGCATGTGCGGTATTTGCGGATAAGCTTTTTTGACAGCCCTTTCGATGGCGGGACTGTCCTTTTCTATATCCCGATATCCTGCACAGGCGATAAACGCAGCGGCGATTTGCTCTACCTTTATCGCACTGCTATTCAGGCAGTCATACAGGCCGTCCTGCATGACTTTGGTGACACCATCCAATCCGCATTGCAGATAATGACAGGTAGGCTGTATGCTTTGCGCCTGTACTCTGCCAAATGCATCACAGATGATGAATTTTGTCTTGGTTCCTCCCCCGTCTACTCCCAGATAATAGTTCATTCTTTCATATCCTTTCGTGCTGTAGAGTTTCGTTCGATGAATTTTGTTGGTAACAGAATATTGAGTATCGTCTCATCATGCTCGTGAATCAGCTGATACAGCCGCTGAACCGAACGTTTTCCGATTTCGTGTGTTGGTACATCCACCGTGGATAACGGTGGAATCATATGTGCAGTGGTGGAAAGATTGTTGAAACCGATGATGGAAATATCTCTTGGACAGCGAATATCCATTTCATACAGCTTTCCAAGGATGACGGATGCGAGTGTATCGCTTCCCGCGAAAATAGCGTCTGGGCGATTCTCCTGCAGCATCAGCTGTTCGGTTTCCTGCACACATTTTTCAATATCCCAATCGCAATCAATTACGATTGAGGGATCATAGGGAATTCCTGCTTTGCGCAGAGATTCACGATATGCGATCATCCGCTTGCTATCTAAAAAGCAGGTATTTGGCGCTCCGCCACCGATATAGGCGATTCTGCGACATCCGCAGGCTAGAAAATGATCCATCACCTGGAAGGTTGCCTCAATATGATCAAATCCGACGTTGTTATAGTCGCAGCAGTATGGATCGATTCCTACGATGTAAGGAATGGATGCTGTTAAAGCTGCGAAGGTATCCTTTGGCAAATCCTCCATTAAAAGCAGTCCATCCAGATTCTGTCTGCACATTTCCGATAAAATAGCGGGATCTTTTAATTCATTGTAATTTTTTATGGAAGAAATTGCCATCCCATATTTCGTGCTTTCCTCCTCCGCGGATGCTAAAATAGAATTGAAAAAGGGATCACCGTATTTCTCTGAAGTAACTGCCATGATACAGCCGATATTGTATTTACTGGTCTTGGCTTTGCTTTTGAAGGTGTAGTTCAGTTCACGGACTGCATCTTCAATTTTTTTTCGTGTAGCCTCTGTCGCTTTGAAGGATTCATCGTTGGATAGGATACGGGATGCAGTGGCAAGGGATACACCAGCCAACTTAGCGACATCGCGAAGTGTTGACATATAACCATCTCCTTTCTGTTTACTAAACATTATAGAACAAAATTAGGGAAAAAGCAAATAATTTAGTAAAAATATTGTCTGTAAGCCTTTACAAACGGAAAGTGTTGCGGTATACTGTGGTTGCAATCAACTAAACAATAAACAAATGTTTAGTAAACAAAGAAAGGAAACTGTTTATGAAAAGGAAATTTGCATTTATTGGAGCCGGTTCTCTTGACTTTACCAGAGGACTGGTAAGGGATATCCTGACATTTGATGCTTTCAGAGACTGTGAAATCATGCTGATGGATATCAACGAAACACGTCTGAAATATGCCAAGGATGGTGTTATGCGCATTGTGGAGGCAGGAAGGTATCCTGCAGTCGTTCATGCGACAACTGATCGCAAAGAGGCTTTAAAGGATGCTGACGGTGTATTGATCACTATTTTGCAGGGAGGTGTTGAAGTCTGGCGGCATGATATCGAAATTCCAAAGAAATATGGAGTTGATATCTGTGTCGGAGATACACGCGGGCCATCTGGCATCTTTCGGTTTTTGCGTACGGCACCGGTTCTACTGGATATCATTCGTGATGTGGAGGTGCTTTGTCCGAATGCCATTGTATTGAATTATACAAACCCTATGGCAATGCTGGTCAGCTATCTGCAAACGCAGACAGAAGTTAATGTCACTGGCTTGTGCCACAGTGTACAGGGAACAGCAGAAATGCTGGCAAACTGGATTGGAGCCGATCCAAAGGAGATTTCCTATACCTGTGCCGGTATCAATCATCAGGCCTTCTATCTAAATTACGAATGGAAGGGGAAAGATGCCTATCCGCTGATTCAGAATGCTATTCAGCGAGAAGAGGTTGCCAATGAGGAAATGGTTCGAATCGAGATGTACCGGCATCTGGGGTATTTTCCAACCGAATCCAGTGGGCACAATTCCGAATATAATCCTTGGTTCCGCAAACGCAAGGATCTGATTGAAACCTACTGTACGCATGGAACCGGCTGGAATCCGGGAGCATATGCCTATATTCTGGATGAATATCTGGAACGTGAGGATACCTGGGAACAGGAGTACTGTGATTGGGTGAATCAAGGAGACATTGATTTGAAACGGGGAGAGGAATATGCATCCAATATCTTCAATGCCATCTTCGGAGATCACACACCGTATTTCTTCAACGGCAATTTGCGAAACAAAGGCTATATTCGAAACGTTATGGAGAATGCCTGTGTGGAGGTTCCGGTTGTTGCGACCAGCAAGGGGATTCATTCCATTCAGCAGATTACGCTTCCGGATCATCTGGCTCTGATGGTGGATCATTCTGCTCGCATCGAGGAGCTTGCTGTACAAGGAGCGCTAAACGGCGATCCACAGTTGATCTTTGAGGCGATACTCTTTGATCCATTGACGGCAAGTGTACTGAGTATGCAGGAAATTCACGATATGGTACAGGAAATGCTGCATAAAAACAAAGACTATCTGACATATTTCAAAACACTGGATTTGAAGGATTAAGACGGGAGTAAATCAAAACATTAAAGCAAAGCGAGGAGAAAATCGATGAAAAAATTAGTTTGCTGTGGATTATCAGCGCTGTTAAGTGCAACGATGTTCGGCTGTAGTTCATCTTCCGGGGGATCTGATGGGGATAAGGTGGAATTGACCTTCTGGGGACACCAGAATGAACCATGGGCAGCTTCTTATCAGGAAATTGCCAGAGAATTTGAGAAAAAGAATCCGGATATTCATATCAATTTCGAATTCTTCCCATATGATCAATTTGAATCCAAGGTCCAAACATCCTTGATTTCCAAGGAAGGCGGAGCAGATATTTACGAGCTATGGGGCGGCTGGGGTCTGGATTTCGCCAGTACCGGAGCGCTTGCTGAGATACCGGAAAATCTGTCAAAGACCATTCATGACGATGTGTACCCATCTACGATTGGCGCTTTGGAATATGAAGGCAAGCTGTATGGTCTGCCAATGGAATTCAATATTGAAAATGGTGCTATGCTTGTCAATAAGAAATTGATGAGTGAACATAATTTGAAGACTCCTACCACCTGGAAGGAATTAAGAGAAACAGCGAAAAAAGCTACGAAAAAGGATGGGGACACCATTACAATCAAGGGCTTTGATTTTGTGAATTGGGATTCTGTACCATATATGTTCCTGTCCATGATTCTGTCCACTGGAGGCACCTATCAAAACGAGGACGGTAGCTTCAATCTGCAGACACCACAGGCAAAGGCAGCACTGCAGGAGTTGTATGATATGGTGAAGGTCGATGGTGTCACAACGATGGAAGGTCTTGATGGAGGCGGTGATATGGAAGGATATCAGCAGCTGTATGCAGGAAATGTTGTTATGGTTCCGCGCGGTCCGTGGACAATTGCGGAGGGCACCACCTCCTTCGGCCTGGAATATGGAAAAGATTTTGATTATGTATCTATGCCATGGTTTGGTGATAAGCCGGCATTTGCTGCAGAAACTGGATGGTCTATGGCGGTTAATGGAAACAGCAAACAACAGGAAGCAGCATTCAAATTTCTTGAATATTTCTTCCAGGATGATGTGCTGATGAAACATAATATCGCATGCTCTCAAATTCCTCCGAAAAAATCTGTCGCATCCAATCCGGAATTTATCAAACAGATGCCATATGCCGAACCACTTGTGAAAATTCTTGACAAGTCGCAATTCATTGGTCATTTCAATACAGATCAGTTTAAGGAAAAGGTGAATGCAACCTTCCAAAAGCTGGTACGCGGTGATATTAAAAATGTTGATCAGGCACTAATTACTATGGAGAAGGAATTAAACGGTATTATAAAAAAATAATGCCAGTATAGGGAAGAGGACATCGATCTTCCCTAATCTAAAAGAAGGTGAACCCATTGAAAAACAAAAAATTCATTCTCATCGTCCTGATTCCAATCTTTCTCCATCTTATGATTTTTATGATTGGTCCCATTATCGGAGGTCTTGCGATATCATTCTTTGATTATAATCCTTTACGATCCGATAACCATTTCGTAGGTTTAGATAACTTTGTCCGTCTTGTACAGGATCCAGTATTCTGGAAAGCAACGAAAAACACATTGTTCTTTGTTGTGATTACCGTTGCACTGAATATCGTGATATCCTTGGGAATTGCACAGCTGATCAGTATGTTTAAATCTAACAAGACCCGAAGTCTCTTCCGTATGATTTTCTTCCTGCCATGTGTTGCCCCCCTGGTCGCTTCCAGTGTAGTTTGGGCAAAGAGTATTTTACCTACCACAAACGGACTGGCCAATATGGCATTGCGTACCCTTGGTTTAGCAGAGGTGAATTGGCTTGGAAACCCTGATGTGCTCATGTGGTCCATCATTGTATTCTCTATATGGGCAGATATCGGCTACAACATCATCCTCTTTACGGCAGGTATCGATGGAATCCCTGGTGAATTCTATGAAGCAGCTGATTTGGATGGTGCCAGCGGCTGGCAGAAATTCCGTCATATCACATTGCCTCTGCTGAAGCGAACCTTTACATTTGTGACCATCATGACACTGATTTCTCACTTTCAGGCATTTGCGCAGTTCGCTGTCATGGCAGTTCGTAATGGCCCGCAGAATTCAGGATTGGTTTTGACCAGCTATATTTATAAGACAGCCTTTGAAACTAAGGACATGGGATATGCTTCGGCTATCTCTCTGGCATTGTTCATGATTATTATGGTTGTTTCCCTCATCCAGCAGCGTGCTAATAAGGTAGAATGGGAGTATTGATATGAAAAAACATAAAATGACAAAACAAAAGGCTGTCCGCTATAGTATCTTTATCGGTCTTGCGATCCTTGCAATTTTCTTCATCATGCCGTATTTCTGGATGCTGTCCAATTCTTTCAAAAGCACACAGGAGATTCTGGTTAATCCTAGACATCTTTTGCCGCTGGAGCCAACACTCAGTGGATATGAAAAAGTATTGACACAATCCCCATTCTTCACCTGGTTTAAAAACAGTGCATTTATTACGGTGACAAATACCGTCATTATTCTGTTCACCAGCGCACTGGTAGGCTATGTGTTCTCAAAGTTTCAATTCAAACGCAAAAAGCTATTGTTTGCCATCCTGCTTGCCAGTATGATGGTTCCCGCACAGACAACTATGATTCCTTCATTCCTTTTGATCAATTCACTGGGATTGTATAACAGTGCAGGCGCTTTGATTCTACCCTCCTTCGTAAACGCCTTCGGTATATATCTATGCAAGCAGTTTTGTGATGAGATACCAAGAGAGCTTATTGAAAGTGCTAAGCTGGACGGGGCAGGAGATTTCACGATTTTCTGGAAAATCATTATTCCTCAGATACGACCAGCACTTGGTGCATTGGCTATCTTCACATTCCTGAATTACTGGAACGATTATCTGAATCCACTGATTATGCTGAATGAGGTTAAGAAAATGACGTTGCCGTTGGCTTTGTCCTTCTTCGCATCGCAGCATATGGCTGACCTTTCCGCAACAATGGCTGCTTCTGCATTGATTATGGTGCCGGTTACCGTCGTTTTCATGATTTTCCAGAAGCATTTCATCAAGGGTATCGCGATGACAGGTATGAAATAAAGGAGAGCAGATATGGCAAATTTGAGGTTAGAGAATATAAATAAGATATATGATAATAAGGTACAGGCTGTTTTTGATTTCAATCTGGAAATCAAGGATAAGGAATTCATTGTTTTTGTAGGTCCGTCCGGCTGCGGTAAATCCACGACGCTTCGCATGATTGCCGGTCTCGAGGAAATATCCAGCGGCAGTCTGTATATTGATGATGTACTGGAAAATGATGTGCCAAGTAAGGACCGTGATATCGCCATGGTATTTCAATCCTATGCGCTATATCCGCACATGAGTGTCTATGATAATATGGCGTTCGGCATGAAAATCAAAAAGGTGCCAAAGGATGAAATAGATAAGCGTATTCACGAAGCAGCGCGAATTTTGGAAATCGAACCATATCTGAAACGCAAGCCAAAAGCACTATCCGGCGGACAGCGGCAAAGGGTTGCTCTGGGGAGGGCAATTGTCCGCAATGCCAAGGTGTTTTTGATGGATGAGCCGTTATCTAATCTGGATGCCAAGCTGCGCGTGCAGATGCGTTCTGAAATCATAAAGCTGCATGAACGCATCGGAGCGACGACAATTTATGTTACTCATGATCAGACAGAGGCTATGACGATGGCGAGCCGCATTGTTGTTATGAAGGATGGGTATATCCAGCAAATCGGAGCACCGAAGGAAATTTACGAGCATCCGGCTAATATGTTTGTGGCAGGCTTTTTAGGAAGTCCAGCTATGAATTTCATCGAGGGAACGTATAAGGAAGGTATGTTCTGCTTTGATGCACATTCAATTGAAGTAAATAATCTTGCGAAGGAGAGTCTGAAAACCTATGAGAATAAAAGAATTATCATGGGAATCCGTCCGGAAAACATCTACATGGAGGAAATCGTAGCACAGACCTATCCAAAATCTGTCATAGACTATCAGTTGGATGTAAAGGAACTGCTGGGAAATGAATATATACTGCATGGGACGATCGGTAACACGCCGATGGTTGCCAAGGTAAATGCGCGTATGGAGCTGCAGCCGCATCAGATGCTGAAACTGACGATAGATGCGAACCGTATGAATTTCTTTGATCCGGAAACAGAAGAGGCAATTCATTCATGAACGATCTCTATTTATCACAGTTTGACCCGTATGCAGAATGTATAACACCACAGCATCCGATATGCAAACCGAAATTTCCGGTATTCGATATGCATACACATATGGGTAATCTGGTTCCCGGCCCCGGTTATGCGGCACTGTATCATACTGCGGATTATGTCGAAGCTTTGCAGGATGTTGGCGTTGCACATATCGTGAATCTTGATGGTGTCTGGGGAAATGAGCTTGATGCCATGATTCGTAAGACGGAGGGTTTTGAGAATTATATAACTACATTTGTATGGATCGATGTATCCAGAATTGATGATCCGGATTTCAAGCAATGGGTGCGTAATCATTTGATGGAAGCTTATCGGAAGGGAGCACGCGGTATCAAGATGTGGAAGGTCATTTCACTGGAATACAGGGATACGTACGGCAGGTATATTCGAACAGATGATTCGCGTCTGGATGTTGTGTATCAAACAGCAGCGGAACTGCACATGCCAATTTTAATTCATATTGCGGATCCAGTAGCGTTTTTTAAGCCTGCTGATCGTCATAATGAACGCTTTGAGGAATTGAACTGTCATCCTGACTGGCAGTTTGGCAAACCGGGGCAGTTGTGCTTTGAAGAACTTATGGATATGCAGGATCGTATGGTGGAGAACCACCCGCAAACAACCTTTATAATTGCACATTTCGGCAGCTATGCGGAAAATCTGAAGCATGTTGCACTGCGTCTGGATCGATACGATAATATGTATGTGGATATGGCGGCGCGTGTAGCAGAGCTGGGGAGAGTGCCCTATTCCAGTAAAACATTCTTTGAAACGTATTCAGAACGCATTGTATTCGGAACGGATTGCTGTCCGCTGGATCTGGGACAGCATTCCATTTATTACCGTTTTCTGGAATCCATGGATGAATATTTTCCATATCAGCCAAATGGCGAGCTTCCGGGACAGGGGAGATGGCGAATCTATGGAATCGGTCTATCGGATGAAATTTTGCGAAAAGTCTATTATCAGAATGCATGTCGTATTATGAATATGGATGAACAGCAGTTTTTGCTACAGAATAAATAAGCCTTGAAAAGCAATGGTTTTCATGCAACTATTGCTTTTTTGTATAGGATTATTACTGTCAAGTAAAGCTTTATTGAAATAGAGATTGTCAAAGCAGCTTTTTATGTTGTTTTCTGTTGTACAGAAATCGGATAATCTCTTCTGTATCATATGAGCTTTGCAGAAAATCATATGTGTGTCATACAAATATCCTTTAAAAAGAATGGTTGCAAAGTGCCATTTTAAGCGCTATACTATAGTTGTATTCAAACGTATAACATAATAGATAGCAGAAAGCAGGTTGAAAAACTTGCTTTTTTAGACTATTTTTACTGAAAAAATACACTTTTTCCTTCATATTTGTCTATTTTCCTTTCATTCATATATGTATACGTTTTGAGATGGGAGGGATAGATAATACGAATTTCTTATTTTTAAATGTTTGAAAGATGGAAAAAGGAGGAATACATACTGTATGAAAAAATTATTAACGTTATTTGCTACGATAGCTCTAACTGCCGTATGCGTAACGCCAACCACTTTGTATGCGGCAGATGTACAAACGGAAAAGACGAATGAAACTGTATCAAATGCTGTTGCTGAGATCAATGGTACATCCTATGCATCGTTGTCTGAAGCGATTCAGTCAGTACAAGAAGGACAATCAATCAAATTACTTCAAGATATAAATTTGACAGCTTCTATTGATGTAAAAGATAAAACCTTTTCACTAGACCTCAATGGGTTAAACATTAAACAGGAGCTGAATGATAGTGTTGGTAAAACAAATGCACCGATTCGACTGTATAATTCATCAATGACAGTCAATGATAGTGTTGGTACTGGTTCAATTTTCGGGTATCAGTGTGCAGTGGGAGTATTTGTTAATTCCAGCTTGATATTGAACAGCGGAAGCTTTAAAGGTGAGTGGTATGGCATCGCTGGTAATGGTCTCAATAATAATGGTACCACGATTGTGATAAATGGTGGTTCTATTTCTAATGCAGATCCTGATGGTACAGGTGCAGCAATTTATCATCCACAGACCGGGGAAATCACAATCAATGGTGGTACTGTTAAAGGTGATCTTGGTATTCAATTATGTTCCGGTAATCTATCTGTAATGAATATCAACGGAGGTACTGTCTCAGGTACCGGAGCAGACAAAAGAAACAGCAAAACAGGAGATGGTGCTATCCCGGATGGTGCAGCTATTTCTGTTGTAAATCGCCCTGGTTATAGCTCTATTCCAAATGTGACAATCTCAGGAGGAACCTTTACATCAAGCAGCAGCGAAGCTTTACTTGCATATACATGGAGCAAAAATGAAAATAAAGAATGGGTTGTATCTGATTGGGCGAATGCAAAAGAAAATGTGAGGGTTAATGGTGGTATTTTCAATACAGACCCAACTGCTTATGTAAGTAATTCATATAAGGCATTCAAGACTAGTGACGGATTTGCCGTTGCACCGCTTGCAAGCAATATAACTTTATCTGAAAACGAATTAACATTGGAGGAAGGAGCCAGCAAAACAGTAACAGCCGTTCTGGCACCTGAAGGAACTCTTGAAACGGTAACCTGGTCAAGTGATAAGCCTGAAATAGCAACTGTAAAAGACGGAAAGGTTACTGCACTGAAGTCTGGTAAAGCTGTAATCACAGCGGAAACAGAAAGCGGTAAGAAAGCTTCCTGTACTGTTACGGTTACCAAGCCTGTAGCAGTAGAAACTCCTTCTATTGATACATCCAAACCTACTGATGAAATCAAGGTGGGTGTAAATGATGAGAAAGCAGAACAGTTATTGAAAGATGTAACTGATCAGATTATTGCAGGCTCCAGTGAGTTCACAGATACAGATACAGCTAATGCTGTTATTAAAGCTGCAAAAGCAGGCAAGACAGTAACGGTTGTTGCAGATGTGCAGAAGGCTGATTCCAGTAATGCTCAAGTACAGGCTGATGCTAAAAAAATTCAAAAGGAACTGGAAGCATTGACCGCTGAAAGTAATAATACAGCAACAGTGGCAATGTATCTTGACCTGAGTGTCTTAATCAAAGCAGATGATACTGTATTAGGAAATATTACAAATCTGAGTACCCCTATGAAATTCACTGTTGTGGTCCCTGAGAATCTATTAGCAGAAGGAAGAGAATTCTATATACTTCGTGTTCATAATGGAGCTGTTAATAAAATAGTACCAGAGCATAATAAGAATATTTTAACCTTTGGAACAGATCGTTTCTCTACTTATGCTGTCGTATATGAGGATAAAAAAATTGATGATAACGGAACTACCCCGGAACCAAAACCAGAGCCAACACCAGAACCGACACCAACACCAGAAAAGACGATTTATAATGTTGTCTTTGTCGATATGAATGGCGCAGTGCTGAGAACTGAAAAGGTTGAAGCTAACAAAGCGGCAACAGCACCAAAAGCACCGGAAGTTGAAGGCTATCGTTTTGTGAAATGGGATACTGATTTTACGAAGGTAACCAAGGATTTGCTTGTAAAACCTGTTTATGAAAAAGTAGCAGCTACAGAAAAACCGTCAACACCTGAAAAACCATCCAATGATAAGAAATCACCGAATACCGGAGATACAACAAATGCAGGTCTCTTTACAGCATTTGCACTGCTTGGATTAGTTTCGATGGGAATTATTGCTATTCAGCGTAAAAGAAAACAATTGATGAAATAATATCGTCATAAATAAAAACCGGATTGCCGGTTTTTATTTTGTCTCATTCTGTTCCTTTAGATATATGTCAACTTCATGAGAAGTTAAACGTCTTATTTCAGCGTTTGGATATCGTTTAAATCTCTCTCTTTGATATAGAGGTTTCTCATTGAGACATACCTTATGGTTGTTAGTATAAGCGGCTGCAATGGAGGGGCTATTAAAAATCTTATAGGAATATCGTCCTCTTTCATTTTTGATTTCATAGATTCCGCAATTTGTTTCTGCACAAATATCAGCACTACGCAGATACAGCTTGGCGGTTTCCAGTGTTTTGAAAGGGAAATTCCATCTTTGTAGACCACTTTTCTCCGTCCTATTCACGCAGATGCATCTGCCACAGGTTCCACATATGTATTGCAGATGATTTTCCAGACAATCTCTGGGATTCAATATAGGTGTTGAGCGATTATTGATGCTGTAGCATTCTTCACATTCCTTCATGACAGTTCTCCTTTTTAAATCACAAAGCTGATTGCCGTTAATGTTTCCAATTAGGCATCCTGCTGCTGTATATGACAAGTATACACTATGACACACTGTCAGAGTCAAGGATTGTAATCACATATATAATTAGAAAAGATAGTGATAGCAATTCCTAGAAAGACAGGGAATGCCCAACAGAATAGAATGTTTAGTCCATATGAAAAACTTTATTAAACAGAAAAAGGGTTATTATCGCCCTGTGATTTGCATTATGCAACAGCCTTCGTATTTATTTCATAAACAAGCAAAAGCCCTGCATAGGTACATTTGTTGCAATCATTTCCAATATTATTATGAATTTGGGGAAACAAGCAAATGAAAAACTGTTTTATAAGTGTAAGCTTATAGAACAGTTTCTCTACGTATTTATGTATGATTATTGGCTAATCATAACCTGATCCTTTAGCTCCTGCAATGTATTACATGTCAGTATCAAGCTGGATACATTCTCTATCTGTTCATTGTTCAAAGAAAATAGCCAGACTGAGCAATCCTCATGGTATTTACTATCCAGCAGCTGGAGCAGCAGTGATATCTTTCCTTCTATTCTACCTTTGTGTATACCAACTTTCTCTCCTTCAATTTTACCTTCTTCTTTCCCTTTCATGATTCCTTCTTTCATCCCCTCTTCATAGCTGTCTTCCAAGCCATAGCGGTAACGTGCCTCTCCCATTTGAATCGCCATTGCGGTTGACCACAGCTCGTCATCCTTCTGCATTTCCTCGTACTTATCCATGAATACCTTCACCAGCCTTTCCTTTGACTTCAGTATATCATTTTTTTCATTATTTTCAAACAGGTATATCAGCTGTTCAAAGTCATTCAGCCTCTGCATTTCCTTCTCCTTTACGATGTCATTGATTGCCGGCATATGAATATAGGTACGAAGGATGAGCGGATAGTAGCTTTCATTCTCTCCCTGCTCATTGCGCATCTGATAGTGATTGATCAGATTTCTGTTGTTCCATGCATATTCGTCAATAAAAATAATCTGATATACCGGCTTTAAATCCCTGTACTTCTTACCACTGTTGAGCTGATTGTTCAATGCTCTGGCACCGTAAAATTCAAATCGCATCATTTCTGCTAATCCCTTGTAGGTCGTCTGCATCTCGATATTGAAATGGCGATTTTGTTCATCCTTCACATGAACATCCAGAATGATGCGCTTCTTTCCAATGATGCCTGGATCCAGATTGGGATTGAGCACGGTGCTTTCCTTTACCCTGATTCCGGTAACACGCTCAATGATGGTGTTGCGGGCGTACACAGAGCCTTCATCCTCACGGGAAAGGGTGTACTTAAAAAATAGATCGTTACTGTAGTTGAGTTGATTTGTTGCATCTGACATTCATATGTCCTCCATTCCGTAAGGGTTCCTTACACCCTTCTTATTGATATTTCATTGAATCTAAATTATAAGATACATGAGCATGCAAACTACTATACAATCTTCTATAGGACCTTTCCGTATAAATTATCAGCATACTTTTAGGAGACGGCTGTTTTATCCCGTAAATAACTGCAATCAAAAGATTTTAAAGTATTTTCATGCAGAATCATGTTGCTATTTTTATTTCCGTTATTACACGCTGTGGCGCTCGCACATGGTTTACCTGTGTGAATGGTATATTTCATAAGCTCTTTCCCATAAAATCTTTTTCGTAGGAACCGCTTTATGCTACAATAAGGGCAGAGGTGAGCAAACATGAAGGAAATAAAAATTACAGATATCAAAGGCTTTCAGGTTGGGCAGGCAGAGAATCAGAAGGCGGGGACAGGTTGTACCGTTATCCTATGCAGAGATGGCGCAGTTGCGGGAGTCGATGTCAGAGGCGGTGGGCCGGCTACCAGAGAAACCGATCTTCTGCATCCGATCAATATGGTACAGAAAATTCATGCTGTAATGCTGAGCGGAGGCAGTGCCTACGGTCTTGATGCTGCCAGTGGTGCCATGCAGTATCTGGAAGAACACGGTGCAGGCTTTGACATGCAGGTAGCCAAGGTTCCTATTGTCTGTGGTGCGAGCTTGTTCGATTTGTCCGTTGGCGATGCACATGTCCGGCCGGATAAGGAAATGGGCTATGCGGCATGCGTGGACGCAGAAAATGATACGGTATTAGAAGGAAATCACGGGGCGGGGACAGGAGCGAGCGTTGGAAAGCTGCTGGGCTTTGAGCATGCTATGAAAAGTGGTATCGGAACCTGCGGTATACAGGTTGGTGACCTGCAGGTTGCTGCTATCGTAGCTGTAAATGCCTGTGGAAATGTAGTGGATTATGAAACAAATGAGCTGCTGGCGGGTGTTTATGATTCCCATAGCGGATCAGTTTTAAAGGCACAGGATGTTCTGTTTCAACAAATGGATGCTCTGCGAAAGCTGCCGGAAGGCAATACGACAATCGGCTGTATTGTGACAAATGCAAAGCTTGATAAGGCGCAGTGTACCAAGATTGCAGGAATTGCACATAATGGCTATGCGAGAGCGATTCATCCGGTACATACCATGAGTGATGGAGATTCTATATTTGTACTCAGCAGTGGTGAGGTTGAGGTTATGGCTGATGCTGTCGGTATGCTTGCGACAGAAATGATGGCAAAGGCGATCAAACGCGCGGTTTTACACGCAGAATCAGCTTATGGGCTACCAGCCCATAGTGATGTAATATGCAAATAACCTTCTATCACTGGGGATATCAGTGTCCTATCATTGCAGAAATGCTGGAGCTGTTTCAAGAAGCTGCCATGGATGATGTAACCTGCATTGATATCACATGTCAGGAAAAGCTTGCATTTGAAAAACAGCTGTATTATCCTTTTCTAACTATTTTCAATCAGCAGCTGCACTGGTATGGTCCTGTTACAGCTGCGGTATTAAAGGGAGTGCGGGATGGAGCCATTACAAGGGAGAAACCGTATGTTATTGAGCAGTCCTACGAGGAAAAAAGAGGTGAATTGCTTCCACTTACCAGTGAAACCCTGGCATTGACCGCAAAGGGATGCACACTGTGTGCGGATTGCGCACAGATGAAGAAAAAATCGGATTTTCTCAGCTCCTGCGGACTCACCACATTTGGTTTTATCCATCAGCTGGAGGGACAAATCGTAGGTGGTGTTGAATGGATGCCATCCTTACAGGTTCCATATCCGATTCCCAAGGATGCGCACACGGCTTTTTTAACATGTGTATATCATTCCAGTGAAGAGGCAGACTATAAGGCCTGGCCCTTGCAGTGTATGGAGAAAGAGCTGTTTAAAACCTACCGGAGAATACTGGTGATATGTGATGAGGAAAGTACGTTTCCCAACGGGACGAAAGATTGGTTTGAACGACAAGGGTATTGTGATCTTGGCTTGATACAGGTATTGGATGGCTATGCCAGACTGCACTTACTGGAAAAGAAGCGAAGCGAATAATATGGGATGAAGGCAGTATACGCTATTTATAATGGATACTGTCTTTTTTATGGATAACCGTTTTGTGATATAAATCTAAACTTTTATAGAAAATTATTGTCATTCATATCAAGGGGAAGTATACTATATATATCTAATATATACAGCATTGTATACATTTATAAATTAACTGTATGAAGTTGAAAAGCTTCTTTTTTTTACCGAAATTGCATTAAAAAGCATCTTTTTCATACAAATATGTCTGAAAAATCTGTATTTCTAAACGTATAGGAATAGAAACAGCTATGCATGAGCAGGGTTTTTACAGATGAACAAGAGGTGTATCAACGTGAAATATGCAATTCGGATTTCTCTAATGTGTGTATGCTTTTCGTGTGTAACGGCAAATGCAAGTACGTTATCTGCAAAGCGGCATACTCCGGATGTAGCTGTCCTTGCATGCCGCAGAGCTCTTTTTATGCTGGGAGCGGTATCCTGTGGAATTCTGGTATCTGAGCAATTAAGGAAGTACAGGGGTAAATAATGCAGAGAAGCAGAAGGGCTTGCATTTAAGTGTTTATGAAAAAGGAAATCCAGCTTCTTACGCCTGTGAAGTAAGACTGCGGATTTCCTATTTTAAATGCTTACCATCATTGATTGTTAAGCTGCTGTTGAAGCTGAAGAAAAAGAATGCTGTCATACCACAATCCGTAAAAGGACTGGCTTTTCCTATAGACTGGACTTCTTTTGACCTTCTTTTCCTCCTCAAATTTTGTGACACCTTAAAGACGGGGAATTGCTTCCAAGGTTTTATCTGTAACTTGCGCAATCCTGCAAATACTGCCTGTTTGCGTGCTTATAGAGTTTTGGCGGTATACATCCGGATAGAATCGCCGCTGTCCTCCCTGATCAAGGATAGATATTCCCATCCGCAGACTTCATAAAATACGGTGTGGTCAGTGATGAGATAAAGCCGTGAAAGCCCTTCGCTGCCTGCCTCCCTGCGAATGTGATCTAGCAGCGTCCTTGCATATCCGTTGCCCCGCCACGCATTCTCTACATACAAGGCACATACATTTGGCGTTAATTCTTTACGCTCATGAAAATCATTGGCTATCAGTCCTGCACCGGCGATGATTGTTCCTGATGAATCCAGAATTACATACCATTGCGGAATGAAGGCAGTACTTGTAATACACTCCTGCATGCTATCCTCATAAGCCTGACAGGGAATCTGCCATTTGCTGTGAAACCATTGTGCTGCCACCTTAAGAAGCTGCGGCTGTTCACGCAGGGAGAGCACCGTAAAAGCTTTCCTTTCCATAATCCTGCCTCCTTTTTGTGGACTTATTATAGCACACGGAAAATACAGAAGCCATGTAATCGGTATCATGTGAAAAGATACACAAAGTTATTGGCAGAGAATGGGAATTGTATTATAATAAATGCGTCATCCGTGTATAGAAGATATTCTGACAGGATCTGTTTGGACCTGTAAAGAATGGGGCAATACGGAAGGACATCTTTCGATAGACATCGCATCTGTAAGAGAGCGAGAGTAGGAGGACACATATGAAATCGAAAAAAACGCAGTACATGTCCATCATGGCCATGTTTTTGGCTATCCAGATCATACTGGTAGTCACACCCCTGGGTTATCTGCCAATCGGACCGATCAGCGCGACGACCATGCATATACCCGTCATCATTGCCGGGATAGCACTCGGTAAAAAGGCAGGTGCACAGCTGGGCTTTGTATTCGGACTGACCAGTGTGCTTAATGCGACATTCCGTCCGACACTGACATCATTCTGCTTTTCCCCCTTTGTAACGATTGGCGGAATCGGCGGAAACTGGATGAGTTTGCTTATCGCCTTTGTGCCAAGGATTCTGCTGGGATATCTTGCCGGTCTTATTTATGAAAAGCTGTACAGGAAGGGGATTAACGAAAATGTTGGAATCATCGCCGGAGCATTAACCGGGGCAATTACCAATACCGTTCTGGTGCTTGGTGGTATTTACCTGTTTTTTGGGAGTGCTTATGCGGATGCCATCAAGGTTGCTTACGATACCTTGATCGCAGTTCTGCTTGGCGTTGTGGCAACCAATGGAATTGCCGAGGCGATTTTAGGAGCGGTTGCGACCCTGCTGGTATGTAAGGCAATCAGGCCGATCACCAGAAAATTTAATTAAATACGATTATAAATCAAATTCTCTAATGTAAACAGGGGATTTGATTTTTTTGCGTTTACGTATAAATTCATCGATATACGATCCTCTGTAACAGTTTTATGCTTGCTGAAAAGGATACCGGTTTTCATATTCGCTTCTTATCTTTTGTGCATGATGTTTGCAATTATGGAAATACTTTTGTATGATAGGTATACAATGTGACTTTAAAAAATAAAGTAAATACTGGAGGTATTCACTATGAATGAAATAAAAGGCTTTGTGGGAACCTATGCGCCCGCAAAAGGAATTTATTCCTTCCTGTATGATGTACAGAAGGATGCATTTGTAAAGACGGATTTGTTTTATCCTGTCAAGGATGCAAAGTATCTGTCATATTATAAAAACAGACTGGCGTTTCCCACACAGCTTGCGGATGCCAGACTCTGTGTTCTTGCGAATGGCAGAGAGCTGCTTGCAGGACTGGAAAACAGTACCGCCTGTTATGTGGTTCAGGATGAGGATTGTGTTTACACGGTAAATTATCATGACGGTACCCTGATACGCTATCGTTTCAGCGAGGAAGGGCTGCATGAGGAAAGCATTGTGCATATTCAGCATGAGGCAGGTGCTCATCAGGCAATACTGACCGGTGCAACCATACTGGTTCCCTGCCGTCTTCTGGATCGTGTATATGTATATGAGCGCACGAGCATGGAGCTGATACGTGCTATTTCCTTTCCGAAGGGAACCGGCATCCGACATGGTGTATTGGACGATCATGGAAGATTCCTGTATATGATCAGCGAGGACAGCTGTGAAGTATTTGAAATGAATATGGAATAGGGTGGTGTTATCACCAGAAAGCTTTCTCTGCTGAAAGAAGGGGAACAGGGCGGAGGTGCCGCAATCCGCATCAGCAGCAGTGGTGAAACGCTGTATGTCTCCGTGCGCGGAATCAATCAGCTATATGTCATTGATATTGCCCAATGGCGCATTTTGCAGCGCATTTCCAGTGGCGGCGATCATCCGCGTGACATCAATCTGTCCCCACAGGGGGATTATCTGTTTGCGGCGAACCGCAGCAGTGGCAATCTGGTTGCCTTTAAAATTGATCACATAAGCGGAATGCTGGAGGAAAAGGCACATACGGATACGATACCGGAGGGTGTCAGCATCGTATTTTACGAATAGGAGGAAACACGTATGAGAACGAACAATATTGGTATGGTAGGTCTGGCTGTCATGGGCAGAAGCCTTGCATTGAACATGGCAGATCACGGATATAAGGTAGGCGGCTATAACCGCAGCTATGCGGTGACAGAGCATATGCTGGAAGCTTGGCCGCATGAGAATTTCACTGGGTATTCCACGCTGGAGGAGCTGGTTGCATCGCTGGAAAAGCCGCGTAAGGTCATGCTGATGGTAAAGGCGGGTAAAGCGGTGGATGCCATCATAGAGCAGTTGATTCCATTGCTGGAGCAGGGTGACATCATACTGGATGGCGGTAATTCCTTCTTCGAGGATACCATTCGAAGAGAGGCGTATCTGAAAGGAAAGGGACTGCATTATTTCGGTGTGGGTATCTCCGGAGGTGAGGATGGTGCGCGCTTTGGACCGAGCATCATGCCCGGAGGAAACAAAGCAGCCTATGAGGAAATCCGTCCGATTCTGGAGGCTGTCGCAGCACGGGCAGAGGATGGCACACCCTGCTGCACCTACATTGGAGAAAATGGTGCCGGACATTATGTGAAAATGGTGCATAACGGTATTGAGTATGCGGATATGCAGCTGATTGCAGAGGCGTATCTGCTATTGAAGCATGTCGGACATTTCGATAATGCGCAGCTGGCAGAAATATTCAGTGAATATCAAAAGGGAGAGCTGAACAGCTTTCTGATTCACATCACATCCGATATTTTCCGCGAACAGGACGATAAAGGTGGCAAGGAGCTGGTAGACTGTATCCGGGATGCTGCACAGCAGAAGGGTACCGGGCGCTGGACAAGCATCGAAGCCCTGAAGCAGGGTGTGGATGTTTCCATGATTGCAGCTGCCGGAAATACCCGTGTAATGTCGAATAATGAAAACAGAAAAGCAGCTGAGGAACAGTATCCGCATGTTGAAATTGCAGAGATTTCCAATCCGGATGCCTTTAAAGAGGAGGTTCGTCAGGGCTTATATGCGGCAAAAATCATTGCCTATGCACAGGGCTTTGATCTGCTGAAGCAGGCAAGTGCTTCCTATGGCTGGGAGCTTCCGTTGGGAAAAATCGCGTCAATCTTCCGTGCCGGCTGCATTATACAGGCAAAATTTTTAAATGATATCACCAGAGCATATGAACAACAGGCGGATCTTTCGCATCTCTTGCTGGATAGCTTCTTTCAGGAACGTGTGGTATCCTATGAAAAGAATTTGCGGCAGATCGGTGCGCAGGCAATCCTGAGCGGTATCCCGGTTCCGGCGATGGCCAACGCCATCAGCTATCTGGACCTGTTTTGTGCAACGCATGTCGGAGCCAATCTGATTCAGGCACAGCGTGATTATTTCGGTGCGCATACCTTTGAGCGTGTGGATGAGGAAGGCAGCTTTCACCATGAATGGAGGCGGTGGGCATGAAGCAGCTGACCTTTACCATATTCGGGGGAACCGGCGATCTGACCTTTCGCAAGCTGCTGCCTGCACTGTATAATCTGCAGGCGCAAAGTAAGCTGGAAGAGGACTTCTCCATTGTGATCATCGGACGCAGAGACTATGATCATGCCGGTTATTGCGAAGAGGCTGCAGGATGGATCAAGCAGTATGCCCGTCTTCCCTACCGCATTGATGAATTTGAGCGCTTTGCCAGACGGATCCATTATGTGCAGATGGATTTTACAGGGCTGGAAAATTACGAAAGGCTGAATGCGTTTTACAAAGAACAGCATTTGCACAATCATGTCTTTTACTTCGCCGTTGCCCCGCGCTTCTTTGCGGTGATAGCAAAAGGTTTGGAACAGGTGGAAAAGGCCTGTACGGGAAAGGTCATCATTGAAAAGCCGTTTGGAGAAGATCTGGAATCTGCCAGAGTTCTGAATGAGGATTTGGAACGCTTCTTCACAAAAGAGCGGATGTTCCATATCGATCATTACCTGGGAAAAGAAATGGTGCGCAATATGCAGGCAATCCGTTTTATGAATCCAATTTTTCAGGATGTATGGAATGCTAAGTATATCGAGCATGTGCAGATCAGCGCCATGGAGACGGTCGGGGTGGAAAACCGCGGCGGCTATTATGATCAAAGCGGTGCATTAAAGGATATGGTGCAGAATCATCTGTTTCAGATTTTGAGCATAACAGCCATGGAACAGCCTTCCTCCTTCTTCGGTGAGGATATGCATCAGAAGCAGCTTGATGTTCTGCATGCCCTTCGTCCGGTGGAACAGCTGGATATGAAGGACAGTGTTGTGCTCGGACAGTATTTTCATTACCAAAAGGAGGATCGTGTGGCGGATGATTCCATGACGGAAACCTATGCGGCACTGCGCCTGTTTGTGGATAATGAGCGCTGGAGGGATGTACCGTTTTACATCCGTACGGGTAAGAAACTGAAGGAGCGTGAGATGGAGGTTGTCATCACCTTTAAAAAGACCAATCCGGATGTGGCAGCCAATGTTCTTTTGATTCGCATTCAGCCTACAGAGGGTGTGTATTTTCAGTTCAATATCAAAAAGCCGGGAGACAGTGATGAAATCGAAGTAACCAGTATGGATTTCTGTCAGAGCTGCTCTGATGCGAACCGCATCAACACACCGGAGGCCTATGAGCGTCTGCTGGCAGCGGCTGTACAGGGGGATGCTTCCTGGTTCTCACAATGGGATCAGATTGAAAGCAGCTGGAATTATGTGGAACAGCTGCGTCAGCGCTATCGCAGGGAGCGCCTGCCGCTTGCCACCTATATGGCGGGCAGTGCCGGTCCGAAGGAAGCGGATGAGCTGCTGCAGCGCCATCACCACACCTGGTCACATGCCGATGTCTGAGCTGGAGGAGTTAAAACGGCGCAGTGCACAAAGGGCTGCAGCCTATGTGCGAGATCATATGGTGCTTGGTCTGGGGACAGGAAGTACGGTTCGCTGGCTGATTGAGGAGCTGGGCAGACATACAGACAAACAGCATCTTCAGGTCGTTTCCTCCTCTCTTGCCTCTAAGCTGCTGGCTCAGCAGGCAGGTCTTTGCGTGGTGGAACCGGATGTCATCGATCACATTGATCTCGTGATTGACGGTGTCGATCAGATCGATTCACGGAAGCAGGCAATCAAGGGCGGCGGCGGTGCGCTTGTCCGTGAAAAGATACTCGCCGAGGCGGCAGAGCAGGTAATCTGGATCATGGATGCAGGTAAGCGTGTGGAAACAATTGAGGATTATACGCTTCCGATTGAGCTTGTACCGTTTTCCCATCCCTTTGTGCGGCGGACACTGACGAATCGGGGATATGATGCAATACTGCGAATGCAGCAGGACAGCGCTTTTATCACAGATAACGGAAACCTTATACTGGATGTGCGCATACCGGCATCCCGCCCGATTCAGGAGGCTCATGATGAGCTTGTGCATATCGCAGGCGTTGTGGAAACCGGCTATTTTCATATGGAGGCTATGTGTATAACAGCAGAAACAACAGATGTTACCATCTGGTAAGCTGCTTAACAGGTGAAGGACTGTTTTATCTCGTGAAACGCGGGACGAAACAGTCCTTTTTGTTATGAAACGCAATGGAGGCGTTGACAAAAGCGGTGTACTATTTATATAATACACTTGAAGAGGTGATACGATGAACGTATTCAGCGATCTGAAGCTCAATAGTAAAACCAGCGTTTATCTTCAAATCATCCAGCATGTCAAGCGTAAAATTCTGAATAAAAGTATTATTGCTTATACGCCGCTGCCGTCACGAAGAGAGCTGGCGTCCTTACTGTCCATCAACCCGAACACGGTGCAGAAGTCGTATAAGCTGATGGAGGAGGAAGGAATCCTGCGGACAATCAGCAATGTGAAAAGCGTTGTATACGTTGATGAGCAAATCATGGAACGCCTGCAGCAGGAAATGATACAGGAAACCGTGGATGATTTTATCGCCAACTGCCGCGAATGCGGGCTGCCGTTTCAAAAGGTGGTAGCCATTCTGAGCACACGCTGGGACATCTGATTTTTCGTTTATAAAAAGTGTACTACTTAAGTAATACAGAAAGCGAGGGAACAAAGTATGCTGCATATGGAACATCTTACAAAGGATTACGGAAACGGTCAGGGGGTATTCGATATCTGTCTGGATTGTGAAAAGGGACAGATCATCGGTTTGGTGGGAAGCAACGGAAGCGGTAAAACAACGCTGATAAAAACGATTTTGCAGCTTCTGCCCTATCAGGAGGGAACGATACAGTGGAAGGAACAGGCAATCAAGGATATCTTTGAGGATATCGCCTATATCACGGATACATTAAGCTTTTTACCGGATATGAGTCCGAAGGCCTATGGCGCCTTTCTAAAGGATTTCTATCCGCGTTTCAACGGCAACCGCTATGACCGCATTCTCCAGCATTTTGAAATTGACAGCCGCAAGAAGCTGAAGAAAATGTCTGCCGGTCAGAAGCTGAAGGTGGAAATCGCCGCCGGATTCTCACAGGGGGCACATCTGCTGTTGCTGGATGAGCCGTTTTCCAATCTGGATGTTTTCTCAAAGCAGGATTCCGTCAAGATGCTGCTGAGTCTGTTGAATGACGAGGAAACCGTGCTGATATCCTCCCATGATATCGATGATATCGATCAGGTCATCGACCGTGCGGTGGTATTGCGTCGGGGCAGAATTGTACAGGATGTGGTCATGGAGGAACTTCATGAGCAGGGAATCTCCTTGAAGGAATGCTTAAACGATATCGAAAAATATGATCCAAACCGCGTGAATCTGTTGTTTGAGGAAGGAAGTGAGTCACATGTTGAGCTTCCGGACGCATAGAGAGCATATTTCCAAGCTGATGTACTATCAGCTTCACCGCACAGGCAAAATCTACGCCTTGTTTGCTGTAACCTTGATTGCACTGCCGCTGATTACGATCATGCTGAAGGATATAAGCTATTTTCAGAGAGGCTATTATAATGAATTTCTTTTAAATCCGACATGTGCACTTACCTTTCCACTCCTTGTGTTCCTGTGGCTGCTGTATTCTGTATTTGATTTAAAGCGGCTGCACTGGAAATACAATGTACAGGACAGAGAGCTGATTCTTCCGGTTTCACGACTGGATTTGATTATTTCAAATGTGTTGTTCACCCTGCTGAGTCTGTATGCACTGTACGTATTGCAGAGCATTGTCTATTATGCAGGCTATCAGCTATATGAAATGAAATCGCCGCAGCAGCTGTTACATAACGGATTTTTCCTATCCATGACGCGTACGCAGCATTATACCGGTATGTTTCTTCCTTTGAGCATCAGCGGGTATCTGACGCAGCTGCTGTACAGTGTTCTGATGTCCCTGTTTGTCGTATGTATCGGAAGGTTCGGCTTCCGTAAAAATAAAATTGCTCTGTTCATGATTGTGCTGTATGTGCTGTTTCCAATTGTGTTTTATTTTCTCGGTATGAACATGTCACTGGCGATTGGTGAGGAGCCGACCGGATTCACACTGCAGCTATTGAAGTTTTATGAAGTGTTCGTTTATAAGGGTTGGTACCGCCTGTATCTGTGTATACTGGGGGCAGTCATGATGGCAGGTCTGTATCGGAAAACACGAAAAAGTGCATGGTAGGCAGGTGATGGATGTGAAAAAATATATGGGGTATCTGCCACTCTGTATGCTGAGTATTATCATTGTCTTTTCTCTTCTGGTCTACAGCAAGCGTAATGATTTTGCTATCGGACTAAGCACGGTGGCAGCTCAGGAACATAAAAGCGTTGGCGATCCAAATGCTATCAGGGATTTGAAATACTCCTTTTATATCATGGACGATTATCCGTCAAGCAGGAACATACATGCACTGGAAAACATATGGCGCGTGGATGCGGTTGGGGATACATTTACAACCACCTATGACCCTGCTGGCTATATGGCACATATGAAAAAAAATGCAGAAAAGCAAATGCTGTATATATCTATTCAGGCACGCTATGATGCGGAAACGATGAATCCCGGGGCTATGACAAAGGAATGCTCCACCTATGACAACGGGATTCCGTTCTGCACATATTCCGGAAAGGTTGATCATCTTACCTATGATATCATCATCGATAACAGCGATTACGGATATGGTAATACAGTAAATTTTCCCAAGACTAAGAAAAGTGCGGTTTTGCGTTCGAAAAGTGGGAAAAAGGAGATTGAAGTCAATTATACCCTGCAGGAAGGACAGTCAGAGGATGATATCTACATCTATTCTACATATGGTGGAGGAAATGCAGATGATATATATGGGAATCTGAAGGGAAGCGCCCTGCAGACGATCTATGATGTTAAAATCGAAGATGATTTCTTTGTAAGTGTGAGCGCGCTTGATTTTGATGTGAATCTCGGCAATTTGAAATTTGATAACGATCCAACCGGAATTTACAAGGTTGATTCACAGGGGAAGGTTACGCAAATCGTTCATAAGGATATAAAAAAGGGCACCCTGATCTCTATGTGTGCAATGGATAATCATCTGGCAGTCGTCGAGGAAGAGGACAGTAAGCTGTACGGTCGTCTGTATTCCACAGAAGGAAAGCTGCTGGATGAAATCCGATTGGAAATGGACCTTGATCAAATCGGCAAGGTCATGGTAAGTGAGGATCAGGGTACACTGTTATTTCAGCTTCAATCGATCTACGATAACATGAAGTATACGGTTGTAATGTATGATGTAAAGGACAATGCCTTTCAGAAGCTGGATCGCATGGTGATGGAAACACAAACGAATACGTCCATGTACGGGTCCTATGGCTTGTATATCAGTATGCATTATGATCGCAGGAAGCAGATTTTGTATAGTATTCAGATGAATGATGACAACGGTCTGTATGTGAGTGCACAGACGAACAAAAAGGTTCTGTATAACAGCTTTCTGTATGGTGATTATAATGATGATACATATCTGGCGCTGTCGGATGCGGCATCGAGTAATTCATATGAAAATATCGTTTTCTCTTTTCTGAATACACAGAGGCGTAGGCTGAGTGATCTCTCCATTGGATGGTGATGTATGATGAAAAAATATATGGGGTATCTGCCGATAGGCTTGCTCTGTCTCATTGTCCTATTTTCCCAGCTGATTTACACAAGGCGCAACGATTTCCATGTTGAGCTGAGTACGATTGCACAGGAGGGGGAACGTATAGGCGACCCGGATGCCATTAAAGATTTAGCATATTCCTTTTATATCGCGGATACCAATCTGGGAGGGTACAGCGGTGAAGGAAGCAATGCCTGGCGAATCGATGCGCAGGGAGAATCCTTTAAAATCAGCTATGACCCGAAGGGATACAAGCAACACCAGATGATGGTTGGGGATGATGCAGAGATATTCTTCTCTGTGAGTGTTTCACCGAAATATGATGAAAAAACGATGCCGATGAGTGAAGAAAATAAGCAGAGTGATGCGGATTTCTATAACGATGCAACGATTCATTCCTATGAAAATAAGATTGAGAGACTGTCCTATGAGCTTGTGGTCGGACGACATCATGTTGAGGGTGGTGCGCTGATCAGTGACGGTGAGGATAACATACAGCTTTTTACGGTAAAAACCAAAAACGGAAAGCGTGATCTGACCGTCACATATCACGAAGAATCTGCAGGAAATCAGGAACGAGTCTATGTATATCCGCAAGCCAGCGTTGGAAATGCAGATGACAAGTACGGGAATTTAAAAAACTACGGTTTTTTAAACGCCCCGATTGTGAAGCTGGGAAAAGAAAGCTTTACTGCGATTGGAGCACTGCAGTTCGGGGTGAATTTTAATGAGGTGGAATTTGAAAAGGATCCTACCGGAATCTATCGTATTGAGGAAAGCGGAAAGCTGACACAGCTTGTTCCCATGGATGTGAACAGGGAAACAGTTTTATATATGGAGGCATTTCAGGGAAAGCTGATCGCCGTCGTGGAAAAGAACGGCTATCTGTATGGCAGAGCCTATTCTTCAAAGGGTGTTCTGCTTGATGAATTTCAGTTTTCATTTGATTTACAGAATACCAATCGGATGATGCTGCTGCCGGAAAAGGAGCATGTACTGTTCGTACAGGAGCCTGTATATGATGGAAACAATCGGGATCTGTTGATATATGGTATGGAACAGGAACAATTTAAGCAAATCGATCACATGCCGTTAAATGGTTTGAATATCACGGATATCAGCGGAAATTATGCGAACACGCTGCTGCATTATAAGAAAGATACGGGGATTCTCCACATTGTTGTAAATGACGATGGAAAGGCTTTATATGTCGCGGCACAGACAAACAAAAAGCTGTTGTACAGAAGCACTTTGCTGGGAGATTATACGGATGACAGTAAGCTTGTTCTTCCGGATGCCACGCAGATTACCACAGGCAATGCGTATGAGAATATAATGTCCTACGTATTGAATACACAGAAACGAACCCTGCAAAATCTCCGCCTTGTACAGGATGGTGATGTATGATGAAAAAATATATATGCTATATACTGCCGGTATTTCTGCTGCTGCCCATACTGGGAGCGCTCGGTGTCTGGTCGCAAAAGAACAATATGCAGATTGGTCTACGGAAAACGGCTGACGGTGAATTTGATGTGACCGGGGATCCATCCGCCATCAAAAATCTCTCCTATCAGTTTATGGTGACAGATTATCTGAATGTCTGGCAGGTTACGGGAAAGGGGGATAAGCTGCAGGCTGCTTATGTCAAAAGCGATGTGCTGACAGACCGAACCAATACAGTGGATATTCAGATTTCACCGGTATTCGATGAGCATATCAAGCAGAACTCCATCGAGAATCCCGGATTTGATCAACCAGACGACATGGAGATCACCCATATGATCAGCGGCGTGGAAGCCGTATCCTATCGCCTGTCCCTGCTTGACCCGCAAGCCTATGGAAAGAATAAGCAGGAGGATATAGCTTTTGAAGTTCGATGGAAACAAGACAAGCTGGGCTCTTTGATTCGATGCGATTATTTTGATAACGACCCCAAAGGCTCTCTTTCCTGCTCCCTGACAGGTGATGACCTCTATCAGAATGCAAGAGCATCGGCAGGCCTGTCGGACATGTCTGTGGATGCGCATGGATATTTCATCGTATCCCCCCTGCAGTTTATGTATGATTTTTCACAGGTTACCTTTGATCAAAATCCCGGCGGTATCTATCGGCTGGAGAATGGCAAAAGCAGGCGCATTGTATCACTGCCACTGGGAAAACAGGATATTCTGGGAATGGTGAGTACCGAAAAAAGTGTAATCGCTCTGGTTATGGAAAAGAATGAATTGTCTCTGTATACCTATGACAGCAATGGAAAGCAGCTGGATCGCTCAGCTCTGTCTGTTGCCCTTGCGGATATCATGGAGCCTGTACTGCTGCTGGATCAAAACAACCATATTCTCTTTGGATATGGAAATGGATTTGAATATGTATTCCAGGTGTATGAGCAGAAAAACGCAAGCCTGAAGCAAATAGACAGGGTGAACATTTCCGTTAACGCGGGCAGCAGTGGACCTTTACAGCTGCAATATGATCAGGGTGTCCTGTATTGTATGCAGGAGGGAAACCAGACAATACGTATCATGGCCGCAAATCATAAAGGGATGTTGTACAGCAGTGAGGTGTATGGCGATTATCAGGAGGATGATCGTTTGGGCTATCTGGATTTAAACGAGGGCCTGAGCTATGAGAAAATCATACAGCGCTATTTGTTTGATGACAGACGATCAATCGTAAATCTCAAGCTTTTGAGTACAAGGTAGGTGGAGAATATGACAAAGGAATTTGAAAATCTGAATCTGCTTCTGTTTTACCGGTGGAAGCGAAGCTATAAATTTTACGGTATCGTATTTGCGCTGTATCTGGCATTCTGTTTATTTGCTCTGTTGATGAAGGGAGAACAGCTCGGCTGGGTCCGCTATGAGGTATATTTCGGCTCGCGGCCATGTCTGCTTCTGTTTCTTGCTGCCCTCAGTGTGGTGATCGTTTATCAGGTGGCAACACTTCTCTACATGCAGCTGCGCTCCAATGCACTGCATCGCTATCTGATACTTCCCCAATCCCGTGTGCCATTTATGCTGTCGGAGCTGCTTATGAATATCAGTGCCATCGTCATACTTCTGTTATTGCAGTATGCGGTGTATTATATCGGATACCGGTACTATATGACGCTTGCCCCCTTCTATAACCTGAAAAACGGTTTCTATTTATCCATTGTCAGAAGCGGCATGCTGAAATACTTGTTCCCATTGACAATCACCCAGCTTCTGATCATCGTAAGCAGTATTGTGACGGTATCCGCTATGACAGTGTATCTGGGGGTATATTACCAGAGGCTGCAAAGCTATATCCTGTGCATTGCCAATATTGCAGGTGTTTTGTTTGTATGGGGCATGCCGAGCGGGATACAGTTTGATGTACAGCGCGGTATGCAGCTGGCTCTGATGCTGGTGCTGGATGGTCTGATGGTGCTGAGCTTTCGCAATTCCATGAATCGCAACCAGTACGGAGGTCGATGATATGAAACGTCATATGATTCTTCTTCCTGTGCTGCTTGCAGTTCTTCTGATTGTCAGCGCCGCTCTGTATTTGCACAAGCCGTCCTTCACCTTCACACTGGAAAAAGCAAGCGGAGATATGCAGCAGGTGGAAGGGCTGGAATATACAATGACAGTT
This sequence comes from [Clostridium] innocuum, assembly GCA_012317185.1. Lineage (NCBI taxonomy): Bacteria > Bacillati > Bacillota > Clostridia > Eubacteriales > Clostridiaceae > Clostridium > [Clostridium] innocuum. The sequence continues at coordinate 3,288,116 of CP048838.1, read as the reverse complement.
GCGGATGCTTCCATGCGCTGGGAGCTGAGTGGAAAAGGAAAAGATATAAGCTACACGACCTCGTTTCTGAAGGAACAGGAAGAGCTCGCCATAGAATATGATTCTCTGAATGAGGGCTTCTATCTGTATATCCCTACTCTTTTAGATGGAAAACAATTAACGGATTATGAACTGGAAATCAGCAGAACGATAACGGATGACCGGTATGAAGAACCGGTAAAAGCGGATTTTTACAATATAAAGCAGGTAGCTGTCGATCTGCTGGTGAAAACAGATAAGGGCTATGCCTGCTTTCCAAGCGGACTGAAGCAGCGCTTCCAGACTCCCCGCAGCAATATCGTATATCATCAAAAGGATCAACAATTGTATTTCCAAAGCAATCCGGAAAAAGCGGGATTGCAGAAGGGAGGGGGACTGCGCCACCCATATGTGACGGTACAGGGGAAAACACTCGTTCCGCTGTATGTTGCCGGAAACGGCAGCAGTGGGCAATATCGCATTTATGAGGTGGAAAAAGCATTGCAGAGCGAATCCATGCCAAATGTTCAGGAGGCGAAAAAAGCGAGTAAGGTTAAACAGTTTATAAGCTTTGATGCAAAGGTGAATGGCATTTCGGATGTAATCAGCTATCATGATCAGCTGTACGCAGCAGTGTTGCGTGATAATCAGGGCTGGCTGGAGGTCTATGATGCTTCGGGCAAGCTCGTTAAGGAAGAAAAGCTGCCAAAGAATACAGTGTTTCACCGTTTTGATATACAGGATGGAAGGCTTTTAATTCTAACCTCACAGCGGGATAAGAGCTACCTGAAGGTGTATGAGCAGGATAAACTGGTGATGGATATCACCTCACCGATTTCACTGTCAGATTCCAAGTTCAAGCTGCAGGACGGCCGTTTGTTTGCCTTGAATCTGAGACAGCCGGAAAACAAAGCACAGCATTTTCTGGAAATCAGTGTATTCGATCAGTCAAAGATGGTATTTGACGGCTATGTGAAGGGAGATTTTGAGGAGGATGAGAAAGCCTCGGCCTTTTACAAAAAGCTGCGGGATAAAACAAACCAGACAATTCCCGCTATGCCGTATGTGAACGTGCGGGATGTGTATGCGTATGGCTTCAAGGATTAGATCGTGATCATTGTCACGGTCTTTTTTTCATTCAAAAAATCTGGTGGTAGAAAAAAATGCCGGAATACCGTATACTATTACTATAACGCATAATAGAAAGAAGGAACACACATGAGCAATCTGCGCAGAGATTTGATTCTGTGGAGCGATACACTTCAGGATTTTCATCTTCCCCGCTGGGAGGAGCTGCCGAACTTTGATTTATATCTGGACCAGGTAATAACGCTGATTGAAGGATATTTGCAAAATCTGTTTGATGAAGAAAATGATACGATTCTGACCGCTGCCATGATCAATAACTATGTTAAGCTGAAGCTGATTCCCAAGGCGGAAAAGAAACGCTATAACCGCATGCATATCGCCTATCTGATTGCAATCACCATTTTGAAGCAGGTGCTGACGATCAGCGAGGTGAAGCAGGGAATTGAATATCAGGCGGGCATCAATGGTCTGAAGGAAGCCTTTAATCTATTTTGTGAGGAGCAGGAAGCAGCGATTAAGGCAGTCGCAGATCATTTAAAAAATCAGGACAGCACCTTTCTTCTGGAGGGAATCACCGTGCAGAATACGGCAATCAAAATGGCTACGATGTCCTTTGCGGGCAAGCTGGTCGCAGAAAAGATTCTGCATCTGCAAAATTCCTATACTGCACGATTATAAAAATCCTCTGCCTGTTTGTTTCCATATCACAAAAAAGCTGGTTACCATCAGGGAATGCTTCCTTTGGACGATACAAAAAAGGGAATTCACACCGATTGCAGAGCAATCAAAGTTGAATTCCCTTTTTTAAAGCCTTATACGCAAAGAACCTCCTCATCAATGATGGTTGTGAAGATGATACGGAGGAGCTGTTCTTGCGGTTTCCACGACGAGTATGCGAATGCTTTGAAACTTGTGAAAAGCTGGATCCTCTTTTAAAATCTGCTGTATGGCACTCAGGCGCTTGGCTCCGTCCACACACTGATAGCCGTCCCTTAGCTTTCGAACATGGATAGGAAAGTTAAGTCCGATGCGTTTCAGACTGTCCTTTAACGTCTTGGGATAGGCGCATTCCTTAAATTGTATTTCCGATAGCGCTGCTGCTTCTATTTTCATTTCATCACCAGAGACATTTTATCATACTTTTGAAAGAATCTGAAGAAATCTTAATCGTATACGCAAAACCTGTGAAATATGTTACAATAAGCAAAGGTGATAGGGATGAAGGATTTTTTTACATTTTATACGGATATTAGAAATATGGCTGTGCCGTTTACGGCATTCAGCCTCTACCATATGCTGTTTCTCGCTCTGGCGATACTTCTGATTACGGCGCTGTTTTCTTATTATCGGCGTCTGGATGCCGGAAAACAGCGGCGAATGCAGGTCATAATGGCGATTTACTTTCTAGTGGAGGAGCTGCTGTATACAACCTGGCTGTTTCTGTTTTGCCATGAACAGGTGTGGCATCAGATCCTGCCGCTGGAGCTTTGCTCTCTGTGCGTCTATATGAATGCACTGACAGTCTATCTGAAGAAGGACACCCTGCGGTTTTTCAGCGGTGTCGTCGGTCTTTGTGCCGGTCTGATTGCCATGGTGTATCCTGCCAACATCAGTGAGCTGTATCCGGTGCTGTCTTATCGGACCATTAACTTTTACATACTCCATGCCTCCTTTGTTTTATTTGCACTCATACAGCTGCAGGATCGTACATTGCTGCAGTACCATTATATGAAAAAAAATTTTCTGATTATCTGCGGCATGTTTACAACAGCGTTTATTATCAATCTGAATCTGCATACGCAGTATATGTTTGTCGGAATTCCACCGAAGATCAGCTTTATCGCAAGTCTGTATCACATTACGGGAATCATGATGTTTCTGCCGACTATCCTGCTGGCACTGTTTCTCATTCAGTGTGCAGTGGTATTTCTATTGCGCAGAGTGTACCGTGTGAAACAGGATATGCAGGGGTCTGTGTGACAATTCTGTGAAATTCGGTCAAATAAGTTCCAAATTTTACCAGATTGTAATACAATAGGATTGTAAAGTTAAAAGGAGGATATTTGATTATGGCTAAATTTGTATGCAGTGTTTGCGGTTATGTTCACGAAGGGGATGCAGCTCCGGAGTTTTGTCCGATCTGTAAGGCGCCTGCTGAAAAATTCACAAAGCAGGAAGGTGAAATGAGCTGGGCAGCAGAGCATGTTGTCGGTGTTGCACAGGGTGCGCCGGAAGATATTATGAACGATCTGCGCATGAACTATGAAGGTGAATGCAGCGAGGTTGGTATGTACCTGGCAATGGCACGTGTAGCTCACCGTGAAGGTTATCCGGAAATCGGATTGTATTATGAAAAAGCAGCATATGAGGAAGCTGAGCATGCTGCGAAGTTTGCAGAGCTGCTGGGTGAAGTGATCACCGATTCCACAAAGAAAAATCTGGAAATGCGTGTAGATGCAGAAAACGGTGCAACTGCAGGTAAATTTGATCTTGCAAAACGTGCAAAGGCATTGAATCTGGATGCAATTCACGACACAGTACATGAAATGGCTCGTGATGAGGCAAGACATGGGAAAGCGTTCAAGGGTCTGCTGGATCGCTATTTCAAATAACATATGTCATAGAATCTGGACAGCTGTGACGGCTGTCTTTTTTTGCAGGAGGGAAAAGCAAGCGGTTAGCTTTACGTGCAGGAGCACAGCGCTTTCTTCAGAAAGGAATATCCTGAAAAACATATACGAATATATACGAATATAAGAGGCTGTCTCTGATTTCATAAACATTTTCTTACAATGCAGGAACGAAAATTGACATTTCCCTGCAGATACGGTATACCTAAGGAAAAGGATGGATGTCATGCTGAAACTGAACCGTATCACACTGGAAAACACAGAGAAAACACATCGCATGGAGGATGTGTCTTTTCACTTTCCCGATACCGGCTTTATCAGCATCCACGGAGATGACGAATCGCTGATGCTGCAACTCGCTAGACTGCTTGCTGGTCTGCATAAGCCTTGCAGCGGTTCCATGGTTTATGGGGAAGAAGTCATGGAATACTTTACACCACAGGAGCAGTGCCGTTATCGCAGCGTATGCACTGCGTCTTTATTCTGCGATTTTCAGCTGCTGGAGCAGCGTTCTGTGCTAGATAATATCCGCATGAGCTATGATGAAGATGAACAGGAGCTGGATGATCTGCTGAGGCAGTGGGGGGTGTATGGCAAAAAAGAGACCTGGATAGAGGATCTGGACTTTGATGATCATATCCGAATGGTGCTTTTACGCATCCTGCTGCGCCACCCCCGTGTGCTTGTTGTTTATCCGCCGAGCTCTCCGTTTTCCACAAGGGAATGGGGAAGGATGTTTCCGCTGCTGAAAAAGCTGAGCGCTGGTCTTCTGGTAATGGTAGTACAGGATGAAAACAGCTATCCATGGAGTGATCGCATCATTGAATTCGAAGCCGGGTATGTCATATCAGATTCCTGCGGACAGGGAAGTGCATATCCGCAGCAGCCAGTCTCGAAAACACAGTTTCAGCTGCAGCCACGGATAGTAAAGCGGATGCAGACCCGACTGCATCACCGCTTCCGTCTGAAATATCTGCTGCTGATGCTTTTGATTCTGACATCTCTGATTCTTGTATCCACTGCTGTGTTTTCAACAACACTGGATGTTACAGAGATTGAGATGCTGTATCTGAAGCAGAACGATCTGACCAGCATCGCTATAGAAAAGCATGCCACCGGAAGCAGTGGAGAAATTTATGAAAAGAAATATGTACCGATGCAGGATGCGGATGTACAAACCCTGAAAAAGGAATTAAAGGGCGATGTGTTTGCCGGTTATGTTCCTGTAGACAGCAATATCGCCATAAAGTCCTCCTATCTGACCTCTGCGGACAGCTATACAATCATTGAAATGGATACTGTGGAAAGGGCAGGCTTGAAAAAAATCTACGGTCATTATCCCGGCAATATTTATGAAACCGCAATTACATATCAGACAGCCCTGAATTTGTTTTCTTCTCAATACGGTGTACAGCCGCCGGAATTTTATCTGTATCAGGCTGTAAGCTGGTATGGATTTCCGCTCACCGTAACCGGAATCATAGCAGAGGATCAGCCCAACAGCAATCTTTCATTAAATATGGGCGGATATGCCGGAAGCACAACCGGCTCCTCCAGTTTGAACAGCGGTTCGCTATACGTATATCCCGGCTTCCATAAGGAGCACAGCAATCAGCAGCAACAGACCTTTGTTCCATCCTCAAAGCGCTTCATTGACAAGCTGACACTGCGCTCCTATGAGGTAGGGAATCTGTATCCGATTCCCTATGCCAATGCCTATTATTTCTATGACGGAGAACAGCTGCATCTGGATAATGATGGGAAGAATCAGTCCATGGTTAAGGAGGATGAGGTCCTGCTGGACTTTTCCATGGCGCTGCGTCTGGGATATCGCTCCCGCTATCTGGAAGGATATCGCGATGATGCACTCCCTTCCTGGGATATGCGGGAGGCGGATTATACCAGCTTTATTAAAAACTGGATCGGTAAAACAATTGAGGTGCAGGCCTATGCTATCGATACAGCACCGGATGACAGCACGCTGATGAAGAAAACAGTGAAAATCAAGGGCTTTCTGTTTCCGATTACCTGGGATTATATGGAGGATTATCTCAAGAATGAGGGAAGTATTTTGATGAACAAGGAGGCAGTGGCAGACTGCATGCAGCCCAATACCATGATACAAAGTGTTTATTTCCATTCAGAAAAGGAAACGGACATGCGGAAAGCATTGCAGTATCTGCGGCAGCATCCAACCTATTCCGCGTTTTTCAGCCGTTCCCGCCTGCTGCAGTTTTTCGTTGTCGATCTCAAAAAAATGAGCTTTCTGCTATTTATCAGCGGTGGTGCTGCCATGCTGCTTTCCATCGCCCTGCTGGTGCATCTGCTGCAATCGATTATGGAGGATGGCAGAAAGGAAATGAGCATTTACTATATGTTTGGAGAGAACATGCACACACTGAAGGGATGTTATGTGCAGCATATCCTTGCCCTGGTTCGCAGGCATACGGTCGCAGGCTGCCTGATGGCAACGCTGGTAGTATCCGTATTCGTCCTGATGATCTATATGAAGCTGTCGGCAGCGGTCACGATTTTGCTGTCACTGTTTCTTCCGCTGCTTGTGTCCGCAGGCTATCTGCTCCTGCTTACTCTGATCACACACCAGCTTGTGAAAAGAACATGCATAGTTGAAGAGCTGTTTTGTGATGAGAAAAACGGAAATATATGATAAAATATGCTGGAATAAGTGAGGAAGATTATGAACGAACAATTTTTAAAACGTATGCAGGGATATCTGCAGGAGGAATATGAGGAATATCTGAAAACGCTGGATGAGGACGCTTATCGCGGGCTTCGTGTGAATACGGCAAAGCTGTCTGTCGATCAGTTTCACGACTTGAAGGTATGTGCCTGCCAACCATCCTCCATCTGTCCGGAGTCCTTTTATATACCAAAGGACATAAAGGGGCTTGGTAATCATCCTGCGCATCTGGCAGGTCTGTTCTATATGCAGGAGCCAAGTGCCGCCAGTGCTGTTGAGGTTCTGGATGTACAGCGGGATGACTGGGTGCTGGATATGTGTGCGGCACCCGGTGGGAAAAGCACGCAGATTGCTGCTAAGCTGCAGGATCGTGGTTTTCTTGTCAGTAATGAAATTGAAAGCAGGCGGGCACAGATTCTGCTATCGAATATGGAACGCCTCGGCTTTTCGCGATGCATGATTACGAACACCCATCCGCAGCAAATCGCAAAGGAAATGAGTGGCTGGTTTGACCGAGTACTGGTGGATGCCCCATGCAGCGGGGAAGGCATGTTTAAAAAGCATTCCAAGGCAATGGATGACTGGAGTGAGGAGCATGTGCTTGCCTGTGCACAGCGGCAGCTGCACATTCTGGATAGTGCTTATGCCGCATTAAAGGAGGATGGCACGCTCGTGTATTCAACCTGTACGTATTCCATGGAGGAAAATGAACAGGTGGTATATGCATTCATGGAGCAGCATCCGGATATGGAGCTTGTAGATTGCGGTGTTGCGTTTGGGCGCAGTGGGCTGCCCTATCTGGATTTGGATACGGAAAAGCTGCGAAGAATTTTTCCTATGGATCAGGGAGAAGGTCATTTCGTGGCGAAGTTCAAAAAGCACGGTGTGCAGGCAGAGAGTCGCAAACGGGAAGAAAAGCCGGCTGTGGTTCCGGTATTTGTAACACAGTTTATAAAGCAGTCCCTGCAGGAGCAGCCTGCCTTTCTATATGAAAATAGCGGTCGTATATATGCCATGCAACAGCCATTTTTAAAGCTGAAGGACATCCGTATTCTTCGACAGGGCTGTCAGATTGGTGAAGTCGTGAAAAATCGTCTGGAGCCGCATCAGCATTTCTATGTTTCCAATGCTTACGGAGCGGGCATGAAACAGTGTTATGAGATGGATGATGCGCAATGTCTCAGCTTTTTGCAGGGGCAGCAGCTGCCAATAGCAGGGTATAAGGGTTACACGCAGATGCTGTGGAAAGGATATGCGCTCGGCTTTGCCAAAGGGGATGGCATGGTTTTAAAAAACAAGTATCCCAAGGGACTGCGGATTCACTAAAGCAGAATTGCATCAGATACCATGAGTTTAGGCGCAAACAGCGTCTTTTTTTTATCTAAAAGTTATTCAAACCCCTTTTTTAGGGGGATTTTTCGTATCTCCACTATTCTTTAAATGTGATAATATGTAGAAGCAAAGGGAACGATAGTGACAAAACAGGTATAAAAAAACGACCTTCTTCAGTCGCTGGCGTGTTGTCCTACAGTACCTTACTGTAAGTCCAGGTAATGATCTTTACACTCATATTTATAACACCTGCGTCACAGTTTGTAAATGCTTTTGTAGGAATTTGTGGAGAATTCCGCAATTTTTTGTAGGATTTCCCTTTTTATGGTTTTCAACGTTGATTCCAATACTTTCTGCTTCACACTCTTTTTCAGCGGACCTTGTTTTCCTCTGTCCTTTTGTGTGCGCATCCGGTACTGGAATTTTTTTGTGAAAGGAGTCTTATCTATGTTGAACAAGAAACGTGTTCTCGCTTCAGAGGATATCCTGCGCTATGGCCGCAGTGAGGATTCCTTTGATCATATGCCCTCTCTTGAGGAGTGGCTGCTCTATTTCCTCGAGCATTTTGTGAAGCTGAACGCAAAGCCGAACACCTATGCCAGCTTCCGCAGCTATATCTACAGTCATATCTGCCCTCTGCTCGGTGATTATCCGCTGAATGAGATTACAGAACCTATCCTCCAGACCTATGTGAATATCAAGCATGAGAACGGCAGACTGGATGGAAAGGGAGGTCTGGGTGTCAAAACACTGAAGGAGCATGTCATGGTCCTGAAGCTCTCCTTCAAGCGGGCGATCCAGCTGGGTATCGTCTCCTATGATCCCTGCCGCTGTGTGGAATATCCAAAGGAAGTGAAGAAGGAGGTTCGCGTATTGAGCGTGCAGGAACAGAAGCGTCTGACAGCTGCCATCACACCTGTATATAAGGAAAATTCCCTGCTGCCGGTGCTGATCGCTATCCATGCGGGTCTTCGCATCGGAGAGGTGAGTGCACTGCGGATCGAGGATATCTGTCTGTCCAGGCGATTGATCGAGGTGGATGAATCGCTGAATCGCGTGATGACCTATAACGAAGATGGAACGGTCAGCTGTCCACTTGTCTATCAGACCACAAAATCCAGCAGAGTGCGCAAGGTACCGATGAATGAGGAGCTGTACGAGGGAATCGTGAAGGCGCTGGAAAAGAAGAAAGAGGGAGCGAGGAGCTATGGAAGACCGCGTGCAAGCCTGCCGGAGGATTTTCGGGAACAGGTGGAATACTGTCAGAAAAACCATATCCCGCTGGAGACCTACCGCAGAAGGACCTCACTGAAAAAGGCCACCTTTTATAAATATGTAAAGGTGCTGCAGGATGCGGATTGTTAGATGCACACGACAGGAAATGAGCAGGTACTGTTTGCTTCCTGTTTTTTATATGTCAGTGGCGCCTTGTTTGACGACTATAAAACAAATTACATACGATAAGGACTTCACCTTTTTTATTTTTGACGGATGTGATAAAATAAGGCAGGAAAGTGGTGAGAATATGCTGATATCAGTAGAGCATCTGAGCAAACGCCAGAACATAAAAGAAATTGTCAACGATGTAAGTTTTGCCATCGAGGACCGGGATAAAATTGCATTGATCGGAGTAAACGGAACAGGGAAAACAACTCTGCTGCGTATGTTGGCAGGTCTGGAAACCTATGAGGAAGGATCTATCACGAAAAAAAGCGGATTGCGTGTATCCTATCTGCCACAGGACCCTGTCTTTGATGAAGACGATACCATTCTTCATCAGATACTGTCTATGGATAAGGAAATACAGGAATTCGAAGCAAAATCAATCCTGGGAAAGCTGGGGATTTCAGACAGCTCTTTGAATATATCCCATTTGAGCGGAGGACAGAGAAAGCGGGTTGCCCTTGCAAGAGCGCTGCTGAAGCCCTGTGATCTGCTGATTCTGGATGAGCCTACCAACCATCTGGATAATGAGATGATCGAATGGCTGGAAGCCTATCTGATCCGCTATGCACATGCATTGATCATGGTGACGCATGACCGTTATTTTCTTGAGCGTGTATGCAATACCATGATGGAAATTGACCGCGGCAGTATGTATACCTATCATGCAAACTATTCCACCTATCTGCAGGAAAAGGCAGAGAGAGAAAGCATACAGGCGGCACAGGAGAAGAAACGTCAAAGCATTCTTCGCAAGGAGCTGGCATGGATGCGTGCGGGCGTACAGGCGAGGGGAACGAAGAGCAGAGAGCGTATCGAACGATTTCATAAGCTGAATGACATGGAATCTGTAAAAGAACAGGGACAGGTTGTGCTGGATACGATAACTTCGCGTCTTGGCAGGAAAACAATAGAGATCGATGCGATTTCCAAGGCATATGGGAGTCATGTATTGTTTCAGAATCTGAGCTATACGCTTACTAGAAATGATCGTATCGGTATTCTGGGACCAAACGGCTGCGGCAAAAGTACACTGCTTCATGTACTGGCAAAGGATATAGAACCGGATCAGGGAAGCGTCGTGCTTGGTGAAACAGTTAAGCTTGCGTACTTTCGTCAGGGCTGCGAGGAAATGGATATGTCACAAAAGGTGATTGACTATATCCGGGACAGCGGTAATGAGATCCGTACACTGGAGGGAACCTACAGTGCATCACAGATGCTGGAACGGTTTCTGTTTGATTCCAGAATGCAGCATACTCCTATCGGCAGATTATCCGGAGGGGAACGCCGCCGTCTGTATTTATTGAAAATACTGATGCAGGCACCGAATATTCTTTTCCTAGATGAGCCTACCAACGATTTGGATATCCAGACCCTGCAGATACTTGAGGACTACCTGGATAATTTTAACGGTGCAGTCATTGTGGTATCCCATGATCGCTATTTTCTGGATCGTATATGCGATAAGCTGTTTGTATTTCAAAACGGAAATGTACAGCAATTTATCGGCGGATACAGTGCCTATATGGAACTGGGAACAGCAAAAGAGAAGAAGGAAAAGAAAAAAGTCGAGCGGGTTTCACAGCAGCAGCTTCGTATGAGCAGTAAGGAAAAGCAGGAGCTGGAGCATATGGAAGAGGATATAGCAGCTTTGCAGGAACAGCTGGAGCATTTGGACATGAAAATGAATGCTGCCGGAGATGACTTCAAGAAGATACAGGAGCTGGCAGATCAACGCGATATTCTGGAACAAAGCATAGAAGAGAAAATGGAGCGCTGGATGTTTCTGGAGGATAAAAAGCAGGAAATTGAAAACGCGAAGGGAAAATAATAAAATCACGGATACAGAAAAGCTGACAGTATTGTCGGCTTTTTTTGTTGAAACAGAAAATTCGGCTTCAAATGGAAAATTACGTAAGTATCATATGTCATCTATGCTATCCGCCTGTTTTCAAATCAGGAAGGTTACATTGCTTTATGTGCTATCAGCCTTTACAACAGCACATTTCAAAATAAAAGGAGTTTGCAATAGGAAGCAGTGCTGCTTACTGCTTAGCATGATTGGTATAGGACTTTGGAAAACTGCATACGGGACGACAATTACGAGTCCGTATACATTTTACGTATCCTTCATATTATGGTATAATAAGGCTCTTAAAAGGAAGTGGTTTATCTTTGAAACCGGATGTGTTATACCAGACAGCTAAGAGAAAAATCCTGGATGCCCTGCCGGACATTCTTTTCTTTTTGTTTTTATTTTATGCAATTCTTGTATTATTCGGTGTACAGTATGTGATCGTTGTATCCTTTGTGACTCTGCTCTATAAAATACGCAGAAAGAGGAAGCAGACACCGCGCAGATTATGTATCATGTTTTTTGTGCAGATGGCATTGAGCATACTGGCATTTCTGGCATCGCATTCCTTGCTTGCCTGTGTGCTGCTGAATATCGCAGTACCCTTTCTTCTTGTCTTTCTGCAATCCTCGCAGTTTAATCAAAAGGGATATATGGCAAGTGCCATGGGGTTTGTCTTTTTACAGCTGCGTCCGATACCCTATACAGATTTCATGACCTATCTGCTGGTAATGGCTTGTTCTCTTGGTTTTGCAGTATGCTGTCTGCTGCTGTCCTCCTATGGATATCGCAGAGAGGATGATTATGCACTGGCCAGAAAAGGGATAGCGCTTTTACAGGAACAGCTGGATGCCTATCTTAAACAGAAAACAGATCAGCAGCGGAAGGAAGATCTGGTGAATATTCAGAGATCGCTTTATAAGCAGGCATACCAGAGCCGCGGCTTCACCTATATCGCGACGAAGGAGGGAAGGCTGCGTTACCTGTTTGCATTACTTCTGCAGCGAAGCAGTTATTTCCTGGAAAATATGGATAATATCCCTGTATGCAGTGAACAGCAGCAGGTGCTTTTACAAAGATGTATGCAGTTCCTGAAGCATGCCGAGAATTTCAACTGTACGGATAATTCAATACTGCTGAAGGAAGGGCAGAAGCTGTTTACTGCCTGCCGAAAAAAGCAGGATGCCGTTTCCCTGTTTCTGCATAACTTTTTACAGCTCTTTTTGCAGATTCTCAAGGATTTGCAGGATAACAAAAAAGATGCAGTCCATCAGGAATGGAAGCTGCCGGAGGAACGAAAGCTGCGTAATCGGCTGCGTATGGACAGCTTTGAATTTCGTTTTGCAAGCCGTCTTTCTCTGGTTCTGCTCTGCGGATTTCTATTCGCCCGTTTGTCGAAGCTGGATCATTCCTACTGGCTGGTGCTGAATGCATTTCTGCTGCTGCAGCCCATGTATGAGGAAAGCGCCTATCGTCTGAAAACCAGATTCATCGGAACAGTCTTCGGCTGTACGGTTATTTATCTGGTACTTCCGCATTTTCCCGGCATTGCAGGACACTTTCTATTTGCCAGCATTGTCGTATCTCTGATGTATTGTGCAACACCGGGCACCTGGATTCAGGCAATGTTCTCTACCTGCTTTGCCATCACACTGACTTCGCTTGCCATGCAGGAAACAATCGCGATTGAGATGCGCCTTACCTATGTAGCTGTGGCAATTCTGCTTGTATTGATCGTCAACCGGTTCTTTTTTCCTACCAGTCGCAGCGGATTGTTTCAAGCAAACATGAAGCGGATGTTTCATATGCAGCATTCCTATCTGCGTATTCTGCAGGGGAGTCTGCATGCACCGCTGGATTACGGTATCATTATGGACGCATTAACCAGCTTTCATATGGTGTATGACCAGATACTGGAGTACCTGCAAGGCAGCAGTGAGAATATCGAGCTTTATCGCCATTTGCTGTCTGCGTTCTGGCATATGAGTGTGGAGATGGAGCAGATGATTTTTACCGTGCAGCATGATACCTTAACAGAGGACCAGGAGCAGTCAGTAGAGCAATTTATTCATATGTGTGATGCAATGATTCAAAGCTGTGAGGTGGGAAAGACTGTTCAAAAGGAGAAAAGGGCATTTCTTACTGAGGACGTATCTAACAATGAACTCTTTCAGCTTATGCAGCGATATTATCGGCATGCATCGGATATCAGCAGTATTTGCTTATCCAGACAGCTTTAAGAGAAGAATGCAAGCTTCTTATGCTTTGCATTTGGGCAGTGAAGCAGAGATGGACAGCTTATGTATACAAAGCGTGTCCAAAAAAACAATCTGATTTTCCTAATCATTATTGAATTCTAGACTCCTGCTTTCGCATACAGATTATTGATCTCTATGATTGTTTTCGTCAGAGGTGCTTCAGGCTGCTAAGCTTATATGTTCTCACTTTTCGTATATTGTGAAATTCTCAATATGCATCCTGTAGAAATCTGTGATATCCGCGTGATAATGAATCTTACAAGATATTGAAATAAGTACAAAAATAGATTACAATAGGATTGTAAAAAGGGTTACATAAAATTTTAAATAAGCAAAAGAATTATCGGACATATGCCGCCTAACGGTATATGTCTGGTTTTTGTTTACGGGGTTGTACTAAAAAGATAATATTAATAGAATTCAACGGGGAATGAAGGGATGATATGTATGTCACGAAAACAGGCGAAGCTGGAGAAGCTGAGCATTGAGCTGATCCGTTTTTATTTTGAGGAGCATGATTTCGAGCTTTTAAAAGAATATCTTTCTAATGAAATATCCATGATGGGAGAACACCGGTCAGCTTTATGTCATGGTATGCAGGAAGTGGAGCGTGCTTTACAGGAGGTTTCCATTATCTATGGGGAGATGGTTCATCTTCAGGATGTCTATTGTGAAATCATATATCAAAAACAGGATATTGCAGTCGTAGCTTTTACCTGTATACAGCATGCACACGGATCAGGACTGCTGTGTAGATTGAAGGTCTCTCTGGTATGGGAGATGGAAGCAGGGGGATGGAAAATCCGCCACATACATCAATCCCTTTCTGATGACGCTACAGAGCGTGAAAATTCGGGAATTCATCATAATGCAGCGAAGCTGCCTGTATATAATCAGCACTGTGATACACTGACGCAGATTTTTAATCTGGAGGGGTTCGTGGAAGCGGCAAGAGAACTGCTACAGCATACAAACCAGCAATATGCGCTTTTCAAATTTGGTATTAGTGACTTTCGTTTTATCAATCAGATTCACGGCTATGCATTTGGTGATGATGTACTGAAAAGCATTGCCCGCAACCTGCAATCCTTCTGTCAGAAGGACAAGCTGTGTGCGCGTATCGAAAAGGATACCTTTGCGGCACTTTTACGGTTTACAAGCATAGATGATTTTTATAACCGTCTGCACTGTATTCGCAAACATCTGCTGGACGAACCTATCGTGTCCTGTCTAAAGCATACGTTGCAATATATCGGTGGTGTTTATCTGATTCAGGATGCCTGTGGGGAAAGTATAAAGTCTATGCTGGATAAAGCAGTACTGGCAATGCAGTATGTGGAACGAAATAGCCGGGTCAGTGATTTTGTTTATTTTGAGGATTGGATGCTGGATCAGAAAAACCGCAGAAGTGAGCTGCTTGAGGAAGCAATAAAAGCTATACAGGAGGATACCTTCCAGTTGTTCATACAGCCGCAGTTTCTGTTAAGTGACGGGAGCGTTGTATCCGGTGAAGCTCTGTCACGCTGGTTTTTAAAGGATGGCAGCTGTGTATCTCCGGATGAATTCATCCCGCTATTTGAAAAGCACGGCCTGATATCTGGCTTTGATTTCTATGTATTACATAAGCTATGTAAATTTATGCGGACATGCCTCGATGAAGGGAAAGAGCTGCTGCCGATTTCCATAAATCAGTCTCGTTTGCATATAAAAGAGCGCCAATATCTACGAAGGTTTTGTGAAATTGTGGATTCCTATGCAATACCTCATGAAAAGCTTGTTTTTGAACTGACAGAATCTGCATTTACAGATAATGCAAATGACCTTCAGGTATTTATGAAGGATATACATGATGCCGGTTTTCAGATTGCTATCGATGATTTTGGGACAGGATATGCCGGTATCGGTATGCTGAGTCAGGTGGATGCGGATATACTGAAGCTGGATAAAGGGATGCTGAATGGAATCAATACGGACCGCCGCCAGATGACAATATTCTGGAAAATCATTGAAATGGCTCACAGCATCGGTATGCAGGTAATTTGTGAGGGGATTGAAACGAGGGAGCAATACGCTGACCTGAGGATGCTGCGCTGTGATATCGGACAGGAGTTTCTGGTCAGTCGTGCGATAGCAGCAACTGAATTTGCTGAAAGATATCTTAGATAAAAAGAATATAATATTTAATGTGTGAGTGACAGATACTCGGAGTTATCAAGACACTTCTGTTTCATGTTTACAGTTACTTGCAATAGCTGTAAATAGTGATACAAAAACCGCTTTCTGTACTGTTTTCCTGCAGAAACGGTTTTCTTTTACATGGGAATGCGGTAGAATACAGATAGGTGATAACATGGTACAAATTGGAAATGACTGGGACGAGCTGTTAAAGGATGAATTTCAGAAGGAGTATTATCAGAAACTGCGCGTTTTTCTGGCAAAAGAATATAAAACGCAGACAATTTATCCGGGTATGTATGATATTTTCAATGCATTGCGTTATACAGCATATCAGGATGTAAAGGTTGTTATTTTAGGGCAAGACCCATATCATGGTCCGGGACAGGCACATGGTCTGTGCTTCTCTGTGAAAAAAGGAGTAAATCCTCCGCCGTCTCTTGTAAATATCTATCAGGAGCTGCATGATGATCTGGGATGCAGTATTCCGCCTCATGGAGAGCTTACAAAATGGACGAAGGAAGGCGTGCTTCTGCTCAATACTGTTCTAACAGTACGTAGAGGGCAGGCAAATTCCCATCGTGGCAAAGGATGGGAGATTTTAACGGATGAGATCATTCGCAAGCTGAATGAGCGTGAAAAGCCTATCGTATTTCTGTTATGGGGAAGGAATGCAAAGGAAAAGAGCACACTGATAACAAATCCTGCTCATCTGATCCTAAGCTGTCCACATCCAAGTCCGTTCAGTGCAGATTATGGCTTTTTCGGATGTCGTCATTTCTCAAAGACGAATGCCTTTTTACAAGAGCATGGACAGCAGCAGATTGACTGGCAGATTGACTGAAAATCTCTTAAAACAGGGGAATGCTACCATTGGTTGACAAAATAATACAAAGCGCCAATACGGGTTGGTGGTGTAAGCCAGCCCGTTTTTATACAATGATGACGAGGTGATTAAATTGAAATTTGAAGAAAATTTGAGAGAGGCAAGGAAGCAGTATGGCTATTCACAGGAAAATCTCGCGGATAAGCTGAATGTATCAAGACAGGCGGTTAGTAAGTGCACCAAAGGCGCGCAGAGCGGGTAAATGGAAGTGCCTATCCTGAGCTGGATAAGCTGATGCTGATTTGTGAGCTGTTCCACTGTACGCTGTATGATTTACTGAAAGGGGATATGAAAGAGAATTCCGGTGTGAGTCGTGATACTTATGAGACCCATGAGCTGACAAAAACGAAAGGAATCACCGTTGGAATTGGTTGTATTCTTGCGGGGATTTGTGCCTATTGCTTTTTGAAACCTTCTATGGATAATGAAGACATGTTGAATATTGTATTTCTGATTTTCGCAATTATTGGAATCCTTATTCTTGTCTTCTTCGGTATGAAGGATACCGCATTCAAGCGCAGATATCCGCAAATTCCTCAGGATATCTATACTGCATATGAGCTGGATGGCTTTCATAGGATATTTAATAGTATTGTTGTGACTTCCATTGGGATTATATGATTCAGTATCGTCATTGAACAGCTGTTGGAAATGAAGCTACCTGAATATCATGCTTGTGACAATTGCCATACTGCTTCTTGTATATTACGGTATGCGAAAAGAAACCTATGAGCGAACAACTGCTTATGCGCAGATGGCAGAAAAAGACGATGAGCTGATTGGTAAGTGGTGCGGCTGTATCATGATGGTTTGTGCAGCTGCTTATCAGCTTTATCTGGAATATTTGGAATGTTAGCTGGATTGTATTTCCAATCGGAGGAATCCTATGTGGAATCGTGTCGATTATATTATCAAAAGAGGAGCATTCCCGGTAAAAAGAGCATGTTATTTTTACTTTCGATTATAAATGTAGGAGCTGTATCGATATTCAAAAGGTCGAGAATACCCATCATCTATGGCATATAGATAAGTATGCAACCGGTGAACAGTGGCTTACATGCTGTATTAGCTTCAAAAACGAAAGGAGCATCTTTACAAAAACTGCAGAGCATTCGATGTAAAAAAAATCCTGTATTTGAGTAATTCAGATACAGGACTGTTTTTGCTTATGAACGGGAGCTGGCAAGCTTGCGCTGTCGCTCACTTGCAAGAGCCTCCTCATCCTCCTTTGCAAAGCGTTCGCTTAACCGCGCATTGCTCAGCATCAGCTTCAATCGGTTTTCCTGATTGACCTTTGTTGCGCTTGGATCATAATCCACTGCAACAATATTTGCCATCGGATATTTATCCTTGATTTTTCTGGTCATACCCTTGGCAACGATATGGTTGGGAAGACAGCCAAACGGCTGACAGCAGACAATATTATGCACACCGTTTTTGATCAGAGTGACCATTTCACTGGTGAGCAGCCATCCCTCTCCCATCTTGGTCCCGCGGTTGATGATTCCTTCGCTGTTCTCGATAACCTCCTGAAAGGTATCCGGTGCACGGAAGGTTCCCTGCTTCTGTATTGCGGTAATGGCTTTTTTCTGCATATTCTGAATCAGCTTATCCGCCATCTGAATGAAGCGGTAGCTCTTTTTATTACGCCCGTAGTACGCGTGATCGATCAGCGAGTTTTCAAGGCAGTAAAGACCAAAGTCAAGAACACCGCTGACAACGGGCTCACAGCCCTCACGAATCAGGAAGTCCTCCAGTTCGTTATTGCCCAAAGGGGCATACTTCATATAAATCTCACCGACGATTCCCACCTGAATTTTCGGCTTCTGGCTTCTCGGCAGAGCCGCAAAATCATGCAGCATTTCCTGATAATTATGCTTCATTCGCATATAGGACAGGGAATCAAACTGCGCGGTGATCGTATCGATCCATGTGGTTACCAGTGCATCTGTACTGCCCTTTTCCAATTCATACGGCTTGCACTGATTTTTGATCCACATCAGCATATCTCCGTATAAAAATGCATATAATAATCTCAGCAGCATCTTAGGAGTCAGCTTGAAGCCGCTGTTCTTTTCCAGCTGGGAAAAATTGACAGAAATAACCGGAACATGCTCAAATCCGGCCTGAACCAGTGCCTTGCGCAGAAGATGGATGTAGTTGGAAGCCCGGCATCCGCCTCCTGTCTGGGTGATTGCCAGCGCAATGTGTGCGGTATCGTATTTTCCGCTTTTCAATGCATCGATCATCTGACCGATTACAAGCAGGGCGGGGTAGCAGGTATCATTGTGCACATTCTTTAAGCCTTCATCAATGATCTGCTGTCCCTCTGTTTTCAGGATTTCCACACGATAACCTTCCTTGCACAAAATATTGCGCAGGAACTGGAAATGAATCGGCAGCATCATCGGTACAAGGATCGTATGTGTTTTTTTCATTTCCTTCGTGAATTCTACATGTGACATACTCATCCCTCCCTTTCTTCCATGGCAGCCTGCAGTGAGCGGCAGCGAATCTTCACCGCACCGAGGTTGTCAACTTCATCGATTTTAATCTGTGTATACAGCTTTCCATTGCTTCGTAGAATATCCTTAACCTCATCTGCGGTAATCGCATCGATTCCGCATCCGAAGCTTACCAGCTGAATCAGCTCCATATGCTCCTGCTGTGCCACATACTGTGCGGCATTGTACATACGGGAGTGAAAGGTCCACTGATTTAAAACGTGAACACTTGGCAGCACGGCCTGTTTAGCGATACTGTCCTCACTGATTACGACGAATCCCAAATTGTTCAGCAGTCTGTGAATTCCATGATTGATCTGAGGATCGACATGGTATGGACGTCCGGCAAGCACGATGACATCACGGTGATTGCGTCGAGCGAACGCTATGGCATTGCGTCCTTCCTCCTGCACGCGGTCCTTAAACTGCTGATAGGCGAAATAGGCGTGATTGCTGGCAGCCTGAACATCCTTGAACGGAATATCCATCTGCTGGGCTTTGAAATATTCAAACATTTTCTGATCGAAGATACGCTTATCCTCAAGATATACGTAGGGATACAGAAACTTTACATGTCCCAGATTCATATTTCCTTCCACAACCTCCGGATAATAGGCAACGACCGGGCAGTTGAAATGATTGTCTCCCATGTCCTCATTGACGTTGTAGGTCATGCATGGATAGAAAATTGTCTGCAGGCCCTTATCGATGAGCGACTGAATATGACCGTGCACCAGCTTGGCAGGATAACAGATCGTATCACTTGGAATCGTATGCTGTCCAAGGGAATACAGTGCCTTGCTGGAACGATCGCTCAAGACGACCTCATAGCCAAGATTGGTAAAGAAGGAATGCCAGAAGGGAAGGTTGTCATACAGATTCAAAACAAGCGGAATCCCGATTTTCCCCCGGATGCCGGGTACCCCCTTCAGCTTCAGCAGCTCCTCATATTTATAATCATACAGATTCGGCAGCTTTTCCTTATTGACCTTACCGGTCACCGGACGCTCGCACTTGTTGCCGGCGATATGCTTTGCCCCGTCCGCAAAGGTGTTTACGGTCAGATTGCAGTGATTGGTGCACAGAGCACAATGAAAGGCCTTTGAGCTGTGCGTAAAGCTGTCAATATCTTCCTTTTTCAGAAGAGAGGATGCAGTGGCTTTTTTCTCCTTCGCAATCAATGCGGCTCCATATGCCCCCATCAGATGGGAAATACTTGGGCGAATGACGTTTCTTCCAAGCTCCAGCTCAAAGCTTCGCAGCACCGTATCATTCAGGAAGGTTCCTCCCTGTACGACGATCTGCTTCCCGATATCATCCGGACTTTTGGCACGTATGACCTTATACAATGCATTTTTTACGACACTCATACATAAGCCGGCAGAGATATCCTCCATGCTGGCTCCGTTTTTCTGTGCCTGCTTGACACTGGAATTCATAAAGACCGTACAGCGTGTTCCAAGGTCCACTGGATGCTTTCCGGATAACCCCATGCGGGCGAATTCCTCAATATCATAGCCCATGCTTTTTGCGAAGGTTTCAATGAAGCTTCCGCAGCCGCTGGAGCAGGCTTCGTTCAACAGGATATCATCAATCGTATGATCACGAATCCGGAAGCATTTCATATCCTGACCGCCGATATCGATGATGAAGTCTACCTGCGGGTTGAAGTAGTGGGCCGCATGGTAATGGGCAATCGTCTCCACAACACCGATATCCAGATGGAAGGCATGCTTCATCAGCTCCTCCCCATAGCCCGTTACCGCACTGTGTATGATGTGAATGCGGTCCTCCATCAGGGCATAGAGCTTTGCGAGCTCCTTCTGTACAACATCCACGGGATTTCCCATATTCCCGGCATAGCTTTCATATAAAATGCGGCATTGTTCATCGATCAGCACCAGCTTGGTTGTGGTACTGCCGGCATCGATGCCCAGATAGGCATTGCCCCTGTAGGTGTGGATATCACTGCGCTCCACACTGGCACTGGTATGGCGCTTTTTGAATTCCTCATAATCCTCATCACTTTCAAAGAGTGGGGGAAGACCTTGCGTCTGTATCTTTTTGGCAGCCATAGCCTCCATTTTTTCAAGCAGCTCCTCATAGGAGAAATCCACAGCCTCATTTGCCGCATAGACGGCACTTCCCAGTGCTACAAAATAAGGGGCGAGCTCCGGGAAATTCGCTTCCTGATCACGGAGCTTCAGTGTTTCCTTAAAGCGCTCCTGCAACCCCTTTAGAAAATGCAGGGGACCTCCCAGAAACAATACGTTTCCTTCAATATTTCTTCCCTGTGCCAGTCCGGCGATACTCTGATCGACGACCGCCTGAAAGATACTTGCCGCAAGGTTTGATTTTTCACAGCCCTGATTGATCAGCGGCTGCACATCGCTTTTTGCGAATACACCGCAGCGTGATGCAATCGGATACAGCGTGGTATGCTGCAGGGACAGCTGATCCATCGTTTCCAGATCGACATCCAGCAGGGTTGCCATCTGATCGATAAACGCTCCGGTACCACCGGCACAGGTGGAGTTCATACGCTCCTCCAGCGTTCCCTGTAAAAAGATGATTTTGGCATCCTCTCCGCCAAGCTCAATAACAACATCACTTGCCGGATAATATTTACGCACAGCCTGGGCTGTTGCGAATACCTCCTGTACGAAAGGAAAACCTGCATCATCTGCGATTCCCAGGCCCGCACTGCCGGTAATGGCAAGTGCGATTCTCTGTCCCTGTAACAGCTCTCGCAATTCCTTCAGCTTGGAAACACTCATTTCCCGTACCTTGGATTTGTGGCGCTCATAGCTCTTGTACACAATCTCATCCTGATCGTTGAGAACCACTGCCTTCAGGGTTGTGGAACCTACATCTATTCCCAGTTTATATGTCATAGGCTACTCCTTTCTCTCAAGCATTTTGAACATCGTTTCCCGCAGTTCAGGCAGAATCTCCTCTATGGAATCCGGCTGCTCGAAGAAAATAGCGTTGTAACAGACAAATCCGATGATTTCCATCATCATCAGAAAACGATTGAGTGCTTTCTTTTCTGTTTCCTGTTCCCGCCTCAGCAGCTTCAGAAAATCCGGCATGCGTTCGATATGGGTAAACACCATATCCCGATGTTCCTTTGTATCCAATATAGAAGCAATGTTTTTCTGAATCGTACGAAGCAGCTTCGGATGCTGAATATAATAGGTGATCAGCTCGTCGATGAAGGTGCGCTTCCAGCAGGTGCTGTTAGTAAGTGCAGCCTCATAGGAGTGATTGAGGATATCGTTCATCAGACAGCCGTGCTGCTTGGTAAGAATTTGAGAAATCAATTCCTTCTTATCCTTATAATATACATAGAACGTCCCTTTTGCGACATTTGCTCGTTTGACAATCTCATTGACAGAGGTTGCCTCCACACCCTGCTCATGAAACAGTGCGACAGCAGCATCCTGAATGCGTGATCGTTTACTTACGGATTCTTCCACAAAAAACACTTCCTTTATTTATACATTTTTATAGTTTATACCTATAATGACCGCCGGTCAATAGATTTGCACCTTTTTTCAGACAGAATTCATAAAAGTGTTGTTCTTATTGAATGTGTAACCGTTTTCTGTAGAAATTAAAATTTCCTCTTTACAATGTAACAATGTTTTGTTAATATATAGGTGTAATGAAACAATGTTACGTTAGAGGTGATACAATGGAAATATCCAAGAAGGATCTACTGAAGACGACCGGCATCTCGTATGGCCAGCTGTATCGATGGAAACGGGAGGGGCTGATTCCCGAGGAATGGTTTGTCAAGCGCTCCAGTCCGACAGGGCAGGAAACCTATTTCCCCCAGGAGAAGATACTCAAGCGCATTCATGCCATACAGCAGCTGAAGGACAGCTATTCTTTAGAGGAGCTTGCCCGGATTCTGACACCGGAGGTCAGCAACCGTCTGTTCTGTGAGGAGGATCTGGAGCATTTCGATGAGCTGGATATTGATGTGGCAGCGGATTTCATGGATGCCATGAGCAAGGACAGCTTCGTATTTCTGGAGGTGCTTGTTATGATTGCCCTGTCCCAGGCGATGGTTGATAGTGCAATTACAGAGGAGGAACGTACGCATGCCGTTTCATTTTTAAGTAAAAGGATGAGTGAACTGCACAGTGCGGATTATGTCTTGGAGCTATTGCAGGCGCAGGGACACCTGTATATTCTGTTGAAAAAGGAAGGCAGTGAGGTTTATCTGGATGACAGCCTTGTTGCAATACGTTCCATCCACTTGAATGAATTAAGCAATGCGATTAAGCTGAAATACAAGGAAACCTTTCAGTTTACATTTGATGAAGAGGAGATGAGATCATGATGACATATCGCGTAAAACGGATTCTTTGGGGACTGGTGTTTGTCGCCATCGGGATCGGCTATCTGGGAACGCAGCTGGACTGGTGGGACTTCACCATATTCTTTCCCGGCTGGTGGACCATGCTGCTGATTCTGCCTGCACTCTACAGCATGCTGGATCACGGCCTGCATTTCTATAATATATTTACAGTGCTGGCAGGCTGCTACTTTCTGGCAGATGCCAATGCGTGGATTGATGTAAAGCTGACATATCCTGTCTGGATGGCGATTATCTGCATTGCAATCGGACTGCGTTTATTATGTACAAGGAGGGTTCGCTGGTATGAATACAGATCACATGAATACAACGATTGAGGGAATCGGATCGATTTCCGGCGGTAAATACGGCCGTATTGATATTGAAGGTGTCGGCTCGATTAACGGCGATTTGGAGTTTGAGGTTTTAAGCATCGAGGGTACCTGCAAGTGCAGCGGGAATTTAAAGGGTGGCACCATGGATGTGCAGGGGGTTATGACCTGTAAAAAGGATATTCGTGTAAGACGTCTGGATATCGAGGGTGTTGTGAAGAGCGATGGTATCCGGGTGTATGCCGATGAGATTTATGTAGAGGGTGTCCTGAACAATAAGGGAGAGGTGAATGCCGACAAGGTCCGTATTGAAGGCTGTGCTTCCCTGAATGATCTGTTCGGTGATGATATCCGGATCAACTATGGTCATGGTCAGCATATTTTCCATGGTCTGTTCGGCTTTCGGCCGGAAAAGAGAAATACGGCGCGCAATATTGAGTGCAGTCAGCTGACTGCCTGCAATATGTCCTGTCATTCCATCAGTGCGACCGAAATTCATCTGTCCAGCCATTGCCGTGTTGATCACATTACCTGCGATGGCAAGCTGGTATATGATAGTACCTGCCGCATCGGCAGTATTGACGGTGATTGTGAAAAAATTGTTAAATAGAAAAACGGCCGGTAGGGATTGCGCTTACCGGCTTTTATGATATAATTCTTACGATTGCAGGGGATGGTGATAGTATGAAATTGCAAAAAATTATGTATGACTATGTGTATGTTGTGATCGGCGGTTTTCTGTTTGCCGTTGGCCTGAACCTGTTCATTGTACCGCTGGATTTGTACAGTGGCGGGGTGATTGGTATGGCACAGATTATCCGTACAGTGCTGGCACAGTATGCCCATATGGACTTCGGTCAGCTGGATATCGCCGGTATTATCAACTTTTTAATGAATGTGCCTTTATTTATCCTGGCATATCGCAGCATTTCCAGAAAGTTTTTTGTGAAGACGCTGCTTTGTGTCCTGACACAGACGGTTGCCTTTACGATCGTTATGATACCCTCCACACCGATTCTTGACGATGTGCTTGCGGCCTGTCTGATTGGCGGTTTGATTTGCGGCTTCGGTATTGGTTTGGCTCTTCGAAGTGGCGGAAGCGGTGGCGGACTGGATATTCTGGGGGTATACTTCACAAAGAAGTTTTCAGATTTCAGCGTTGGACGTCTTTCCAATATCATCAATGTTCTGGTATTCGGTGTCTGTGCGATTCTGTTTAATGTAACCACGGCGATCTATTCCATTATCTATACAGCCTGTATGTATCTCGTTGTCGATAAGACGCACTATCAGAATATTAATATGACAGCGATGATTTTCACCAAAGAGGAGGAAGTACAGGAAAGTATTATGAAGGAAATGGGCAGGGGGGTTACCTACTGGAAGGGGGCAGGAGCGTATACGAAGACAGATACGCATATTCTTGTCACGGTCATCTCCAAATATGAGGTAACACAGCTGAAGAAAATCATTTATAAGATTGATCCCAGGGCTTTTGTCATCTTCAACGAGGGTATGAGCATCAGTGGGAATTTTGAGAAGCGGTTGTAAATAATCGCTTTTTCTCTATAGAAGGGAGGCTGCTTATGCGAACCATCACAAGGGAAGAGGTATGAAGCCATCTTTTTCAGGCACATCATCTGGTTACTCCGGCAGATTCTTTACCAGAAGCGGCGGGGGTATGCGGGTTTCAGAACAGTCCCCCCGGTACGTGGCTGTGTGCGGCGTTTAACCGGCTGCGTTCATGCAGTGCATGGCAGCTGCAGCAGGAACTGGATGAGGGCAGGGGGATTATGCAGGCATGGAGTCTGCGTGGTGCACCGTGGATTTTTCCGCTTCATGATGCAGCGGTGTATCTGGATGCACTTTGTGCAGAGGAAGGGGAGTCCTGGATCTATACAAACGGGCTGCGCTATTGTCAGAAAGAAATCGGTGTTCCTTTTTCGGTGCTGTTGCAGGAGCTGATGCAATGCCTGCAGGTACTGGAGAAGGAACCGGTTGTGTCCAAGCAGCGACTGGATCAGGTGCTGGCTGCTGCCATGCTTCAACGCATTCCCGCCTCCCTGCACTCTCTGTGGCTGTCTGCTTCTCCATTTGCGAAAGGGCAGCTGTATGGAGAGGCGATTGTTTCCTTTTTGTTGCGGCCGGCTTCTTTTCAAAGGGGAATCGCCTTTGGACCCAGACAGAAGGGCTCACCTACATTTGCATCCTTTCCTAACGCAGCTTCGAAAACGGGCAGTATCAGTGATGCTGTGTGCTGCGCACTGGTTTGCCGGTTTCTTCATGCATACGGGCCAGGCGATGTAAAGGGCTTTGCGAAATGGACAGGGATGGAGCTGCCGCAGGCAAGGCGTCTATGGGCACTTTCTGAGCATGAACGTGTTTCTGTGAGGTATCAGGAAAGAGAGTATTCGATCTGGAACAAGGATACCTATGAAAAGCAACAGACTGATGAATCCGTACGACTGCTTTCTCCACATGATCCTTTTCTCGACCTTTGGGACCGCTCTTTGCTTCTGGAGGATTGTAAATTACAGCGCATGGTATGGAAAACAGTGCAAAATCCCGGTGTTGTGATTCAGTGTGGAAGGATTTGCGGTATCTGGAGGTCAAAGAAGCGTAAAACGGTGAATGAGCTGCATATCACACTGTTCACAGACATAGACACCAAGAGTCTGCATATCTGGATACAGGCATATGAACAGTTTCTTGGGCAGAGGATTCTGGTCGAAATCAGCAGGCTTTGATAGCCGGTATCGCATTTCAGTGGCTGTTACTGGTAGCTGAAGAGATACATGCGATTATTCAGCCTGTTATGCTGCGCTTTGTGCCGCCAGTACACAGCAGTCCTTTTCAGACATTCAGTATAGGTAAAAAAAGCTTCTGGTATATGGGGATTCTACCAGAAGCTTTTTATAATGTGAGAATTTAAACATGTTTGTGTAGTTTTCCTGCAATAAGCAGATAGTAGCTTTCTATCAAAATTATTTACCCCTTTTGATCGTACAGGTTTTCTTGTAGAAGGCAATGCCGTATCCGAGAATGTTCGGCAATCGTTTCATGTAATCAACTCCTCGTCTTTATTTGTATTATACCACACAGATGCAGACACAGCATACAAACCTAAAAAGATTGAGAAAGGGTAGAAAATGCGGAATGCAGATAGTACAATACTGTTATGAAACAATGCTTTCAGAATATAGAATATGGTTATTAGCAGGGAGATGAATTTATGCATATGATTGATGGAACAACCTGTCTGATGGAAGTCGAACAGCTGATTCGGGAATACACGCAGATGCTGGGAAGGGATCTAAGCTTTCAAAAGCTGGAGGAAGAACTGCGTGATTTATTACGCAAATACAGTGGAACAGAAGGAAGACTGCTGGCTGCTGTTGCGGATGACGGTTGTGTTTCGGGCTGTGTAGCGTATCATCGCCTGAGTAAGGAATGCTGTGAAATGAAACGGCTGTATGTGAAACCGTCCTATCAGGGCCAGGGAATCGGACAGAAGCTGGTGGAAACGATTCTTTTGCTTGCGAAGGATGATGGCTATTCGTGCATGGTACTGGATACGATCGAACCCTTACAAAGTGCCATCCGGCTGTATAAGCGCCTCGGCTTTCAGGAAACGGAGCCGTACTATGACAATCCGATGGAGGATGTGATTTATATGAAGAAGCTTTTGAAATAAAGGAAGGCTGTAACACACATCACATGGATGCGAATACGGAGGTTTACCAAATAAAAAAATACGTCGTATGACTTGTGGCGTTATAAGCTGCACGATAGTCATAGCCTCTTCTTGAAGAGCAGACGTATTTTTTATGGTTCTTTTTTGTTTTAGGTTGTTTACAAAAGGGAGAATTCAAATTCTATGGATTAAAACAATCATTTCACATTCTCGATGTTTTGAATTACCCGCAATCAGGTAATAAACTATTTTATTGCAGAAATCTATTTCTTTTTCTCTGTAGTATACTTTTCGTAAATGTATTTCAGACCCTTGAAGGTCAGATTACGATCATAGATATCAATTTCATCCGTATTCTTATATATAATTTTCCCAAGGCCGCCGGTAGCGATGACCTTCATGTCAACGCCCAGTGCCTTTTTGAATTCCTTGATAATGTATTCACTTTGTCCGATATAGCCGTAAACCAGTCCGGCCTGCATGCTTGTTGTTGTTGTCTTCGCCAGAATGCTTGCGGGTTTTTTGATTTCAATTTCCGGAAGCTTGGCCGCCTGTGTCCACATTGCCTGTGCCCCGGTTTCAATTCCCAGGGTGATGACACCGTATTCGAAATTTCCATTCGCATCCACATAATCGAAGGTGGTGGCTGTGCCATAATCGACAACCAGACACGGACCTCCATATTCATAATAGGCTCCGGCTGCATCCACGATACGGTCGGCACCGACGGCCTTTGGATTTTCAGCCTTTACAGAGATACCGGTTTTGATTCCGGGACCTACGAGAATCGGCTCCTTATGCATATATTTGCGGATTCCATTCAGGAAGGAATGCATGATTTTCGGTACGACACTGGATACGATGACATCTTTTATATCCGCAGGCTGTACCTTGGAGGCATTTAGAAAGTTCATGACCATAAACCCGTATTCATCGCTTGTGCGTTTCATTTTGGTTGTCAGGCGATAATTGCCGATCAGCTTATCCCCGTGATAGATTCCGATTGTAATATTTGTGTTTCCTATATCAATGACTACTAACATCAGGCTTCTCCTCTTTCCTTGCTGAGAGCAGCCAGACGTGTAAGTATCTCAACGCCTACCTCATATTTGCTCATCAGATCCAGTGTTTCTGTATGATTTTTCTGAAGCAGAGTAACCACATTGGTATCCCCCTGAAAACCGGCTCCCTGTTCATGCAGGTTATTGGCTACGATCATATCGCAGTTTTTCCTATTCAGCTTTTCAGCGGCATGCTCCAGCAAATGCTCGGTTTCCATTGCAAAGCCGCAAATAATCTGATTTGATACTCTGTGCTCACCCAGCCATGCCAGAATGTCCGGGTTTTTCACAAAGGTGATTTCCAGAAATTCTCCCTGTTTTTTTATTTTGTTTTCTTCTGTTTTCTGTGCGCGGTAATCACCGACAGCGGCAGCCTTGATAATGATATCGCAGTCTGCATATTCCTTCTGTACGGCTTCAAACATATCCTGTGCACTGACAACCTGCACGACGCGAACTCCATGCGGGACGTTCAGCTGGACAGGACCGCTGATCAATGTTACATCCGCTCCCATGTCACGGGCTGCTCTGGCAATCTCATAGCCCATCTTCCCGGAGGAATGGTTGGAAATAAAGCGTACCGGATCCAGGGCCTCACGGGTTGGTCCCGCTGTGACCAGTACACGCTTTCCCCTGAGAAGTCCGGTGGTTTCCAAAATACGGCAAATGCATTCCTCGATATGTGTGATGTCCGCAAGCTTTCCTTTTCCGGTATCTCCGCAGGCAAGATATCCAACCTCCGGTTCCACCAGCTCATAGCCGAGTGCTTTTGCGGCTTCCAGATTTTTTTGTGTGACTGGATTTTCATACATGCCGGTATTCATTGCAGGGCAGATCACCTTAGGGCAGTCAGCTGCCAGAAAGGTCGTTGTGAGCATGTCGTCCGCAAGGCCGTGAACAATTTTGGCAATAACATTTGCGGTTGCCGGTACAAGGACAAAGATATCCGCACGATGTGCAATGGAAATATGTTTAACACTGCGATCCGCCACCTTTTCAAAGGTGGAAACCATCACATTGTGCTTTGTTAGTGATTCAAAGGTCAAGGGGGTGATGAATTCCGTGGCATTCTGTGTCATAATGACTTCCACATCATACCCTTTCTTGATCAGATTGCTGGTCAGCTGTGCCGCCTTGAAGGCCGCAATACCTCCGCTGACTCCCAATACAACTGTTTTTTTCATAGTATCCCTCACAGGTTCTTTATAAGTCGTTTACTATTATAACGCAACATTCTCCGCATCACAACTGTTTCAAAGCGAAAAAAGATAAAAAATTCACAAATGAAACATTCCTTTATATTTACACTTCCTTTTATAATTTCAATGCAATTTTTTTTGATTGCTATTATAATATAGGTAACGAAAGCGTGAGGAGGGAGCTTATGGAAATCGTAAATACAGAGGATATGCGGAAAATGGATGCGGAGGCGATTCATGAATACGGCATTCCCGGTATCATATTGATGGAGCATGCAGCGATGGCGGTTATGGACTATATCCGCGAGCATGTCGCAAAGGACAGCCGGATCATGATCCTGTGCGGTCCGGGAAATAATGGCGGGGATGGCTTTGCCCTTGCACGTCTCATGGTGGAGGAGGGCTATTCACATGTCCGTATCCACTGCAGTGTTCCTTATGACCGTATGAGTCATGATGAGGCTGTGTATGCCAGAATTGCGGAAAGCTATGGTATAGAAATCATGAGGACGCAGGACATGGAGATGATCAAGCCGGCACTGGATGAGGCACAGGTAGTTGTCGATGCGTTGTTTGGAACGGGACTGTCACGCGATATTGAAGGCTTCTATGATGTTTTGATTCTGTATCTGAATCTGTTGAATAAGCATGTCATCAGTATCGATATTGCCAGTGGAGTTAACGGGGATACCGGCAGCATTATGAACTGTGCCGTACAAAGTGATGTAACCATCACCTTTGAATGTCTGAAAAGGGGACAGCTGCTGTATCCGGGCAGCAGCTATTGCAAGGATATCATCGTTAAAAATATAACGCTTCCCAAAGCTGTGAAAGCCAATATCGAACACAGCATTCATTTGCTGGATGAGGATACTGTGCGGGCATTTCTTCCAAAGCGGGATGCACATTCCCACAAGGGAAGCTTTGGCAGGGTGATGATGGTTGGAGGCAGCTCCTATATGCACGGGGCAATAACGCTTGCGGCGAAGGCTGCGCTGCAGAGTGGGACAGGGACGCTGACGCTGTTTCTGCCGGATTGCATCTCTGAGATTATTTCCATGAAGCTGGAGGAGAGCATGCTGCTGCCGGCTCCGTCAATGAATGGAAGCTTTTCTATGATTTCCGTTGATTTGTTGAAGCGCAATCTGAATGCATATGATATGATCACCATTGGAAACGGTATGGGACGGGGTGAGGTGACACAGGCGATGGTTCGTGCTGTGCTGGAAAGTGATCGTCCCTGTCTGCTGGATGGGGATGCCCTGTATGAGGCAGGGAAGCTGATGGAGCTGCTGCATCGTCCAGCGGTTACGATCCTGACACCGCACCCGAAGGAAATGAGCTATCTGTGCGGCTGCAGTGTGAAGGAAGTGCTGAAGGACCCTCTGCAGTGTGCCATGGAATTTGTGAAGCGGTATGAGAATACCGTGCTCGTATTAAAGGATCAGCATACGATCATCTGCAGGAAAGACGATATGTATATGAATACGGCCGGCAATCATGCACTTGCCAAGGGGGGCAGCGGGGATGTGCTGTGCGGTATTCTGACAGGACTGTATACACAGGGAAAAGAGGCGCTGCAGGCAGCGGCAGCCGCTGTATATGTCCATGCCTGCGCGGCAGATGAGCTCATACAGAGAATGGATGCCTACAGCATCCAGCCGGGTGATCTGATTGCGGTGCTTTCCGATACCTACGGGAAGCTGAAAAGGTGATACACTGCGTTTCTTTGAAAGACGATTTACATTACAGCGAATGATTCTGTTTCCTATCCAACAGAAAGCATATATCAGCCGCAGGGATAATGTTGATGTGTCAAAGGATACCACGAATAAGGATGGGATTATGTATAACCTAATCTATTTGGAAGGTCAGAAAGAGCTACCCGATCATTGCATCAATGCGGGTGTCTCTTTTTTATATTCGCTTTGATCCGGCTCCTGTTTATGAAAGAATGAATTTCTTGTGAAAATATACACAAAGTGGTTGTTTTTCGATAGGTTTAGGCGTAGAATGTAACTATAGAAAGGGTTTTGTAAGCCCTATAAGGAGGAAAACAGACATGCAGAGATTTACATTGCCAAGAGATATGTATCATGGAAAAGGTGCTTTGGAGGCTTTGAAGACACTGGAAGGTAAGAAGGCAATCGTTTGTGTCGGCGGAGGTTCCATGCGCCGCGGAGGTTTTCTGGATCGTGCCGTTGCGTATTTGAAGGAAGCCGGTATGGAGGTTCGCTTATTTGAAGGCATCGAATCCGATCCGTCAGTGGAAACCGTTATGCGCGGGGCGGATGAAATGCTTGCATTTGAACCGGACTGGATCGTTGCGATGGGTGGAGGATCACCGATCGATGCGGCAAAAGCGATGTGGATCAAATACGAGTATCCGGAAATTACATTTGAGGATATGTGCAAGGTGTTCGGTATACCGAAGCTTCGCAGAAAAGCACAGTTCTGTGCAATTTCATCTACATCCGGTACGGCAACAGAGGTTACCGCATTCTCCATCATCACAGATTATCAAAAGGGTATTAAATATCCGATTGCGGATTTTGAGATTACACCGGATGTAGCAATCGTCGATCCGGATCTGGTAACGACGATGCCGATCAAGCTGGTCGCACATACGGGTATGGATGCCATGACACATGCCGTGGAGGCCTATGTTTCCACAGCCAACAGCAACTTTACCGATCCGCTGGCAATTCATGCGATTGAAATGATCAAGGAGCATCTGGTAAAATCCTATAACGGGGATATGGATTCCCGTGCGGCGATGCATGATGCACAGTGTCTGGCTGGACAGGCTTTCTCCAACGCACTCCTGGGAATCGTTCATTCCATGGCACATAAGACAGGGGCAGTGTTCGCAGATCAGGGAGCCCATATCATTCACGGTGCGGCAAATGCGATGTATCTGCCAAAGGTTATTAAATTCAATGCGAAGGACGAAGCAGCTAGAAAGCGCTATGGTGTGATTGCGGACTATATGCATCTGGGCGGTTCCAGTGATGAGGAAAAGGTGGAGCTTTTGATTGCCTACCTGCGTGAAATGAGTGATGCACTGCATATTCCGCACTGTATCGCACATTATGGAAAAGATGGATTACCTGCTGAAGAAGGCTTTGTAAGTGAAGACGTATTCCTGGCACGTGTCGAGGATATCGCGGCAAATGCCATTCTGGATGCCTGCACGGGCAGCAACCCGCGGCAGCCAAGTCAGGAGGAAATGGTCAAGCTTCTGAAGTGCTGCTATTATGATACAGAGGTGGACTTCTAGTACAGGAATTGAAAAGAGATAATGAATTTATAGCATATAAAAAGAACGGATAGCCGGTGTGAACCGATTATCCGTTTTTGTCCTGGATCAGCTGTCAGCCCTCATACTGTAAGATTGCGCATCAGCAAGGCTGCGTGTTTTTTTGATTCTCCAGTTTTTTCATCCTGTAAACCGATAGGCATAAAAGCAATTCATGCTGGATACAGCGTTGTCATCCTTCTTCTTTCAGGCAGATGACATAGTTGCGGTATTTTTGATACAGCGTATCTGATAGCACTGCATCCAGATGAATACCATCTTCCTCATCTCTGCGGCTGATGACATGTGCATGCTTCATCAGCAGGGAATAGATACCGGTCTGCTGGTAGGGAATATGCAGCTCCACATGCTTTTCATCCGGATACAGGTGACTGTGGATCAAGTCCAGTAATTCCTGCAGCCCGGCTTTTTCTTTGGCACTCATATATAGATCATGCGCATGTACCTGCGGATATTGATATCCGCTTTGATCGCACTTATTATAGACGGTAATCATCGGGATGTCAGCAGCCTTGATCTGCTGCAGCGTTTCCTGTGTGATCTCCATCTGTCTTGCATATTCCTCACTGGATACATCTACGACCTGAACCAGAAGGGAAGCATACTGCACCTCCTCCAGTGTGGAATGGAAGGCCTCCACCAGATCATGAGGGAGATCGGAAACAAAGCCGACGGTGTCGGACAACAGAAAGGATTTTCCATCCGGCAGATCGATATGGCGGATACTGGTGTCCAGAGTGGCAAACAGCATATCCTTTTCCAGTACCTTTTTATCCTCCTCATAGGGACTGCTGTGCTCCAGCAGCATATTCATGATGGTACTTTTTCCGGCATTTGTATAGCCGACCAGCGATACGAGCGGCAGCATGGATTTCTGTCTTGCCCGCCGCTGATTGAAGCGCTGTGCCTCTATTTTCTTCAGCTCTCTTTGCAGCTCCTGAATCCGTGCATTGATTCTTCTTCGATCCAGCTCCAGCTGCTTTTCTCCGGCACCCTTGTTTTTTCCGCTGCCGCTTTGTCTTCCCAGCTGTGTATTGGCACCAATCAGACGTGGAAGCAGCTTCTTCAGCTGTGCGCACTCGATTTGCAGTCTTGCGGTACGTGTGACTGCCCGGCTTTCAAAAATGGCGAGAATGAGCTCTGTTCGGTCCATGACCGGCGTCTGTAGGCTTTCCTCCAGATTGCGGATTTGCAAGGGACTCAGATCGTGGTTAAACACAACGCGTTGTATTTCCTGCTCCTGCAGGTATGCACGAATTTCCTCACATTTACCGGTACCGATATAGGTTCTCAGCGTAATGCTTTTCAGATTCTGTCTAAAGGTTTCCTTTATTTCCATATCGGCTGCCTGTACCAGCTCAATAAATTCCTCGTTTTTCTCTGCTTGTTCTGTGGTATCCGCCAGAACGATGATAACCTGCTGCATGACATCACTCCTCTAGTATCTTATTGTAGCATGTTTTCCTGCAGTTTATGAAAAGAATTCGGATTTGCGAATCAATCCTGTAAAAGTATGCGGATTTCGTTTATACGCAGGCGTTGTCAGGGAAGGGGAAAATGCTATGATGTGCTGCCTGCACGCTGACTGCAGGAAGGTGTATACGGTAAAAAACGGATGCCTGCAGGCATCCGCTCTTTTACAATCTGCTTATATAAGCGATTGTATTCCGGATTAAGAAAGCCTAAAGCGGCTGTGCCGCAGGTTTTCCTGTGGCTTCTATCTCCCGAAGCCAGTAATTCAGTATTTCCTGCAGCTTGCGTCCGCGCCGTACAATCTCATAATAATCCAGATTATGGCGAATGACAGGCTTTGGTGTTAACAGCATGTCCTCGTTTGTCCCATCCTGAAACTGCAGACGAAGATAGATGTTCAGGGGCTCATAGCCGTTTCCGCTGAACAGCGTGCCGTTTAGTATGGTATTGAGATTATTGTGACTGAGTGGTCTGAGCAGCAGCTCTGTTCTGATCAGTGTAGATAGGGGATACGTATGAGCGTTGGATGTGATATGCAGAATTCCGTTTTCCATTGTGAAGAAATCAGATCGTTTCATGAAATGCTCCTCCTTCCTGCCTTTTCTATATCATATGTTGTATAAAAAGTATATGAATTATAAGAAAAAATAAGAAAAGTGTGCAGAATGAAGAAATCCGGGCAGTAATACCCGGATGTATCGCTATACAGGGAACATGCTTCAGGTAGGGAATATCATGGAAGGCTCAAAATTATTTCACAGGCTTGACGTGAATTCTTCCCCGATATTCTGTTTCTGCGAAATAGAGATTCTCCGCAATTCTTGCCTCGGGATTCAGCTTGACATCCTTCAGCATCAGCTCCTTGAACGTTTCATAGCCCGCCATGTCAATCAGATGACCGCCATGCAGATAGCGCGGCTGTCCCTTCAGCACCTCAGCGGAGAAATCCTGCCAGTTGCGCAGGATTGCCAGAACGGCATCCTCACTCAGGAAATCTGCAAAGGTCTTTCCCATTCGCGGGTACTGCTTTCCGGTACGGCCGCCAATCAGAATTCGATAAAACGGCTTCGGGCTTCGCTGCATGGCATTGGTCGGACATACCAGCGTACATTCTCCGCAGCCGACACAGCAGCAGGTATCCTTTTCAATTTTGCCGTTTTTCAGACTGAGCACTCTTGTCGCATGGGATTCGCAGGCCTTTACGCAGGAGCCGCAGCCGATACACAGATCGCTGTGATATGTCGGCTTTGTCAGACCGATGATTCCAAAATCATTGAAGTGTCCCTTGGCGCAGTCATTCGGACAGCCGGCAACCGCAGCCTTGATATGATAATGACTCGGGAATACCTCCTGTTCGATCTTTTTTGCCATATCCTGTGTATTGATATTCGCCTTGATACAGTGGATACCGCCGATACAGGCCATGACATTGCGGGCACCGATGGTCGGAAAGCCGGCATCGGTTTCCATTTTCACACCGCACTGGGCGATTTCAACATCCTCCAGATAGTCCTTCAGCTCTTTATTGACGGCATCGATATTCTCATATTTGATGCCGGGGATGGCAAAACACTGGCGGGAACCAAAATGAAAGGTGCCGTCTCCGTATGCTTCTGCCAGATGCTCGACGAAGCTCAGATACTTTGCCTGTATCAGACCGCCGGGAACACGCATCTGCAGCATGTATTCACCCTTGACCTTGGACTGACGGAAGCAGTTGGTACGAAGGGCGTTGATATTCATATCCTGTGACATATCGTTTACCTCCTAATCCACAAGCCCTTTGGCTTTGGTATACGGAAAGACAGGGCCTTCCAGACAAACATACGTTTCATTGATTTTACAGTGTCCGCATTTTCCAAGGGCGCAGGACATCTTCCGCTCAAAGGAAACATAGATATGGTCCTCTGTCACGCCGTATTTCATACATTCCTGTGCGGTGAATTTCATCATGACAGGAGGGCCGACAAGGATAACGGCATATTCCTCCCCAAAATCCTGAAACGGGATATCCTTAACATAATTCATCGCAAAGCCTTCCTGAAAGCCTTCGCGTTCTCCGTGGTCGAGTGTCAGCGTTGTATGGAAATGCTTCGCCTGCCGCCATTGGCGCAGGTCGTTTTCAAACAGAACATGCTGTGCATCCCGAAAGCCTGCGATGACATAAACATCTCTGCAGTCCTGCGGATTGTTCAGATAATGATGCAGGGTACTGCGCACCGGGGACACGCCGGTACCTCCGGCGATGACAGCAATGTGTTTTCCCTTGAATTCCTCCAGCGGAAAGCCGTTGCCATAGGGACCGCGGATATAGATATCATCCCCTGCGTGAAGATCAAACAGGACATTGGTCAGTGTGCCGACTCTGCGAATCGTAAATTCCACGGTGGAGTCGGTAAAGCTGGATACGGAAATCGGAGCTTCTCCGATCTTCGGCAGAGAAAGCTGGAAAAACTGTCCATGCCGAATCTGCGGATCCCTGAATTCGACAACAAAGGTGGATTCCAGATCGGTTTCCTCTATGATATTCAGGATGCGGTGCTTCTGCGGCAGCCATGGGTTGTTCATATCATTTCTCCTCCTTCATGTGTTCTACCTCGTCATGAAGACGCTGGATGATGTGCGTAAAGGATATATAGGACGGACAGATATCATCGCAGCGGCCGCAGCCTACACACATCTGATAGTCCGTGGCAAAGCGTTTTTTGAAATCATATACCTTGTGCATGGTTTTAAAGCGCATACGGTCCTTATACTCATCCCGGAAGGCATGACCGCCGTTTACCGTCGTGAAATCATCGTTCATACAGCCGGTCCATGTCCGGCGGCGTTCTCCGCTCTTTCCGTTTTCCGTATAGGGCGTATCCACCGTGTTGAAGCAGGAACAGGTGATGCAGACAGAATTGCAGGCACCGCAGCCGATACAGCGACTCTGATAGTCCTTCCACATTTCCAGTGTACGGATGGAGTCTACCATATCCTCACGGATATCCGGCACCTGTATGGTCGTTTTGTTTTCCCTGACAAATTTCGGCTGAAATTCTGCGTGTTCAAATGCTGAAAACAGATGCGCAAGCTGTTCGCTGCGACATTCCACCAGTACGCGTCCCTCTTCCTTCAGCGGACGCATGGCAAGGTCATATTCGTCTGTGACATTTGTTCCCATGGAACAGCAGGCACAGGATTCCCAGCCGTTTTCCGGACATTCCATCAGGATGAAATGCACCTTGTCCCGCATTCGTTTATAATAGGGATCCGGTTGCGGCCCGTTTTCCAGAAATATCTTATCCAGCCGCTTAATGCCGTGAATATCACAGCTTCGTGCAAATATCAGCAGGTCCTTTTCATCTGCCTGACTTTCCAGAAAATAATGCTCTGTGAAATGAAAGAGCGTCTGGTTGATCGGGTAGAAAACCTCCTTCGGGGAATAGTCACTGCGCTGTTCCCATTCGATTTCCTCCATACTGCGGATTTCCTGATAGCGGATGAGATCGGTATTGCAGTAGCGTCCCGCATTCTTCAGTCGCTTGGGAGCATAAATCCGATAGCTTTGCCGAAGTGTGTCGAAAACCTGATTCACTTCCTCGAGTGTTAGTTGAAATGACATATGTCGTCCTCCTCACGTGCTTCCTCTATGTTTACAACCACCATATGCATGGACAGAGCATGTCATGCATACCGGTACTTAAGATATTGTAATCCCTTTCCCTGGCGAAGTGAATATGTTCACAAATGTATAAGCAATCCTAATATCTCTATAAATACAGGTAATGTCTGATGGATGGTGCTGCTTTCTCCGTGTATGTACAGGGGAAGTGCAGGAAAATGCAGCGCAGGGTAGATACTGTCTTCCTGATTATGGGAAAATATGTGAAAATGCATATTTGAACTTCAAACTATTTACTTTTGACAATCAAAGTAATATAATTCCATTTGAATTTCAAAGCATATTGCATATTTGGGATTCATATCGTCAAAATTATCGAATTATATCGTCCTAGTAATCAATACTAGGGTTATTATTTACTTTTAAATCTAGTATCTAAAACTAAAATAGTTGACATTCTTTACCAGTAGTGTTATTCTGGTAGCAGTCAAAGAGAATTTGCACAGGAGGAACAAGTATGTTTGAAAAAGTAAAAGAAGTACTGATGGAGGCCATCAACGTCGACGAAGATATGATTAAAATGGAAGCAAACCTGAAGGATGATCTGGGAATTGATTCCCTGGCAGCCGTGGAGCTTTCTCTGGAGCTGGAAACAGAATTTGATGTACGCATTGAGGATGAAGAGCTGGCAAAGCTGGTTACCGTAGCAGATATCGTAAGCCTGCTGGAAAGCAAAGCGTAAACAAGAGAAAAGCCAAGATACCTTGGCTTTTTTAAAATCCGTAGGAGGTAAGTACATGAATACAGATAAGATCCAAGACATCATCCGCGTTTTCGAGGAAAGCGGACTTCACAAAATGGAGCTGGAAGTGGATGACATGAAAATAAAAATGGAGAAGGGGGCAGCTGCGGACAGCAGGGCTGCGCATATGGAACCGGTGATAACGGAGCCGCTTCCTCCTGTAGCAGCACCACAGACTGCACCGCTTCCTGCAGCGGAAGTGAAGAAGGCAGCGGGGACCTGGGTGAAGGCGCCGCTTGTCGGTACCTATTACAATGCCCGTTCCCAGGGGGGGACGCCGTTTGTAGAAATCGGCCAGCAGGTGAAAAAGGGGGATGTCCTGTGTATCATCGAAGCTATGAAGGTCATGAATGAAATTCCTTCCCCAATGGATGGTATCGTACAGGAGATTCTGATAACCAATGAAGCGATGGTGGAATTTGATCAGGAGCTGATCCGCATCGGTGAGGCCGCATGATCCGCCGACTTCTCATCGCGAACCGTGGAGAAATCGCGGTTAGAATCATCCGTACCTGCAAGGAAATGAATATTGAAACAGTTGCGGTGTATTCCACTGCCGATAAAGAGGCGCTGCATGTTCAGCTTGCGGATTATGCCGTATGCATCGGCGGTCCAAGAGCCAATGACAGCTATCTGAATATGAAGAATATCCTAAGCGCAGCCTGTATGACAGCCTGTGATGCGATTCATCCGGGCTTTGGCTTTCTGAGTGAGAATGCGAAGTTCGCCCGACTGGTGCTGCAGTGTGGTCTGATCTTCGTCGGTCCCAATCCGGATGTGATTGAGCAGATGGGAGATAAGAACAACGCCCGCCGCTGTATGATGGAGGCCGGGGTACCGGTCATTCCCGGCAGTAAGGATCTGTTGGAAACCGTACAGGATGCCGCAGCCATGGCAGAGAAAATCGGATATCCGGTGCTGATCAAGGCAAGCAGCGGAGGAGGCGGACGCGGAATGCGCCGTGCGGATTGTGCCGAAGAGCTTGCGGATGCCTTTGATACGGCGAAAGCGGAGGCCCGTGCAAATTTTGGGGATGACGCCGTCTATATGGAAAAATTCATCGTTGAGCCGAAGCACGTCGAGGTGCAGCTGATGGCGGATAAGCACGGGAATGTCGTACATCTGTATGAGCGTGACTGCTCCTGTCAGCGACGCAACCAGAAGCTGCTGGAGGAGGCGCCCTGCCATATATTAAAGGAAGATGTACGTGAACATCTGCTTCGTGATGCCGTGCGTGCCGCAGAAAGTGTCGGCTATGACAGTGTGGGAACGATCGAGTTTCTGCTGGATGCCCGTGGAGAATACTATTTCATGGAAATGAATACACGGATCCAGGTGGAGCATACCATTTCCGAGGAAATATGCGGCATCGACCTGATCAAGCAGCAGATTCGCATTGCGGATGGTCATAAGCTTGCCTATAGGCAGGAGGATATCGTCTGCCGTGGTCATGCCATCGAATGCCGTATCAATGCGGAGAATATCAAATATAATTTTGCGCCCAGTCCGGGACAGGTGAGCTTTATCAACTTTCCGCTGGGACGCCGTGTGCGCATTGAAAGTGCGGTATACAACGATTATAAAATACCGCCATACTATGATTCCATGATTGCCAAAATCATCACCTATGCGGATACCCGTCTGGAATGCATCAAGCGGATGCGCTCCGCACTGGAGGAGCTGTTGATCGAGGGTGTGGAAACCAATATCGAATTTCAGTATCTGTTACTGCATCATCCGACATTTGTCGGCGGCCGCTACGATACCGGCTTTATGGAATCATTTATAAAGGAGCTGAAAGAGGATGGAACAATTATTTAAGGTACGAAAGAACCGTCTGGACCTGTTTAAAAAACGCCGTACTCTGCCGGTAAGAGAACCGCTGGAGGCTCCGGATAATCTGTATAAAAGCTGTCCACAATGCAAGGAGAGTATCCTGTTTGAGGATCTTATGCACAATCTGTATGTATGTCCCCATTGCGGACATCACATGAAGCTGACCGCACGGGAACGCCTGCGCCAGATCGTGGATGAAAACAGCTTTACCGAGCTGGATCGAAGGCTCTTTCTGAAAAAGGAGCAGCTTGCTTTTCCGGGCTATGAGGAGAAGCTTTCCCGCCTGCAGAAGAAAACAGGTCTGCAGGAAGCGGTTGTCTGCGGTGCAGCGAGCATTGGTGGCTTTCCGTGTGCGATCGCCGTGATGGACAGCAATTTCTTTATGGGCAGTATGGGACAGATCGTCGGAGAGAAGATTACCCGCTGCATCGAATATGCGACGAAGAAGAAGCTGCCGCTGCTGATTTTTACGACAAGCGGCGGAGCGCGTATGCAGGAGGGAATCCTCTCTCTTGTCCAGATGGCAAAAACAAGTGCGGCACTTGCGAAGCACAGTGATGCAGGGCTGCTGTATATATCCTATCTGACACACCCGACAACCGGCGGGGTAAGCGCAAGCTTCGCCATGCTGGGGGATATCATTCTAAGTGAACCGGACTGCCTGATCGGCTTTGCGGGAAAACGTGTTATTGCCTCCACGGTCAAGGAGGAGCTGCCGGCCAACTTTCAGAAGGCAGAGTTTCTGCTGGAAAAAGGCTTTGTGGATGCGATTGTGGAGCGAAAGGACAGCAGGGATACCTTGCGGCGTATCCTGAAGCTGCACGAAAGGAGAGCATCATGAGCATAAAGGAAGCAGAAAGCAGCATTGCAGTTCTGGAAGCCGAGCTGGCAAAGCTGGATGCCATGGATCCTCACGCCGATGAGCTGCGTTTACAGATCGATCATTTACGAGAGGAAGCAATGCT
Organism: [Clostridium] innocuum; assembly: GCA_012317185.1. Taxonomy (NCBI): domain Bacteria; kingdom Bacillati; phylum Bacillota; class Clostridia; order Eubacteriales; family Clostridiaceae; genus Clostridium; species [Clostridium] innocuum. The sequence goes on along the minus strand of CP048838.1, from coordinate 3,246,568 downwards.
GCAGCTGGATGCCTGGGATACCGTTTATCTGGCACGCCATCCCAAGCGTCCAAAGGCTGCAGACTATATCCGGGCACTGTTTCCGGATTTCATGGAGCTGCATGGTGATCGCTGCTATGGAGATGATGCGGCCTGTCAGGGCGGCATTGCGACCTTTCATGGAAGAAGTGTAACCGTTCTTGCCCAGAGCAAGGGAAAGACGCTGGAGGAAAACATGCAGCGCAACTTCGGAATGCTGCATCCGGAGGGCTATCGCAAGGCAATCCGACTGGCAAAGCAGGCGGAGAAGTTTCACCGTCCCATCATTACGCTGGTCGATACTGCGGGTGCGTACCCGGGAAAGGGTGCCGAGGAGCGCGGACAGGCGGAAGCCATTGCGCAGTGTCTGGCAGTGTTCTCAGAAATCCGTACCCCGGTGCTTGCCATCGTATTAAGTGAAGGCGGCAGCGGTGGTGCACTTGCCTTTTCGGTTGCGGATCACATCATGATGCTGGAGCATGCCATCTATTCCATTCTCTCCCCGGAGGGCTTTGCGAGCATTCTGTGGAAGGATGAATCCAGAGCGGCAGAGGCAGCCGGTGTGATGGAGCTTACGGCAGCGGATTTAAAGCGCAAGGGTATCATTGATACGATTATCGCGGAACCAAAGGGCGGCGCGCATATCTGCTTTGACTATGTAGTCGAGCATCTGCGGGAGCAGCTGGAATATGTTCTGGATGATTTGTGCAAGAAAAAGGAAAAGGTACTGCTGGCAAAGCGGTATGAAAAATATCGAGTGATGGGGGCAAATTATGAAGAGCTGTAGCATCAAGGGACTGGGCTATGCGCTGGCAAAACGCCGCGTTACCAATGAGGAGCTGAGCACCTTTGTCGATACGAATGACGAATGGATATCCAGCAGAACGGGAATCCGTGCCAGATATATTTCGGAAGAAGAGAATACGAGTGATCTTGGTGCACGTGCGGCCCGTATGGCAATCGACAAATCCGGCATTGATCCTAAAGAGATTGACCTGATCATCACAGCAACCTTCACACCGGATCAGACAACCCCTTCCACGGCGTGTCTGATTCAGGAAAAGCTGGGTCTGAACAATCAGCATATGATGGCGTTTGATCTGAATGCGGCATGCAGCGGCTTTCTGTACGCATTGCAGAGTGCCCATGCCATGCTTGCGGCAGGACAGGTGACGTGTGCCCTTATCATCGGTGCCGAGGTCATTTCCAAGCAGCTGGACTGGAACGATCGCTCCACCTGTATCATTTTTGCGGATGGAGCCGGAGCTGCCATCGTGAAGCAGGAGGATACGAATAAGCGTATGCTGCATTTTGCAGGGAGTATGGGAGATGCCGCCGGTGTGATTCACAGTGATGCACCCAAACCAAGACCCTTGTTCTCAGAACAGCCCTATCAGCCCTCCGTGGTCTGCATGGAAGGAAATGCGACCTTTCGCTTTGCGGTGAAAGCCATGCAGGAGGCCATTGAGGATGTACTGAAACAGGCAGGGGAACGCATTGAGGATATCGACTGGATCGTACCGCATCAGGCAAATGTGAGAATCATCAACAACGTATGCAAACGCATGCACATCGACAAAGAGCATGTGTATATCAATATTGAGGAATATGGAAACACCTCGGCCGCAAGTATTCCGCTCGCTCTGGGAGAAATGAGTGAGAAGGGCTTGCTGCAGCCGGGTATGAAAATCGTTCTGAGCGGATTTGGTGCAGGCTTTACCTGGGCCGGCTGCTATATCGAACTGTAAGGAGAGCTGTATGTTAATAAATGAATTGTTAGGAATCAAATATCCGATTTTCCAGGGAGCGATGGCAAATATCGCAACGCCGGAATTTGCGGCAGCCGTATCCAACTGCGGCGCACTTGGCATTATCGCAACTGGTGCCATGGATGAGCACCAGACACGGGAGGCAATCCGTACCTGTAAGCAGTTAACAAATAAGCCGTTCGGCGTCAATGTCATGCTGATGAATCCGCATACGCAGGCCATCATGCAGGTGATCTGCGAGGAGCAGGTTGCGGTGGTTACCACAGGTGCCGGCAATCCGGGACCGTATATTCCGGCTTTAAAGGAAAGCGGCTGTAAGGTGATTCCGGTTGTGGCAAGTGTGGCACTGGCACGCCGCCTGGAAAAGTCCGGAGTGGATGCCGTCATTGCCGAGGGTGGAGAATCCGGCGGTCATGTGGGAGAAACAACGACCATGTCACTGGTACCGCAGGTCGTGGATGCTGTGTCCATTCCGGTTCTGGCAGCCGGAGGAATCGCAAGCGGCAGGCAGCTGAATGCAGCACTGTGTCTGGGCGCTGTAGGTGTGCAGGTCGGTACCTGTCTGCTGCTGGCAGAGGAATGTCCGATCCATGAAAATTATAAAAAGGCTGTTATGAAGGCGAAGGATATGGATTCTGTTGTCACCGGCAGAAGTACGGGAACACCGGTCCGTATTCTGAAAAATCAGATGGCGCTGCAATATCTGAAGCTGGAACAAAGCGGAGCTGATAAGGAAGAAATGGAAAAGCTGACACTGGGCGGTCTGCGAAGAGCCGTTCTGGAAGGTGATATGCGTCATGGCTCTGTTATGATGGGGCAGGTTGCCGGTATGTGTAAGGATATCCGTCCGTTACAGGATATCCTCGACTCTTTGATTCACGAAAGTGAAGAAGAGGTGGTAACGCTGCAGCAGGCGGTAAAGGAACTGTGCTATGAGTAAACGCATTCCCATTGGTTCAAAGTATCTGGAAAAGCCGATTATTCAGGGTGGTATGGGAGTTGGTGTTTCGCTGGGAAATCTTGCCGGTGCTGTCATGAAGGAAGGCGGCATGGGTGTGATTTCTGCGGCACATCCGGGATATCGCAAAGAAAATTTCTGGAAGGACCCCCTTGCCTGCAACATGGAAGCAGTATATGAGGAAGCAGCCAAAGCCAGAGCAATCAGCGGGGGCAGAGGTCTTTTGGGTGTCAATGTGATGGTCGCATCCCATCATTATGAGGACTATGTGAAGGCTGCCATTGGGGCAGGCGTGGATGTTATCATTTCCGGTGCAGGTATGCCGATGAATTTGCCGTCTGTGGAAGGCAGCGATCAGGTGGCTCTGGCACCGATTGTATCCAGTGGTCGTGCCGCGCGTCTGATTCTGAAAAGCTGGGATCGTCATTATCATCGCTGTCCGGATTTCATCGTTGTGGAGGGAAGTCTGGCGGGCGGACATCTGGGCTTTAAGAAGGAAGAGCTGCTGTCCGGCAAAGTGAAGGAGCTTTCCGAGCTGGTCTGTGAGGTACTGCAGGAAATACAGGCATATGAGGAACTATACCAGACAAGCATTCCTGTATTTGCGGCGGGTGGTGTGTATACCCGTGAGGATATTGCGGCATTGTTGAATATCGGTGCAAGCGGTGTCCAGATGGCAACCCGTTTTATCGCAACAACGGAATGCGATGCGGATCTGGCATTCAAGCAGAAAATCGTAAACGCCAGGAAAGAGGATATTACGCTGGTGGCGAGTCCGGCAGGACTTCCGGGCCGTGCTGTGATGACAGCGTTCATGCGCAATGCGTCAAAGGGCAGAATTGCCCCAAAGCACTGCATTGGCTGCATGAAGCCGTGTGTTCCTGCTACCACACCGTATTGTATCAGTGATGCACTCGTGCATTCGGTAGAGGGCGATGTGGAAAACGGTCTGGTATTCGCAGGAGCCAATGCATGGCGTGTTACGGACATCGTGAGTGTGCATGATCTCATGGCGGAGCTGTGTGCGTAATGTATCAGCTTACGTAAATGCAGGAGCTTAAAAACGTAAAGTATCAGTTAAATAGAGAACGGTTTATCAGTAAGTAGGAACTGCGCAGGATGCGCGGGGAAATGGAGTCAGGCATGAAAACAGCATTTCTGTTTTCCGGTCAGGGAGCACAGTATCCCGGCATGGGAAAGGATTTATATGAAAACTACGACAGTGCAAAGGCGGTCTTCGACAGCATAGCAACGGATTTTGATGTGAAAACGCTTTGCTTTGAAGGACCAAAGGAGCAGCTGGACGATACACAATATACACAGGTGGCAATTTTTGCCCACGCAATGGCGGCAGCGGCTGTATTACAAGAAAACGGCATACATGCAGATGTGACTGCCGGACTGAGTCTAGGAGAATACAGTGCTCTATGCTATGCAGACTGCTTTTCAGTACAGGCAGGCGCAGAAATTTTGCGGGAACGCGGAAAGCTGATGGCCAATGCACTTCCATCAGGAACGAGTGCGATGGCTGCGGTATTGATGCTGGATAAAGAAGCGATTTTGAACGCCTGTGAAGCGGTACAGGATATCGGTGTATGTGAAATCGCCAATTACAACTGTCCGGGACAGATCGTCATCACAGGTGAAAAAGCAGCGGTTGAGGCATGTGGAAAAAAATGTCTGGAGGCAGGCGCACGAAGAGTGATCCCCTTACAGGTATCCGGTGCCTTTCATTCCTCCTTATTGCAGGAGGCCGGAAAACAGCTGCATCAGGTGCTATCGGCTTATGAGCTGAAGACACCGCGCATCCCGGTATTGCATAATCTTACTGCGCGTGTTGCGGACCGTCCACTCATCGATTTGTTAAGTGAACAGATTTCACACAGCGTACTGCTGGAGGATACCATAAGGAATATGCTGGCAGACGGTGTTGATACCTTTATCGAGGTAGGTCCCGGTAAGGCGGTCAGCGGCTTTGTAAAGAAATGTGCAAAGGGCATGGATGTGAACATACTGCATGTGGAAGATGCGGCAAGTCTTGCGGAAACGCTGGATTATATGAAAGGATAAGGCTATGGAAAGAAAAACTGCATTTATCAGCGGGGCATCCCGTGGAATCGGGGAAGCCATTGCGATTACCCTGTCAAAGGAATACAACGTGATCATTAATTATGCACACAGTGAAGAGGGAGCCCGTGCGGTTCTGGCACAGTGTGATCCTGAAGGTCATCACAAAATGATACAGTGCGATATCTCCGATGGAGAGCAGGTAAAGGCCATGCTGGAGGAAATCGTAAAGGAATACGGACATCTGGATGTCGTGGTAAACAATGCCGGTATTACAAAGGATAATCTGCTGCTGCGTATGAGCGATGCGGATTTTGATGATGTTATCCGCGTCAATCTGAAGGGAACCTACAACTGTATCCGTCATGTCGCAAGGATCATGATGAAACAGAAATCCGGAGCAATTGTCAATATGGCAAGTGTTGTCGGATTATGCGGAAACATGGGGCAGGCCAATTATGCAGCGAGTAAGGGCGGCGTGATTGCATTGACGAAAAGCTGTGCTAAGGAGCTTGCGTCAAGAGGTATCCGTGTGAATGCCGTTGCGCCGGGCTTTATCGCTACTGCGATGACGGACAAGCTGGCAGACAGTGTTAAGGAAAGTGCGCTTGCCTCCATACCGATGAAAAAATTCGGAGCAGTTCAGGATGTTGCCAACGTGGTGAAGTTTCTGTGCAGTGAGGACAGTACCTATATCACAGGGCAGGTTATTGCCGTAGACGGCGGGATGGTGATGTAAATGAAGAGAAGAGTTGTCATAACAGGGATGGGCGTTGTATCCCCGATTGGAAATGATGTGGAGCAGGTCTGGGACAGTGTTCAGCACTCCCGCTGCGGTATTGATAGGATTACGCATTTTGATGCGGGTGACTTCCGTGCCAAGCTGGCCGGTGAGGTCAGAAATCTGGATATGGAGCAGTATTTCACAAAGCGTGATCTGAAATTCAATGACCGCTTTACACAATTTACACGAATAGCCGCAAAGCAAGCATATGAAAACAGCGGTCTGCAGGATGCGGAATTCAACCGCGATCGCTTTGGTGTGATCATCGGTTCGGGAATCGGTGGTATTTCCACAATTGAGGGCGCGTCCCAGACGATTGAAAGCCGTGGACCAAGCCGTATCTCTCCGTATTTCATTCCCATGTCCCTGATCAATCTGGCAGCGGGAAGTGCTGCCATTGATATGGATGCACACGGCAATGTTTCCAGTGTGGTGACTGCCTGTGCGGCGGCAACCAATGCCATTGGAGAAGCCTTCCACCGCATTCGTGACGGCTATGAGGATGTGATGGCTGCCGGGGGAAGTGAAGCGGCAGTAACACCGGTGGCGATGGCAGGATTTGCGAGTATGCGGGCACTGCATGAGGGAGAGGATCCCAATCGTGCTTCTATTCCCTTCGATGTGGAACGCAAGGGCTTCGTTATGGGAGAGGGAGCCGGTGTGTTGATTCTGGAGGAGCTGGAGCATGCGCTTGCCAGAAATGCGGAAATCTATGGGGAGGTCATCGGGTATGGCAGCACCTGTGATGCCAATCATATAACGGCACCGCTTGCGGATGGAGCACAGGCGGCCCGTGCCATGACCATGGCAATCGAGGATGGAGCTATTACAGCTGCGGATGTTGATTATATCAATGCGCATGGAACTAGCACGCCGCTCAATGATGCCAGTGAAACTTTGGCTGTGAAAAAGGCGTTTGGTGCTGCAGCGATGAAGCCGTATGTATCCAGCACGAAATCCATGTCCGGACACCTGCTTGGTGCCAGCGGGGCACTGGAAGCGATCATTTCGACACTGGCAGTGAAGAACGGCTTTGTGCCGGCAACGATCAACTATCGTCATGCGGATCCTGCCTGTGATCTGAACCTTGTGGTCAATGAGGGGAAGCAGGCGGATATCCGTATCGCCATGTCCAATTCTCTGGGCTTCGGCGGACATAATGCGAGCATCCTTATTCGCAGATGGGAGAAGTAAGCATGATCTATAACAGTGATGATATTCAGAAAATCATACCGCACCGCTATCCGTTTCTGCTGGTGGACCGCATTGAGAGCATCGAGGGAAACAAGGTTGTGGGAATCAAATGCATCAGTGCCAATGAGATGCAGTTTCTCGGACATTTTCCGCAGAAGGCAATCATGCCGGGTGTCCTGCAGCTGGAGGCGCTGGCACAGACCGTGGCAGTCATGCTGCTGAGCAAGGAAGAAAACAAAGGGAAAATCGGATTGTTTGCCGGTATCAACAAGGCGCGCTTCAAGCGTCAGGTGATTCCCGGGGATGTGTTGAAGCTGGAGGCAGAGGTTACCAGAGAACGTATGGGTATCGCCTTCGTGAATGCCGTTGCCAGCGTGGATGGTGAGGTTGCACTGACTGCGGAAATGATGTTTGCGGTGGAAGATCCGAAGAAATAAAAAACCGTGTACGCAGCACGCATTTCCAGCTCAACAACTGCTGCGCACAACGGGTGGAAATATATCGCTTTTCGCCCGTATATAATAAGGAAAAGAGGTAGGGCTATGCTGCTTGGAGTAGGCTGTGATATTGTGGAAATCGTAAGAATAAAACGTGCTATGGAAAAGGAATCGTTTCTGCGTGTGCTGAGTGAACAGGAGCGAAAGCTGTTTGACCGCATTCCAAAAGAACGCCGTGCGGAATGGCTGGCAGGTCGCTTTGCGGCTAAGGAGGCGGTTATCAAAGCGGTGCATAAGGAGAAATCCTATGTCCTTTCCGCTGTTGAAATTCTTGCGGATGCCGCTGGTGCTCCCACATGCTATATCGCAGGTCTTCAGGTAGAGGTATCCATATCTCATGAAAAAGAATATGCCATTGCCTATGCAGCGGCGATGAAGGAGTAGGTGTTTATGTATATATTGCGAAGTCTGTATCTTCTCTGGCTCATTCCAAGAAGCTGGATCGATGCTGTCCTTGTACGGAAAAAACCGTTTGCACAGCGGTATGCATGTATGAAGAAATGGTCGGAAAGGCTGTTGTCGCATTATCGTGTGACACTGGATGTACAATTTCAGGAACAGCTGCCTAAGGATCTGCCGATTTTGTTTGTATGCAATCACCAGAGCGAATTCGATATGCTGCTACAGATGGCTGTCCTTGATCTGCCGTTTACCTTTATCTCCAAAAAAGAAAATGAAAAGGTGCCGTATGTGGCTGCGTGGTCAAAGACACTGGAGGTCATACTATTTGACAGAGAGGATCGCGGAAGTGCCATTCGTATGCTGCGGGAGGCCGCAAGACGGCTCAAGGCGAAGGATAATCTGCTGATTTTCCCGGAGGGAACCAGAAGCAAGGGCGGTGTAATGCATCCCATGCAGGCTGGCTCCATGCAGCCGGCGTTTATGGCAAAGGCTTGCATTGTTCCTATAGTATTAAAAAATTCCTACGACTATATGGATGTGATGAAGCATAAGGGAACGTTTCATATTCATATCCTAAAGCCGCTGTATTATGAAGATTACAAGCCTTTAAAGGCGGAGGGTGTAACTGTACAACTGCAGGAGGAAATGCAGCGGGTTCTGGATGAAGCATAAAGAGAGATAACGGCTGATTCATGCGGCCGTTATTTTTGTTCTATAATCCTATTGGAAGTGACATTTTAAATCCATAAAATAAAGCGTGACAAGCATTGTTTAGATATGCATCAATATCCGAGATAGATCATCCTATTTTTAGAAAAATGTGTTTTTAATGATATGTTTTTATTAGGAAAATGTGCAAAATATAAGTGGATATATTAGGAATACTGTGTCAAGCTAGATTTAACAATGAAAGGACGGTGATTTCCTTGGAACGTAATGCAATTGAAAACTTAATGGAATGGAAGGCTAGTGAAGAACGCAAAGCGATGGTACTAAAGGGTGTCCGGCAAGTTGGAAATAATGTAAAGTTAGAAATAATGTAAAGTAGAAGTTTTAAAGCCTTTATTTATAAGGGAATTGAGCGAAACCACTTTACATTATTTTTTTATATGCAAATACTTCTTTTGTGGAATCAACCACGAAGGAGGTCCTAACTATGGACAAAATTAAAATATCGCATTGTGCTGATGCATTAATTGATATAATGCACAAAAAAACATTATAAAGATTCAACTATAAATCAGTACAAAAAATGTTTTACAGATTTTTTGAATTATTCAAAGGAAAGGCATAAAGAATATTTTGAAGAAGTAATTGCCATTGAATATGCAAACTTAGTCACTGGTTTAGAATTAAAAGATCTTGTACATAATTATTTGACGCTGATCATTAACACCTGTTTAATTATGGGCTTTTTTATATCTTTTCCCTTTGATCAGACCATTATCCTCGATGCAGCCGTTTTCGCATAGCTCTCTTAATAGGGTTTGAATTCTTCTCTCCTTCACCTGCAGCAACTGAGAAAGTCAGAAGAGCGATACCATACATCCGGCTGCATCATAGCGATTATCATTTCATATTGCTGAAGTGTTTTCTTCCCGCAGTTTTGCTTCTTCATCCTTCTTTACAAACGTCAACGTTAAAATCGTGCGTCCCGGATTATATGATTCTTCAATAACCGGCTCCATCCATCCCTCCTGATCCCATACAGAGAATAGCTCCGGAACCCCACTGCCTGCACGCTCACCAAACCGATCAGGTTAAACATCTTCATGAATGCTTTGTTTCTTGGATCTGATTCGCCTCCTACTTTCATTTGATATTTTCCAACACGAATCGTACCCGGATTTTCAATAATCAATATATCGTTTTTCTGCTTGATTACAATGCCTCTAGGAACATAAAAATCGGAATTCACCAAACAGTTCGCAAGTACCTCACGCAGTGCTCGATGAACCGGGGTATCATCCACCCGTTCACCACCATTCATTTTAAATGGTACTTTTACATTTAGAATAATTTTGTTGTAGACCCGGAAGTAAAAATCAAAGAGGTTTCCCGTCCATTCGCCTGAAGAGGTGTATAAGCGGTCAGTCCAGCGAATCGTGGGGTCCAGCATTTCACGATAATCCAGAGAATATTCATGATAATGGCGTACGATTCGATATTCGTTGCCGAACATGAGTAAGCCTGCGCCTGTAGGGTGAAACGTTCCATGCTTATCCTTACCTATTGTCCCGATCATACATAAGTAATCTTCATCACTGAGGTCGATCCAGGGATGTGACGGCTTGAAAAAGCGATGCCTGTTTCGATATTTGTGAACCGTTTCCAGATTTAAAATCGGAAACCTCTAAGCTTTCCATAACATTCATATCTGAAGTTTGTTCCACCTGATCACGAAGCATAGCTTTCACCTGTTCATCGACCACTGAGGTGGGCGTATTCTGCCTGCTTTTTAGATAAAGCATATCCCCGTAATTCTGAAATATATGTTATGATACATACAAGAAATGCATCCAGAATTCCCATACGATATGCGGTTTATAACCACCGGATTCTCAGGAGGAGCACACATGATAAAAAACAGATATATCAGTAATGTTAAAATTGCAACACCGCCTGCTGCGGACTCCTATCTTGCAAGTTTGCCGGCCGTTCGCTGTCTGAGTAGTATGGGTCAGCTGTCCTTTGATGCACCGGTCACCTTCTTTGTCGGAGAAAACGGTACTGGAAAATCCACTCTTTTGGAAGCAATCGCTGTCTCCTACGGCTTTAACCCGGAAGGAGGCACTAGAAATTTCAACTTTTCAACACAGGATGCCCACTCTTCTTTATATGAACATATTCAGCTGGGGAGAGGCGACTATCCAAAAGACGGTTATTTCTTACGCGCAGAGAGCTTTTACAATCTCGCCTCTAATATCGACGAGCTTGATCAATATCCGGATCGTTCCCGCCATATCATCGACAGCTATGGCGGAGTATCCCTGCACCGGCAGTCTCACGGGGAAAGCTTCCTCTCTCTGATTCACAATCGTTTTGGCGGCAATGGGCTGTATCTGCTCGATGAGCCGGAGGCGGCGCTGTCTCCCTCCCGCATTCTCACGCTGATTGCAGAGGTGCATGAACTGGTTCAACAGAACTCTCAATTTATCATAGCCACCCATTCTCCCATGCTTATGGCCTATCCCTATGCAAAGCTTCTGGAATTCTCAGAAGCAGGCATTCAGGAAGTTTCTTATAAGGATACCGAGCACTACCAGCTGACAAGAAGATTTCTTGAACAGCCCGAACGCTATCTTAGCTATCTGCTGGAGGAATGAAGTGAAAAGCGGCAGGAGCTGCCTCCCATAAGCAGGGCCTGCTTCCTCTGTTTCTACAAATTGACATTTTGATCGATATGCCACGGTCAAAATGTCTTTTTTTACACCTTTTTCATCATTTCCATACACAATGTTTACAACCGCTTAACAAACCTCTCTTGGCTACAAGGTAAGCTATACTCGTAACAAGGAGGAGCTTATGAAACGTAAAGAAAGAACCCGGATTCTGGTAAACTGTTCAAATGAATTCCTCACACAGTGGGCGCAATATTTTGAACAGCAGACGCAGTTTCATGTCATTGAGGAACCGAAAAATGCTTTGACAATGCTTCGTATGAGAGAAAGCGCACAGCATTCCCTCTTTTATCTGGGAGAGGTGCTGGTCAGCGAAACCAGAGTAAAGTGCAGGGATACAATCGGCATTGGACTGATACAGGGAAATGAGCTGGAGAAATCCTATGCTCTGGCAGTGATCGACGCTGCCTGCAATGCAGCGCTTGACGGTGTGGATCAGCTGGAAAAGGCTCTGACTCAGGAGAAACAGAAGCAGGATGCTGCACATGCACGACATGTGGCAGGTATATTGAAAACACGCGTGAACTTTGAAACGATGGATGTGTAAGGAGAACAACATGAACTTTGATATGGTATTTGATATACAGCATGCCTACCGTCAGGTAGTTCATGCCTTCGCCTATCCCGGTGAAATAGTAAGTCTGAGGCAGGAGGCGGACAGGTTGGAGGCTGGGCTGCCATGCCGGGCTGCTACCGGTGTACTGCTGTATATGCTGCTGGATGCGGATACCAGCTTTCATGCTGTGGAGGAGGAACAGCTGACAGACAGCATCGCCAGACTGACCTACTGTCAAAGCTGTTCGCTGGAAACCGCAGCACATGTCATTGTGACAGGGAAGCATAGGAACAGACTGTGTGAAATCATGCAGAAGATTCAGACAGGCACGCTGGAGGATCCGCATCTGGGAGCGACGCTACTTGTGGAATGTGATTCTCTGCAGGAGGGAGACGAGCTGATATTACGAGGTCCCGGCATACCGCACGCACATACGATTGCTTCCCCGCTAAACAGTGACTGGGTGGAGGTCCGCGCTCTTGTGAATGAGGAATTTCCTCTGGGCTTCGATATGCTTTTGATCGATGCGGATGCGAACTGTATGGCGCTGCCGAGAACAACACAGGTGGAAAGGGGATAGGACAATGGCATATGTAGCGGTAAAGGGCGGCGAACAGGCAATTGAGGAAAGCCTGCGCCGATTAAAATATGAACGTGTCAAAAAGGGCGCCGGTGCTAGTGTTGATCAGATTGAACAGGGCATGCGGCTTTTGGTGGATCAGGTGATGAGTGAAGGCAGTCTGTACGACCCCTCCCTCGCCGCACTGGCAATCAAGCAGGGAGAGGGCAGTATGGAGGAGGCGGTATTTCTGCTGCGAAGCTATCGCTCCACACTGCCGCGCAGGTACTACTCCCATATTATTGACAGTCGGGAAATGGAGGTCGAACGCAGAATATCCGCAGCCTTTAAGGATATCCCGCAGGGACAGCTTCTGGGTACGAGCTATGATTACGTACACCGCCTGCTTGACTTTGATCTGTTGCAGGAGCGTGAGGAGGAGCTGAAGAAGTATGTGGAGGCGTTTCTGAGTGAGGAATGCACCAAAGAGAAAACAGATTTGCGCCTTCCAAGGGTCAGCGACTATCTGCGCAGGGAAGGGCTGCTGCCACCGGTGGAAAATGATAATCGTGCTCCGAAGGATGCCACAAAGCAGATGCTCAGCTTTCCCACGCAGCGCAGTGAGCGTCTGCAGATTCTAAGCAGAGGGATGACGCAGGCGGTAACCGCACTGGGCTATGCTTCCCTGCGCGGCTATGGTGTTGTGCATCCGACAGTGGGGGAGCTGCGTGTGGGGCAGCTGCCAATCAGTGTTCCGGATCCTCTGCAGCCAGAGCATGAGGATGATTCCTATTATATCGGAGAAATCAAGGTGACAGAGGTAGAGAGTCTGATCCCGGTTACCATAACCGATCCAAATGGGGAAAAGGAGCTGGAATTTAAGGTCGGCTATGGTATCACCATGGGGCAGAACGAAACCAAGGCAATCGCTATGAGTATTCTGGATACATGTCTGGAAAGCGAGGATAAAGGCTTTGCGGTCAATGACGAGGAATTTGTGCTCTACCATATTGATGCGGTGGAGGCAACCGGCTTTATATCGCACTTAAAGCTTCCCCACTATGTCACATTTCAATCGAAATTAAACAGCATGAGAAAAACAAAGAAGGAACAGGCCGATGATGAAAAAGAAATATAATTTTGCCTTCTTCGATGAAGGCAGCAAGCGGGAAATCCGCAGAGCCTCACTGAAGGCCATCTGTATACCCGGATATCAGGTGCCCTTTGCGTCCCGGGAGCTGCCGATTGCCAGAGGCTGGGGAACCGGCGGACTTCAGCTGAGTCTTTCGCTGGTCGGTCCAAGGGATATTGTTAAGGTGATTGATCAGGGCAGTGATGAAAGCGTCAATGCCATCAGTATCAAAAATCTGATCAGGGCCACCACGGGAGTAGAGCTGACCACGCATACGGCTCTTGCCACCCTCATACAGTCACGTCACCGTATACCGGAGGTACCTCTTAAAAAAGACCAGATTCTGATTTTACAGGTACCGACACCGGAACCGCTGCGGGAATACGAGCCAAGCGAGCGTGCAACCAGACGACTGCATGCCGAAAAGGAATATACCGGGGCCTGGCTGCTGCTTTTTGAACAAATTATGAAATATGGAAGAGTAACCATGGGTGCCGATCATCCGGTACTCGTAAACGACCGCTATGTGACGGCTCCCTCTCCCATCCCCCGCTTTGACAATCCGAAAATGATGAGAAGCGAGGCACTGATTCTTTTGGGAGCCGGACGGGAAAAGAAAATCTATGCGATTCCACCCTATACGAAGGTCGTATCGCTGGACTTTGATGATCATCCCTTCGAGACCGAGGATTTTCAGGGGAAATGCTGCCGGCTGTGCGGGGCATCTCATGTCTATCTGGATGAAATCATCGATGAAACAAATGGCAGTGTCAGCTATCAGTGCAATGATACCAGCCAGTGTCTGGAACGCCTGAATGCGAAAGGAAGGGAAGCATAATGGACTACAACGATGTACCGCTGATGCGTGTATCACATCTCAACAAACGCTTTGGTGAGGGCTGTCCCCATTGCCGCAGCCATTCAGTAAAGCTGCAGGGAAACTATTGCCCGAAATGCGGAACCGTATATGCCTGCCGGGATATCAGCTTTGATGTATATGACGGGGAGATTCTTGGCGTGGTGGGAGAAAGCGGCAGCGGCAAGTCCACCATGATGCAGTGCCTGTACTTTGACCAGGAGGTGACAGGGGGCAGCTGTACAATCCGTACCTATAAAAACGGAGCTGCCAACATCTTTGAGCTGACTGCCCAGCAGCAGCGCTATATCCGCAATCACGTACTTGGCATGGTATATCAAAATCCCTATCTCGGATTGAAAATGAATTTTTCTAGCATGGGAAACATCGCTGAAAAGCTGATCGCGGCAGGAAAGCGCAATGTGAAGGCTATGAGTGAACGCGGTGAGGAGCTGCTAAACGCTGTGAAAATTCCGGTGCACCGCATGAAGGAGGAGCCGAGGAAATTTTCCGGCGGCATGCAGCAGCGTGTTCAGATTGCCAAGGCTCTCAGCAACAATCCGCCGATTCTTCTGCTGGACGAGGTCACAACCGGACTGGATCTATCGGTGCAGGCAAATGTATTAGACCTGATTAAGAAAATACAGCGGGAGCTGGGGGTATCCATGCTTGTGGTATCGCATGATCTGGGGGTGATTCGCATGCTGGCGGATCGAACGATTGTTATGCTGGATGGGGAAATCATTGAACAGGGACTGACCGATCAGGTCATGGAGGATCCGCAGCACCCTTATACCCAGCAGCTTGTATATTCATTATTATAAGGAGAACATCATGATTGCAATCATAAATGGAAACATCGTACAGGAGCATGGTATATTAAAGGATCACGCTCTGCTGATTGAACAGGAACGTATCTATGATATCGTTCCACAAGCAAAGCTTGCCTCTATGCGCATTGATGAGGTGTACAACGCCTATGGGGGATACATCACACCGGGCTTCATCGATATGCATTCGGATCATATCGAAGCCATGGCGGCACCGCGCCCCAGCAGCATCATGGATATGGAGCTGGCTGTATATGAATTCGAAAAGGAATGCTGTACCCATGGCATCACCACCATGTTTCACTCCGTCAGTATCTGGGAGGGAGTCGGAGCTTCCCCCATGCGACGTCCCGAGCTCGTCAGGCAGCTGGCGGATATCATAGAAAAAAGCCACACGCAGCTGCATCTGATTCATCACCGCTTTCACATGCGCTTTGAAATCGACAATCAGAAGCAGTTTCCACTGATGCTGGACTATCTGCGTCAAAAGCGTGTTCACCTCATTTCCTTCATGGATCATACACCGGGACAGGGGCAGTACCGTAATATCGAGGTATACAAAAGCTATGTCCGCAATGCCCGAAGCATGAGTGAGGAGGAGGTTGCGGAAGAGGTGGCGCGCCGCATGAACAGCGACAAGCTGACACTGGAGAATATGCAAACGGCAGCCAGACTGGCAAAGGCGCAGGGCATCTCGATCGCCTCACATGATGATGATACGATTGAAAAGCTGGATGTGGTGCAGAAGTTCGGGGCAACCATATCGGAATTTCCAATCACGCTGGAGGTAGCCAGGGAAGCAAAGAAACGCGGTATGTACACGGTTGTCGGCGCACCGAATATTCTGCTGGGCGGCAGTCATTCCGGCAATATGAATGCGGCGGACGCTATCGCACAGGATGCAGCGGATATCTTATGCAGTGATTATTATCCGGCAAGCCTTCTGCATGCGGTATTTCTGATGACTAAGAAGGGACAGCGTCTGGAAGAGATGGTGAATAAGGTGACCATACACCCTGCACGGGCTACCGGCATTGATCGGGACTACGGTTCCATTGAAAAAGGTAAAAAGGCCGACCTGCTGATTATCCGTATCCTGCCCAACGAGCTGCCGGCAATCACCGAGGTCTTTGTGGACGGTATGTGCATCGCACAGAACCATTACCGGGTATAGCCATGCTGAGCAGAGAAGTAACCATCGAACAGGATGTAGAGCTAAACCAGGTAAGCTTTTCTATATATAATAAGGTAGGCGCACACAGTG
Organism: [Clostridium] innocuum; assembly: GCA_012317185.1. NCBI lineage: Bacteria > Bacillati > Bacillota > Clostridia > Eubacteriales > Clostridiaceae > Clostridium > [Clostridium] innocuum. The sequence goes on along the minus strand of CP048838.1, from coordinate 3,230,281 downwards.
TCATTGAAAACAGTTCCTTTGGCAGGTATTCCTATTGCGAGCCGTATGCGATGATACAAAACACGATCATTCACAGCTTTGTGGATATCGCAAGAAATGTACGCATCGGAGCAACCCAGCATCCCCTGCAACGCCCTACGACTCATCATATCACCTACCGGCGCAGAATGTACGGTGTTCGGGATACGGATGATGAAGCCTTTTTCGAGCAGCGCAGAAGCAAGCTGACAGAAATCGGACATGATGTATGGATCGGGCATGGCGCCTTGATCGAGGCAGGCGTGAAGGTCGGTGATGGAGCCGTAATTGGCAGTGGTGCCATTGTGACACACGATGTTCCACCCTATGCAATCGTTGCAGGGGTCCCCGCAAAAATTCTTCGTTTTCGCTTTGACTGCGAGCAGATTGCCGCCCTTTTGGATATCGCCTGGTGGAACTGGGAGGATGTAGTATTCCGCAGTCGAATTGATGATTTTTCATTGGACATTGACATATTTATCCGTAAATACAGGAAAGGGTGAACCATATGCAGCAACAGGATTTACTGGTTATCGAGAATCTGGAAAAAAGCTTTACCATGCATGTCAGCAGGCGTGAAATTCATGCCTGCAGGGGAATCAGTCTGCATCTTGCGAAGGGGGAATTTATCGGAATCACAGGGAAGAGCGGCAGTGGGAAATCGACGATCTTGAAGGGGATTTACCGAACCAATCTGCCGCAGAAGGGAAGGATATTGTATGATAGTGAAAAATTCGGGATGCTAGACCTCTGTCAGGCAAGTGAGCGGCAGATGATTTATCTACGCAAACAGGAAATCGGCTATGTTTCCCAGTTTCTGCGCATTATGCCGCGAACGACAGCACGGCAGATTATTGAACAGGCGGTTTTGGAAATGGGGGCGGATGAAGATACCGCCCGTCGCAGGGCACAGCATATGCTGGAGCATTTCGAGCTGGAGCCGGCCCTCTGGGATATGTATCCCAATACCTTTTCCGGAGGAGAAAAGCTGCGGCTGAACATTGCGGCTGCCATGGTAAAGAAGCCGCGTTTACTGCTGCTGGATGAGCCGACCGCCAGTCTGGATCATACCAGCAAGCAGAAGGTCCGTGATCTGATTGAGCAGCTGAAGCTGGAGGGAACGACCATGCTCGGTATCTTTCATGATCTGGAATTCATGGAGGGGCTGTGTGATCGGGAGTACAATATGCAAAAGGGAATGATGGCATGAACCGTATTGATCTTCACATACACAGCGTTTGCAGTGACTCTTCACTGACGGTGGCACAGATTCTCAGCCTTGCTAAAGAAAGCCGGATGCAGATGATATCCATAACGGATCATGATACCTTTGCGGCATACCGTCACATCCCGTACGATCTGCTGCCCTGTACGCTCATCAAGGGGATCGAGATCAGTGCCTTTGATGAGGTTGCACAACGGCAGGTGCATATTCTCGGCTATGGCTTCGGAGAAGACACCTCGCATGTGGATGCCCTGTGTGAAGCGACTCTGCGTCAGAGAAGAGCGATTTCCCTATGGCAGGTGCAGCAGCTGATTGATCACGGCTATCAGATTAGCCTGAAGGAAGTGGAATGCATTGCACAGCAATCCACAGCTATCTACAAGCAGCACATCATGGACATCATGATACGACACGGCTACAGTGATACCATATATTCCGATGTCTATCGAAAACTGTTCAAAAACAACGGAATCTGTGTATGTCCTGCCTCCTTTGTTTCAGTAGAAGCGGCGATACGGGCCATTCATAAGGATCAGGGAATCGCCGTGCTTGCACATCCCTATATCTCACGCGTCACAGGATCGATCCCCGAATATGTCCGGATCGGACTGGATGGTATTGAAACCTGGCACAGCTCACACGGACAAAAGCAGGTGGATGACTTGCATGCCATCGCAAAAAGGTATAAGCTGATAGAAACAGGGGGCAGCGATACCCATGGACGCTATGGCGAGGAACCGGTGCTTGGGCAGGTGAACCCCTTTATGAAGAATGAGGATGTGAGTGTATGCAGCAGGATGTAATAGAATTTGCGATAGAGCTGGTAAGAGATTGCGGGGCACAGCTGCGCCGCGTATCCGAAGTGACACCGGAATATAAAACGGATTTTCAGGATCTGGTAACGGAATACGACCGCAGCATGGAGGAACAGATTCGCAATGCTCTCAATGTAAAATTTCCGACACACAGCTTTCTGGGAGAGGAAAGTGTCAGGGAACGCGGAGATCATCTATGGATTTTGGATCCGATCGACGGAACAACGAATTTTGTAAGCCGGCACCGGGATTTCGCAATATCGCTGGCCTATTATCATAAGCAGCAGCCCGTCTTCGGCATCGTATATGATGTCATGCGGGATGAGCTGTTCCTTGGAGTTCATGGCAAAGGAGCATGGAAAAACGGGGAGAGGATGGCACAGCTGCGCAAAAAAGAAGCGAGGGAATGTATTCTGGATGCCGGCCTGCACGTTCTGGGTTATATAAAAAGAACCTATGGCAGTGATCCGTTAACCATGCAGGATGAATTCCGTGCCCATCGCTATCTGGGCTGTGCATCCCTGAGTATCGTACAGATTGCACAGGGATTGAGTGATCTGTATCTGTCTGCCCATGTGAAATGCTGGGACTATGCGGCTGCGGCAATCATACTGGAGGAGGTGCAGGGAGCCTACAGCATTCAGAATACCTTCTTTACAACCACAGGCACATTTGCTATGTTCGCAAACCGAAGATCACTGATCACCATGGTGGAAAAGGAATATTTGTAATATGTATTAGAAAAAGGCCGGTGATATTGATTCAGCATAGAATAAGAAAAATCTGTATCAGATAATTGATCAAAATCAAGTTTTGCGGATTCTCTTTCTTATAAATGCTATTTTTCATGTAACATTCAAGTTTATAGTAAGCAGGCTGTTTTTTTCCTGCTTTTATTTTACGAAAGCACACGATAGAGAAAAAGCGTGATTTATGATATAGCCAAGGATTTGTTATGCAGGCATACCTTGAATCAGCCGGTGAACTATACGATAAGCGTTTGGTTTGAACGTCAGCCTTTAAACCTTTCTCAGCAAAGTCGAAAATAGCTGATTGCTTCAGCGTATATAAAAAAACAAGAAGTGAACGATACTTCCTGTTTTCTTATGATTGTATCAGATATAGCGTTGAATACCATAGATGATTTCAATATCAAATGGATACATAGAGCGTATTATCTTAAATTACTTTGTTTTATAGAAAAACGGTATATAAAAATGCGGATTTCTGCCCGATAGCGGGTAAATTAAAAAAAGAGAATTCAACATGACTGTAGTTCAATAGGAATTGAATCCTCTCTTTTAAACACTTTAAGGTAAGAATGAACCAAATGCGAATACTCGTATTTTCATATATAGAAGGCTGTCAGCTGTCATGCTCAGTCTTATAAGCTTTTTTATATCTTCTTTCCAGTTCTTCATGTAATTCCTGCTGCGAATAATCCACATAGAGCATGATCCTTTTCTCCACCTGCTTCTGATAATCCGTTGGCTTGCTTTTAAATTTATCCACGATATATTCTATTTTATTCCAGGTGTGAGGATACGTGCTGCGCATATAGCGAAAGCATTCCGGCTGTGTCTGATAGAGCTTTGCGGCATTCCAGCAGATAACACTCTGACTTACTTCATCATCAATTTCCAATTCTTCAAGAGGGTACAAACCAATCTCCTTCAACGGTTTTGGCACCTGCTCATCCTGCTGATAAAAGTAGGATTCCCAGCTGGTATAGCCGCGCTTTACGGCGATCTCATATGGCGTGTCTTTTAAATAGTTATTTTTGTCTGTCAGCCTGACAAGCTCATAAAAGTGCGGTGCCAGCCATTCACAGCGCCTTGTGGATATATAACCCGACAAAATGACGATATTGCATGCCAGTAATTCCTTTGCATCCTCAAAAATCATAACAGAGGAAAGCTGTGACAAATAGGGCGCAAAGTGTGCAGAAAAGGAATCTTCATCCTGTAACAGTACATCAAGCTCCAGAAGAAGGGTTGTAAACTCCATATTTTGAATAACAGCTATAAGGTCATCTCCTACAGTGGAGGAATAAAAGGGCAGTATAAGATTCCGTGCCGTCTTGTATTTATGTACTTCTTTTAAGGAAGATGCATACGATAAGACGATTTCATCCTTTCTGGTATCCGTTGGATAAACGGTTTTAAAAACCCTTACTGCTTTTTTGTACTTTTCACTGGAATGACAGGCGATGGCATAGTATCTCATCATCAGAGGGTGCGCCTTATTCTTTTTGATATATGGCTTCCATAATGAAATGGCCTTCTGCATATCCCCTAGGTATAGGAAAAGGATACCCTTTAAAATGACAGCGGGCTCATTGCTTGAAGAAAACTCATTCAGTTTATGAATAGCCTTCATATAGTTTTCTGCTTCTATGAATTCCTTAACGGAATCCAGCCTGCGTTCATCTTTTGTGTGAAACAGACTGTAAATCTCATTCAAATCTATACGGTTAAAATCGTATGTATCCTGTGGCATAATATGCTCCTATATTTCGACATTAAAATTATACATTCTTTTTAATTATAAGGGAATAAAGGGAGATGATTTTCCAATAAAAATTGTAAATAATTTACAAAATGCAACAGATGTACCCTGCTTGATTCCTGTTGATCATAATGAAGCAGGCAGTTAGATTACACAAAAAAGAAAAGAATGGCAGAAAGGGATACATATTCTGTTTGATTTTGTTATAATAATGAAAAACCTGACGCTTGTATCGGGATCAGCACGGTAAGAAAAGGCTTGGGTAAGGGAAATAAGTCTGTGGCTTATAGGATATGTAATCGTTATTACATAGGAAACACATTCAGGCGACTTTTAAAAGCGTAAGGAGAGTTCGGTATGATCATTAGAAAAGCGGTTAAACAGGATCTGCCTCAGCTGCAGGTTATGTATGAAGCTATTATTGCACATATGTATGCACAGCAAATCTGTATATGGGATGCGGTGTATCCCTGCATTTGTTTTCCGGAGGATATTAAACAGGAGCGTATGTATGTCCTGCAGAAGGATGCCCGGATACTGGCTGCGTTTGCATTATGCGAGCATAATAAGGGGGAACAGCACGTCGACTGGCATCTATCAGGACAGAAAGCCCTGTATCTTGACCGCCTTGGTGTGCATGTGGATGCGATGGGAAAGGGTGTTGGCAGAGCAGCGATACGGGAAGCAATGCGTTGTGCAAAGGAACGGCAGGCAGATGTTTTACGGCTGTTTGCGGTGGACAGCAATACACCGGCCATCCGGCTGTATGAGAAAAACGGGTTTATTCAGGCGAAGGGCATCTATCATGAGGTTATTGATGATACTTTGACACTGCATGAATTGGGCTTTGAAAAAGTCATAACAGAAAAAGAACTGCTGGGATAACGTGATTTGAAACCAGCAGCTTAAGAAAGGAGGAAATGTATGAGCGAGCTTTTGCGATTTAAAACACGGGAAGCATTCAGAGAATGGCTGAGCGAAAACTGCCGGCGCAGGGAAGGGGTGTGGCTGGAATTTGGCAAAACAAAGGAGGTGGAAACACTGTCCGCAAACGATGCTTTACTGGAGGCACTTTGCTTTGGCTGGATTGACGGCGTGATGAAGAAGATGGATGATACATCCTACAAGAAGTATTTTGCGCCGCGAAGAGCTGGCAGCAAATGGTCACAGAAAAACAAGGCGCTGGTTCAGGAGCTGGAAGCATGCGGTGCCATGACGGAATACGGACGCAGGAAAATAGAAGAGGCGAAAAAGAACGGACAGTGGGACAACGCCGCTTCTCCTTCTGCAATCAGCGAGGAACAGATTGCGGCAGTTGCTGCCTTGTTAAAGGAAAATGCACAGGCTTATACTAATTTTCAGAAGATGCCGGCATCGGTGAAAAAGACATATACACGTGCTTATCTTGATGCAAAGACAGAAGCGGGTCGCAGCCGGCGTCTTGCATGGATGATGGATCGGCTGGAAAAAAACTTAAAGCCAATGTGAGCTTGGAGAAAGCAAAGAAGGAGATTTTATGGAGCTGAAAAAACTGGACGGAAGCTTTTCCGTATGCAAGGTGGTGGATTATTCCATGGTGAATTTGAACAGCACCTATTGCTTTATAGGAAAAACAGATGAGGAAAATTCACTTGTCTGTTTACAGGAGGAGGTACCGGAAAATACCATCGAGCGTGAAGATCACTGGAAGGCATTTCGCATACAGGGAATTCTGGATTTCTCCCTGATCGGCATTCTGTCCGAGATTTCAACGCTGCTTGCGAAAAACAGCATCGGCATCTTTGCCATATCTACGTACAACACCGATTATATCCTGATGAAGGAGGAGCAGTTTGAGAATGCAGTGAGGATACTTGCAGAAGCAGGCTATCGTATCCTGTGATGAAATCATACCGTAGGAAAGAAAACGCCGCAAAGATTTCGATCAGATTTAGGATAAAGCGATCGTAAAAAAGCCTTGCCGAATCTAACGCGAATCTAACGACAGGGTTTTTTTATAAGAATCACAGCAAAATTCAGAAATGCAACGCAGCGTTGCGCAAGTGCAGCGAAAAGCTATGGAAGATAACATGGAGATTTGGTATGATGTACCTGTGTTTGAGTGAGGAGGCAGATTTATGAATTTAGGAGAAAAGCTGTTGGAGCTGCGAAAGGAAAAGGGACTCTCACAGGAGGCGCTGGCAGAGCAGATCAAAACGACCAGGCAGGCAATCAGCAAATGCACCGAAGGCGCGCAGAGCGGGAGAATAATTAGGGCTATCCGGAAACGGAAAAGCTGTTGCAGCTGTCAAATATATTCGGAATGTCCGTGGATTATCTGTTAAAGGATGATACGTGTAAAGAGGGTACTGAGGAGAAGGGGTATTATGTAAGCAAAGAGATGGCGCAGGGGTTTCTGATGAAGGAAAGCAGGATAAGCAGAAGCGTAGCAGTGGGATTTATGTTCTGGGCACTGGCCGGCATTCCATTCTGTATGTTTCCGAATCATTCCTCATGGCGTCTGCTTGGTATGGGGGTGTTTATTTAAAAAGCAGGCAGAATACGCCCACCTCAGTGGTCGATGAACAGGTGGGGGATGAATGCAGCCATATTACTTTTCATCCTTGTTTTCTTTCTATTTTTCACGAAATTTTCCTTAAGTTTCTCTCACGTCCGTGGAATAATGATGTCAACAAAAGGAGGGTTTCCAATATGAAATCATATCGTACATATTCTAGTATCCTATCTGCTAATCACCCGCAAAACCCCCGGCTTTTCTGCTCTTACGCATCGTGCTAAAAAGCTGTACAACGTTGCTTCGTTCTATATAAGAAATGCGTACAGTGCTTCCATCAAATCAAATGAGGATCGCTTTCCACATGAGTTACAGGTCCTGGAAGAACTCAAAGGTGTCGTTGATGAATTGAATGTCATACGTCAAAAGCATCATAGCACACCAATCCACATCATTGATCATGATCATCGCTTTGTTTCCATGCAGCATCTGGATGGTTTTTTTAAATTGCGTGACCAGATCGATTACCGTGCTCTTCCTGCGCAGGCAAATCAGAATGTTTTGCATATGCTGTATCGTGACTGGAAAAGCTTTTTTGCTGCTTTAGCTGATTACAAAGCACATCCAGACAAATATGAAGCAATCCCCCATATCCCTCGATATGCAGACAAAGACGGTTATAAACCCTTGATCTTTACCAATCAGATATGCAAACTGAGAAAAGACAAACATGGTTGGTATGTAAAGTTTCCTAAGGCAGTGCTGCAGGCAGGGTGTGTACGTGATCGATATGATCTTGGTAAGATGGATCTGCATGAACAGAAGCTGAAGGAAGTACGTCTGATTCCCAATGGAGATACTATCAAGCTTGAAATCGTATGCGAGATAGAAATCAAGGAACCGACGATTACAATCCATGAGGCAACCAGAGTAACCGGCATTGATATTGGTGTCGATAATCTGATGGCGATTGCGTTTACGAGTGGACACCACCCTGTGCTGATAAAAGGAAATGAAATAAAAGCAGTCAATCAATACTATAACAAACAGATCGCACATTACCGTTCACTGCTAAGAACTGGAAAGAAGGATAGCAAAGGGATCCATCAAACAAAACGAATGAAACGTATCAGCGAAAAGCGAAATCGACGTGTAAAGGATATCCTGCACAAGGCATCAAGAAAAATAATAAATCTATGTGTGGAGGAAGGAATTGAAGTTATCGTCGTAGGGAATAATGCGGGTTGGAAGAAGCGTATCCATATGGGGAAGAAGAACAATCAGACATTTGTGCAGATACCGTTTCGTACGCTGATCGAAATGATCAAATACAAAGGAGAAGCGGCAGGGATCAGAGTAGTGGTCTGTGAAGAAGCAATACAATCGAAGGCTAGTTCCATTGACGAGGATCAGATACCAGTCTATGGAAACGATGTAGCGCATACCTTCACAGGGAAAAGAATCAAGCGAGGATTGTACAGAAGCAAATGGCATTCTAATGAATGCCGATATCAATGGAGCAAGCAATATCATACGAAAAGTATATCCATGTATGCCAGAGCGAGAGCGATGGAGTAGAGGTACGGTGAACGTACCAGTTACGTGTATCTGAACACGAGCAAAAAGTTTTGATGAATGTGCAAGCATTCATTGGAAGCCGCCTGCTCTATAGCTGGCGGTAGTTCACTTTCCTTGGAATCTGTGCGGTTGTCATCGGTATGTTTCATGAGCAGGACACCTATGCCGTGTTGAAGCAGGAGGTACTGCTGTTTGACTATGAATACAGGAAAGAGCTTTGCAGGGAATATCAGGTACGGCGGAAAAAATATGGATTTGTGGCCGTTCCCTGCTGCATCCTGTTTGTTGCGGGAATCGTTGCATTGGCTGCCACGAAGCGCGGTTACCTTCCATGGAGCGAATACCATGCTTTTATATTTCTGGGTTTAGCCGCAGGGCTTTTGGGATTTGTGTATACCGCAGGGATGCTGGATGCCTATGAGCAGCTTGTGGAAAATGAGAAATACACGGGACGTCTGCTATTTAAGCTCAGAAAGAAAATACGAACAAAGATTGATTAGCTTTCATGCTTTCACAGGCTTGCGTGCCTGCCGTGTTAAGGTGGACAACAGTGCCTGTGAGGTGTCTTTGCAGATACCGCTGCATGATGCAGGTAACGTGATGACTGCTGCAAATCCGGCGTGTTCAGTGCTGTTATTATAATGCACGAATTTCCATGATTTCGGGAATCCGTTTTTTTCTTTATTGTATATAAAAGTCACACTCTGTTAGAATTGTATTCATTCCTAGCGTAGTGTGCCTTTTATGCTTGCGTATGGACAGTAAAATACTTACAAGTATTTAAAAAAGAGCATGATACTGATGACTAGACCAATCGCCCCTATGACAAGGAAGATTATACCGATACCGGCTGCTTTCTTTCTACGCTCAATCTCGGATTGACTATCTGGGGACAGATCAATGAGTGGATAGTTTCTTCTGCCAATAAGATAAAGAAGCAATCCACTTGTATGATTGCCGTTCATTGCAAGAAATCCCCAAAGCTTTGGATGCTTCAATCCCCTTGCTGTAGCGTCGATCACAGTAATATGATAGATCTGATAGATCATTTCCAATGCTCCTACAATAAGAACAGCACCACTGATAACTGCTGAAATCATCATTTTTGTTTCCATATTTTCCTCCTATAATTTTTTTATAATCTGATAAAGTAAAGCAGCAGAGCTGATGATAGCAAAGCAGAAGACACCTATCAAATAATATTGATTATCCCGCAGGAACATATTGAAGGCCACAAGGAGTATCACAAGCAAAACATTGATCATAATAGCGGCTATCAGCTTACGATTGCTTTTCACGATATTCGTATTTTCTTCTAAATGCTCAATCATTTTATCATCACCTTTTAATAAATCATCAAGACTAAGAGAATAAAGATTACTCAGATCAATAACGTTCATGATATCCGGATACGATCTTTCATTCTCCCAATTTGAGATTGTCTGCCTCGTAACTTTAATATCTTCAGCCACCTGTTCCTGTGTCAGTCCGGAATTGATACGAGCTTCCTTTAATTTTTTTCCTATCTCCATATGCATGTACTCCTTTCGGATACATCATGTCACTTTAGGGAAAAAAGTCTATCAAAATTATTTTACATTGTCCGTTTTGGGTACTAAAAGGGTTTATACATGTGAATAGTTAGTGTACAGTGCAAAAAGGTGTATAGAAAATAACATATTTCACACAGAAACAGATCGAACAAGTGAATTCTGTAAATCTAATGTCCATGAGGAAGGAACAGGAACACCTGCAGCTGCTAAAAAAGAATGCCCCTGCGGCTTTTAATGTAAAGCATTATGCGGAAATGCTGGAGATGAAGCGGAGAACATAATGCATCTGTGCTGCTGGTGGAAACAGGTAGCGTCAGGAAGAATTGAAGGTGTCGCAGGCAGGGTGGTTTTTCATGCAGAACTTGTCCCGTACTTTGATTATCCGGAAATCTTCTGTTCTGTAAAGGAAAAAAATGCAGCGGTTATTTGCTGCCATAGGAAAAAAGCCGGAGTTCATTCATCCCGGCTTTTTGTATATAAAGCATGCTGCGGATACAGGCTGTTACATTTATTTGATCTTTCCTATGATATATGATTGCATTACAATATTATATGGCGTATAATATTATTGAAGAAAGGTGATGTATATGACATTTCAGCTTGGCTCTGCATTGCTGGACGCCTGTGTGCTGGCAACGCTGCACAAGGAGGATACCTATGGATATCGTCTAACGCAGGAGGTAAAGGTTGTGATGAGTGTGAGTGAGTCAACACTGTATCCTGTTCTGCGAAGACTCATGAGAGAAGGCTATCTGGAAACCTATGACCAGCAGCATATGGGCAGAAATCGAAGATATTACCGATTGACAGATGCAGGAAGAAATAAATATAGGGAGTATGTTGAGGAATGGAAGGCATTCTCAACAAAAATCAGTGGTATTCTGGAGGGAGGAAAAGAACATGAAGAAGGCTGAGTATATAGCGGAACTGAAGCGAAGGCTTGCGAATTTTTCACCATCTGAGGTGGAGGATGCAGTTTCGTATTGTGAAGAATATTTTGAAGAAGCAGGGGATGGGAATGACCAGCAGGTCATAGATGATTTAGGGACACCGGCACAGTTTGCAGCGCAGCTGAAGGCAGAGAGGTCCATACGTCAGGAACAGCAGCATCGAAACTATCGCAGAGGAAATAATCCAAACAGCTCATTGAAAAATGCAGGGATGATCATTCTTGGTATCTGTGCCCTGCCGATTGCTCTTCCGCTTCTGTTTGCGGCTATTGCCGTAATGTTTGCACTTGTGATTACCGTATTTGCATTGGGCGTAGCCGGTATTGTATCCTTTGCCTCTATATTGATTACAGGGATACCTCTGATGGCAAGTGCTGTTACAAACTACCATACGCCATCCAATGCATGGATTGCGGCAGGTGGCGGATTTTTATGTATTGGTTTGGGCTTACTGCTTTCTATTTTGTTTTTTTCACTCATTCGTACCGTGCTGCCTGCGTTTACCAATGCACTGACACGGCTGTATCATAAGGCACAGGGAGGAAAACGGCATGAAAACGCATAGAGGGATACGTACACTGGTTGTGGTGTCTGTAGTTTTGATGGTATTGGGATCCTTATGTATTGGTGTGGGGATCGCAAAGGGTGGCGATTTGCGCTATCTGCATGTTGACAAGGATACGGTAGACTGGTGGCCGTTTAACGGAAGCTTCGGTATACAGTTGGGAGATAGCTTTGATTTTACATCCTGGGAGGAGGAGAAGCACAGCTATAAGGAGCGCTGGGATCAGTCGCTGCAGGAAGTGGAATCGCTGTCACTTGACGTCAGTCTGGGAGATGTCCGGATTGAACGGGGAAAGGAAAATAAAATTACATTCCTCGATATTCGCAAGGAAAAAGTGAACATCAAACAGGAGAAGGGCAATGTAACGGTTACCGTAGACAATCCGGATATAAGCAAAGGGAATCGGAATCGAAATGATACGATTATAGTTACGTTGAAGGATAAGCAGTATGAGCGAATATACGTTGAAGATAAGCTTGGTGACATTCAGCTGAAAAACCTGTCCGCAAAGCATATCACCATAGAAGAAAAGCTGGGGGATATTACGCTGGAACATATCGTTTCCAAAGATTTGGCGATTGCGCAATCTGCCGGAGATATTGAGGTGGATGGACAGCTTTATGGAAACAGCGTAGTGAAAAGCAGCATGGGTGATATCACGATTCATGTTCGCGGAGATCAGAAGGATTATCGCTACAGGGTTAAAAATACAATGGGAGATACACAGATCCAAAACCGGGAATGGGAGCTGTCATGTGATGCAGAGGAAGGAAATCGATCGAGTGACAACTACCTTCAGCTACACAGCAGTATGGGGGATATCGATCTGCAGTTTGAAGGATGAGTAGCTTCGAGGAGCTGGTCAGGGAGTGTGACAGACTGTGGCTCAACTGCCGCTGTACCAGATTAAGGCTAAGTCCTGTGAAAAAACAGGTACAAAAAGAAAACAGGAGGAAAGCGGTAGCGCTGAAAGCAGACTGGGAAACGTTTTTACAGCATGCTGCAGAAAATTTGGAGGATACAGGGTGGAAAACGGAAATGGACAGACGTGTTCTTGCTTTGCTTCGCAGTGAATCCGTTCTGAATTTCGCAGTGTTAAAGCCTGCGGTTCAGGAGGAATTCCTATCCATTACCAAGCAGTTCGTTCGGGATGCCATGTGCTTTGATACTGCGCTTGAGCTGGATGATATCATGCAGGCAATGCGGAATGTCTGGATCATTTTGCTGCTGGAATGTATGCTGGAGCGGAAGCTGTGCTATCACAAGGCGATCTTCGCCTACAGTATGCTGTATCCGTATACCGATAATTTTCTGGATGACCCTGCTATCGACAAACAACGGAAAAAGGCGTTTAACAGCTGGCTGAGCGAACGTCTGAAGGGGGAACAGAGGCCGATGGATGCAGACCTGTATCGTCAGGTAGATGCCCTTGTTTCCATGATTGAGGATACTTTTCCCCGCCAACAGTTTCCGGATGTGTATGATGCACTTCTGCGCATTCAGGAGGGCCAGATCTTGTCCGTACAGCAGGATAGCAGACTTTGTGAAGAAGAAATACGAAGGATATCCATATACAAGGGGGGAGCCTCTGTTTTGGCTGACGGCTATCTGATGGATGGAGACCTTTCTGAAAAAGAAGCATTTTTCTGTATCGCCTACGGTTTTCTTTTACAGGTGGCAGATGATATACAGGATATGGAGGAGGATCGCATTCTGTGCCAGCATACACTTGCCAGCATGCTGCACGGGAAAAGACAGCGTCTGCGCCTTGCACAACGCCTGCATACCTATCTGCATGAGGTGTTGTTTTATCATTATCCAGCAAAAGCCAGCGCAATGCAGTCCTTTGTTGAGAAAAATTGCCGGTTCCTGCTTATCGGATCGATTGCAAAGCAGCTGCATCTGTTTCCAAAGCCGTTTGCATACCGCATGCGGCGCAGTCTTCCTCTCGGCCTGGATGCTGTAACCACTTTGATGAACGAGAGCAGTGCGATGCTGCAGTCCGAGCAGATTCACGCTGTTATACAGGCCTATGTGCAGGCGTTGTGAGGCTGACTATGCAGACAACCGTGTAAAAAGACAGGGATTAACTTCAGAAACATGAAAAAGGCTTTACTATAATAAAAGACTTATCCGGAAACAATCGCTGTATGCGATAAGTGCAGAACAGCCTGCTTCCATGGATAAGTCTTTTTCTTTATGGTGATTTTTTCCTCTTATTTTCCGATATAGGTGAAGCGTGGTGTCAGTACGCCATCAACCAGAATGCTCTCACAAAACATAGCAAGAGGGCGTATCCAGACCTCCTCGTTGCCATATAGCTGCCGGTATACAACATAGCGCTCCAGCGTTTCACTGTGTGTTGCCACATACAGCACGCTGTAGCATTTTCCTTTGAAATGGCGGTATTTTCCAGGCTTTACTTCCATGCCTTCCACCGGAAGACCCTCTGCTTCCTTTAACGGCTTTACAAAAATTGGTACTGCGTATACCGCTGATTGTTCTTCCTCCATCAGGTCCCGGGCTTCCCCGTACGGAATACTGCAATCTTCTGTCACAGTCTGTTCACTCTCGTTATCCTTGTACAGAATGCAGGAGCTCTTTGCGGGAATGGTAAGCTGCAGGCTTCCGCCTTCACTTCTGTATGTCGTGCCACGCAGAAAATCCTTCCAGCAGCCCTGTGGGATAGGCAGCTCTGCTTTATAATCCGCATCTGCCACATTGCATGCGATATACAGACTGTCCTGCTCACAGCTTCGACAGAATACAAACTGTTCATTACGAAGCAGTACCTGCTCATAGCTGCCGTGACTGCAGGCTTTCATCTTATGCACGAAAGAAAGCAGTGCAAGGTGCTCACAGAGCTTTTCTGAATCAAACTCACACAGCTGCAGGCAGGGGCGGATATCGGCATCGCTGCCATTGTGCTTTCTACCCTCAACTGCATATTCACTGCCGTAATAAATGCTTGGAATTCCCGGCATGGTGAAGAGGATGGTATATATATTAAACAGATCCTCTTTGTTTTTAACAGTGCTTGCCAGACGGTTTACGTCGTGATTATCGACGAAATTATACAGATCCAGTCCCTGATAGATTCCACCGTTGCCAAACTGTCGGTTTAAGGAATATCCGATTTCAAAATAATTCTTTTCATTGTGAGAGGAATACAGTCCCTTATAGCATTCATAATTGGTAACGGAATCCAGCATGTCGGGATTTGCCCAGCGGTTGTAATCACCGTGTATGATTTCCCCCATCAGCCAGAAGTCCGGATTTTTTTCTTTACAGAACGCCTTCAGTCTGCGAAAAAATTCGGGACGTATACAATCGGCTGCATCCAGGCGCAGGCCGTCGATGTGAAACTCATCCATCCACATCGCAATACTATCCAGCAGATAGCGAACAACCTCTTCATTCTCCAGATTGAGCTTTACCAGATTATAGTGTCCTTCCCATGCATCATAGGTAAAATCATCATTCAGCGGACTGCGTGCATGAAAGTGCAGGTTGGAAAACCAGTCGCAATAGGTTGATTTCTCCTTCTTTTCCTGAACATCGCGAAATGCCCAGAAATCACGACCGACATGATTGAACACACCATCCAAAACGATGCGGATGTCGGCTGCATGCAGGCTGTCGCATACCCTCTTGAAATCATCGTTTGTACCTAAGCGATGATCCAGCAAGCGGTAATCGCTTGTGTCATAGCCATGCTCATGGCTTTCAAAAACCGGCCCCAGGTACAAGGCATTGACTCCCAGCTTTTTCATATGGGGAATCCAGTCCTCCACCTTCTTTATGGAGTGCGTGATGTCCTCCTCATGATACTGCGCTGCGCCAACAAAGCCCAGCGGATAAATGTGATAAAATACTGCTTCTTTGATCCAGCTTGTCATAAATTCACCTCTAATATTAGTATACCATGGAACCGGGTTGGCAAAAAGAAAAAGGATGCTTTTTACGCATCCTCTCACACTTATTCAATAGGAATAAAGCGTTTTTCTTCAACCTTGCGGCTCTCTTCCTTCGGGAAGGTGATTTTCAGTTCGCCGTTGTCGAAGCTTGCACGGATATCCTCCTCACGGATTGCATTTCCGACATAAAAGCTTCTAGCACAGGAACCGCTGTAGCGCTCCTGACGGATGATGTTTCCTTTGTCATCCTTCTCTTCGTTGGAACTGTTTTTTGCGGCTGTAATGTTGAGGTATCCATCCTTTAAATCCAGATGAATGTCTTCCTTCTTATAACCAGGCAGCTCCATGTCCAGCAGATAGTTACCGTCTAGCTCACGAACATCTGTTTTCATGCAGCTGTTGCTCTTTGTGAAAAACGGATCCTTCCACATGTCTTCAAATGTGTCTGTAAATACGTCTGGTAAAAATCTCATCATAAAGTCCACCTCTTTCTATCGTATTGTATGATTCAGATTTTTCAGATGTGTACAAATATCTGCGGGAAGCAATACTATATCCATCGCCTCGATTCCTAAAACCATGTCCTACAGGTACCTTACCTCATCTTCACTGTTATTATATCACATAATTTAGCACTGTCAATACTAGAGTGCTAAAAACATGATTTTTTTCTATAGTCCGTTATGATTTTGGGCTTTAAATAATCAGTGCAAAGGCTGTAAAACACTAGAGATAGAAGGACATGTACCTTCTATGCTCTTGTCATCATCAGAGGAAGCCTCACATATTTTACACGGGCAGTGAATTGAGTCCTTCACGAAAACGATGCCTGCAGGCTTTTTCGTTTAGCATCCGCACAAGAGAACTTATGCCGTTTTGCGTCTTGTGAAATAATAATACATAGCATATAATGATGAAAAAGAAGGGGAGGAAGCGATATGGCAGCTATTATTTTTCTGGCATTGGGTGCGCTGATGCTTTATTTTGCAGTGGAGATTGGCATGCGAAGGCGTATTGCATTTCTGCATGATTATCATTATCAGAATATGAAGGAAGAGGATATCACACCCTATCTGCATCTGATGGGAGTGGGGCTTGCTGTTGTGGGGATATGCTTTGTCAGCTCTGCAGTGATTCTGTCGTGCCAAAAGGTGCTTTTTCTGCCGGTGTTGTTTGGCGGTCTGCTTCCGGGAATCGGAGTTATGCTCTATGCTCAGTATCGCTATAACGGAGGTATCTTCAGCTGATCATACATATAATACATATAAATAAAGAAGCTGTCGGACTGTGAATCGTATAAAGCAGCGTGAAGCTTTAAGGGAAAATGCTGGCATACGGCATCTTTGAAAGGCAGATAAAGAGTAGAAAGCTTTGCTGCAGCTTCAGGATGGCAATAAAAAAAGCGGGCAATTTTCATTTTGCCTGCTTTTCATCAGCCTAAGTCCCTGTTTCATTGCCCATATTGCTTATGGCTATGCTGCTTTTTTATAAATAGTACGGCCTTCCTTGATGGTTTCCATGACCTGAATGTCACGGAGCTTCATCGGCTCAGCCTTTAATGGATCCTCATTTAGAATAACCAGATCTGCCAGCTTTCCGGCCTCCAGTGTACCCTTGCGGTCCTCCTCGAAATACTGATAGGCGGCGTTAATGGTCACAGCCTTCAGTGCTTCCAGAACACTGATGCGCTGCTGTTCACCCAGTACGACACCATTCTTCGTGACACGATTGACTGCAGCCCATACACTTTCCAGCATATCCGGCAGAATAACCGGGGTATCCTGATGGAAGGTAAAGGGAATGTGATTTTTCAGGGCACTGGCGGTACAGGAGATATTTTCTGCCCGCTGTTTTCCGAAATTGACAAGGTGTACATCACCCCAGTGATATACATGGGCAACAAAATAGCTTGGCATCACGCCGGTTTCTTTCAGCTGCGGCAGCTGATCCGGACGCAGGGTTTGGGAATGTACCATGACCGGACGGGTATCTGTGGTTTTCTGTCTGCTGTGATGATAGCCGTTCAGCATCTGCTGGCTTGCGGCATCTCCGTTGCAGTGCACCAGCAGCTGGCGGTGTTCATCAAGAGCCTGCTGTACGTAGCCGTCCACCTGCTCATCCGTATAGATCGGATAGCCGCAATAATCACCGCTGTTTACATACGGCTTGCTCATCCATGCCGTCTTACCCTGTGGGGAGCCGTCCAGAAACAGCTTGTAGCCGCCGATGCGAAAGTGGTTCCTGTACTCCTTAAGGTCCTCTCTTTGCTGAACAACCTCGCTGTCCTCCACGATATCCACGTATGCAACCATATCCAGCAGCATCTGATCGCTGCGGCCAAGGCGTTCGTAAATATCCACCTCGCTCCTGTGCGCAAAGCCCTCCTGTGCTGTGGTAATACCGAAGCTGGCATAGATTTTCTGTGCCTCGACGGCATACGCATCAATGTTTTCCAGACTCATGACACGTTCTCCGGGACCGCGCATGAAGGTAACCTCTTCCATATATCCGTTCAGGTGTCCCTGCTCATCACGGCCATAGCTTCCACCCTCCGGATTCTTCACGCTGTCATCCAGACCATAAGCCTGCAGAGCCATGGTATTTAAGACTCCCATGTGGAAGGAGGAGTGTGCAAGAATGATAGGATGCGTACGGCTTGCGGCATCCAGCTCATGGCAGTTTGGATGCCGGTGCTCAGCAAGTGCATTATGGTCATAGCCAAAGCCCATCACCCATTCACCATCCGCTAGCTGTTTCTCTTCAATGTAGCGTTTGATTTCCTCCTGAATATCCGCAACACAGGTGCAGCTTTTCAGCGGAACAAATTTCAGGGTGTTCGCAAACTGCAGCATGTGGGAGTGCGCATCGATAAAGGAGGGCATCAGGCATGCTCCCTGCAAATCGATTCGCTCACAATCTGCCTCGCATAGAGGCTCCAGATCCTTCCTTGTGCCGACTGCCTGAATACTTCCGTTCCTGATCAGCAGTGCCTCACTGTATAATTCGTTTTCCTTCATCGTAAGGATGGTACCATTTGTATATAATTTCTGCATCTTTCCTCATCTCCTTATCACTGATGCATGAATTTATGCCTGTTCTTTTTTTGTAATCGTAATGCCGCCGGTACTGAAAATACATACAAGGGAAAGAATTCCCAGTACATAGAGTGCATACTGTGTGGAATGCATGCGGGCCTGTGCATTCAGACGGACAAGCTCCTGCTGCTCCTGCGGCTTCATGGTGAGATCCGACAGGGAAGAGATAAAGGCCTCATCCGACATAAAGCTGACATTTTTTGCTTCCTCCTGCTGTACAAGGGAGGCGGAGAGCAATGCATCCTTTTCCATACTGCTTCCCAGATTGGCATTGATCGTGAAAATCATAACCATGCCAAGCACCGCAACACCGATTGCCTGTCCGACATTTCTTGCGGTAGCCTGTATGCCGCCGGATTGCTGGGCATCACGCTCATTGACAGCCAGTGCCACGACATTGCTTGCCTGTGCACTCAGCATTCCCTGACCGATACCGGCAATGATCAACCCGATATACATGCCGATGGATACTCCGTGCTCCTGCAAAGAGAATGCCATAGGGATCACGGAAACGGCAAGCAGGATATAGCCGATGCGAAGAATCGTTTTCGGATGTACCTGCGCTGCATATTTCGGAACCCCCATGGATGCCGCAAACATGGGAGCACCGACACAGATCATCGCAACCCCTGTCTGAACGGCATTGAACCCACCGACAACCTGCAGATAGGGATTTACCAGCATAACAGTACCTCCCAGATACAGGAATACAATGGCGCTGGCGAACAGTCCTGCACGGACCTGCGCGGATTTCAGAAAGGAGGAAGGAAGCAGGGCACATCCGTTCTTCTGTTCAATGCTTTTTTCCATAACGACCAGTAGAGCAAGAATGATGACACCAAGCAGCGCAAGCGGCAGGGATGGGGAGATTCCAAAAAGCGTAAACGGTGCCTGCAGCGGTGTTATAAGTCCCCATACGGAAATCTTGGAAATACCGATCAAAAACAGGAACAGACCGATTGCCGCAACGATCGTTCCGCGCACATCCATTTTCAGATTCTTTGTTGAACGCTCAACCTCGGGGATTGCCGTTGAACCGATGAGAATCAGGAAAAAGTAAACGGCGAGTGCACCAAAGGCAACCCGAAAACCAAATGCATCCAGCAGAAAGCCGGCTACGATGGGACCTGCGGCTGCCGCAATCCCGGTGGCTGCACCGATGGCACCAAACGCGAAGACGCGTTCCTTACCACTGTAGATTCCCGGGATCAGTCCGAGAACGGAAGGTATCATAAAGCTTGCGCCCAGACCGACCAGCAAACGGCCGCCCCAGGTAAACATAACAACATTGGTGGAGATGGCCAGCATGAGCTCTCCGATGATGGCAAGAATCACACCGATGCGGAAGTTCTTTTTCCAGCCGATGATGATTCCCAGCATTCCGCCGGCAACCATAAACGCCCCGGCACAGAGCGAATACACCATATTGGCAAGCTGAATGTCATTCATACTTGCATGCAATGCGGATATCAGTGCGTTTGTCGCGACACTGAGAACCGCATTATCCCCTGAGGTTCCAATCTGTGTAAACATGAGAACGATCAGTGGAAGATATATCATCTGTTTCTTTTGTTTTAGTACAGTTTCCATAGCTATTGCCTCCTCAAATACTTACTTTCTATACCATAGTCCATTATAGGCCTGTTGAAGGCGTTGTTAAGTAGCAAAATTACCGTAACTGTGGTAAAATTTTTACAAAGAGGAAAGCGGGAGATGTATGAACCAGCGACAGCGAAAACTGCTTCTGTATCTGCTGTCACAGAAGCATTATCAGCCAATTCAGGAATTATGCGGGGAATTCGGCTTCAGTGAGAAAACGATACGCAATGATATTAAGGCAATCAATGCCTATCTGCATATGAATGAGGTAACATCACGGATTCAGACCAAGCGGGGAAGCGGTGTACGGATGCTTCTGATGGAGCGGGAGGAGGAGTATGTCCGCTATCTGCTGGAATCCAGGGTTCTGGAAATCAAGCCGGATTTGGACAGGTTTTATCACGGTATGATCTTACTGCTGTTTCGACAGGAGCCGTACACGATGGATACGCTTGCCGATGAATTGTATACAAACCGTCTTCAGCTGAAGGAAGATTTGCTGTGCTGGGAAAGTATGCTGCGGATGTTTCATCTGAAAATCACGAAGGGGACACATTTGCATATCGACGGGGACGAGCGGCAGCTTCGTCTGTTTGTGCTGTACTATTTTTATCAGCGAGCGGATAAGGCGATGATTATGAGTATTGAACCGGTTTTTCTGCAGGAGCATCAGTCTCTGTTTCGCGATATTCTGCGGCTGTACGAGGATGCCTATCGGTATCGCTTTACGGCGAATGCGCTGCATCATTTCAGTATTTATCTCGGCGTTATGATGAAACGGATTCAGATGGGCTATGGCCTGCAGGAGCAAACGCCCTATGTGGGAAACAGACGGGTCCATACCATGCTTCAGGATTATTTCCATGTGGATGTTAACGGTGAGGAAATGCGGTTTCTGGAACAGCTGATAGAAAGCGGGGCACGGCAGTGGAATAGAAGCATGCTGCATGAATTTGTAGTGAATGAGGAAACCAGGCAGCTGAGTGCGCGTTTCTTTGCGTTGCTGAAGCAGGAATATCACGGGGAGCCGGATGAGGAGCTTCCGATTCTCTTTTCCATTCTGCTGCAGACAGCGATGATACGAAAGCATCATGCCATGCGGGTGCTCCATTATAATGATACACAGGTGAAATTTGATTCCATGGCGGAGTTCCTCAGTGTTATGCGCCTGTTTCATAAGGATGAAAAACTGCGCGGGCTGCAGCTGTACGAGAGCGAATATACACGCTTATCCATGCTTTTACTGCCATATTTTCATCAGCTGGATATGCAGGTGCGTTTTCGTGCGGGAATGATTGTCAACTGCTCCTTGGAGCTGGCATATTATGGCCGTATGCGGATCAGTGAAGCGCTGCCGAATATTGATATTGTGCGTATTCTGACGGAGGATGAAATTGATGCGGCTGCTGCAGAGGTTGATTTCTTCATAACATTCGATTATCTGCATAAACAGGTTCCCAATGTGGAGATCAGCAGTATGATACAGGACAGCGATATTCAAAAGCTCCAGCTTTATCTGAAGCAGCTGCGGCAGCAGCGATCAGCACTGCAGCCGATATCCTGCAGCATGTGTGCGCATCATGCCGCTGATGAGGATGCTCTTGTTTCGTATCTGTTTCAATGCTATCAGGAAAACTGCAAAACAGGTACGTATGAGGACTTCACTGCCATGCTTCCCATGCATCGGCTTCTGCTTCGCGACTGCATGCTGGTGGTGCTGTATGATGAGCGATTCAGCAAATCCTTTATCTCGATGATAGCGCTGAAAAAGCAGCTGTATATCGAAGGGAAGGGAATCCGTCAGGTATGTATGGCAGGCTTTGTCCATACCTCCTATGAGCGATTGCAGGAGCAGCTGATGCAGCTGAAGGAGTGTCTGCGCAAGCAGCTGCCGCATCTCATGTAACTTGCAGAAGCAGCTGTGTTCTGCGCTACTTCTAAGCGTAATGCAGCCGCTGCTTATAATGGTATACAGAAAAAGGTACAGCGTCTCAGGGAGTTTCATCTTTCAGTGTTCATAAAAAGAAGAATTCAATTTCTATTGATGAAATACAATAGGATTGAATTCTCCTTTTTTCATTATTTATATCGGGGAAGATCCACAGGGATGCTGCGCCTTTTGTGATATAGAAACAGCTTTAGCAATAGATACGGGTAGGAGCTGAAGCAACCTTTTTTACCTCACAGCATACTTTTAGCTGCCGTGCAATAGCGATGCTAAAGATTACTGAGCTTTCTGCGTATGTCTGCTTCGCAGATATCGCTTATCTGAAGTGCCGGCTTTCCAAGATAATAGCCCTGTACAAAATCCACATCCATGCGAATCAGCTGCTGCAGCTCTTCTTTGGTTTCCACACCTTCAGCGATTACACGGATATGCTGGCGATGGGCAAAGGTAATCATGTTTTCAACCAGTCGCTGCCTGTTTTCATCCTTATGAATATCACGTACAAACATCATATCAATCTTAATATAGTTTGCTGCGACGTTTAAGAGGGTGGAATCGTTGCTATAGCCGCTTCCGAAATCATCAATCGCGATATGTGCGTCCCAGCGCTTTGCAAACTGCTGCTTGGTTTCCAGATAATGCTGTTCGATTTCATCTGTTTCAATCATCTCGATGACCAGCAACGGCAGATGCTCTTTATACTGCTGTTCGAGACTCTGTGTCAGATCATCCAGCATCGGGATGCTGGGGATGGAGTTGATGAACAGACGGGTCTTGGGAAAGGCAGAGTGGAAGTCCGCAAACTGAGCGATTGACTGCGTCCAGGTCATGAATTCCACACGGTAAAGCTGACTCTGCGATCTGGCAACGCGCAGGATATCCACCGGAGATGTGATAATCGTACTGCGTGGACGCATCAGTGCTTCAAAGGCGTAGATTTCTTTTGATTTCAGGTGGACGATCGGCTGATATGCATAGCTGACCAGATTATGGTCCAGTATTTCATTCAGCTCATTGCGGCCGCTGAGCAGCAGCTTGTCCTTATGATAGGTGCTTGGCTGGAATTCCTCAATACCGCCCTTCTGTGTACTCTTGATGGAATACATGGCAAAGTCGGCATATTTACTGAGCGTATCAAAGTCCTGCGCATCCTTTGGATACCAGGCAATCCCCGCAGACAGGCGAATTCGGATTTCTTCTTTCCCTGTAAAGGTGATTTTGTGTGCGTTGATCTGTCGATGCATACCCTCAACAATCGTACGAATTTCACTTTCCTTTTGATAGTGATGGAAGAAGACAAGGAATTCATCCCCTGCCATACGCGATACGATGCAGCGGGAGGAGGAGAGCTTTTGCAGATAGCGGGCGGTGGCACAGATGAGCTGATCACCGGCGTCGTGTCCATAGGTGTCATTGATTACCTTCAGGTTGTCAAGATCCCATAAAATCATGGCGCAGATTCCGCAGGCATCTCCGCTCAGAATCGCTTCCACGCGGCTGCGGAAGGCCCTTCTGTTAAAGAGCTGCGTGAGTACATCGTGATCGCGCTCATAGGTCAGCTTGCGTTTTTCGCGGATTTCATCACTGACATCCATAACGACAATGACATGGGTTCCCTCATGTTGGGAAAGGATGAAGCGTAGCCATGTTTCATGCTCATCCAGCTGATGCGAGATCACATAGGTGTGGACCTGTCTGCCGTCCTGCCATTCCTCTTTTTCTTCAAAGATTTCTATACGCTTTTTGAAAACCTCGATTTCCTGTACAAATTCCTTATGTGTATAGGAGGTTCGTTTTCTGTTATGAAAGCAGAGCAGATGGGGAATTTCCTCCGTGCAGTAAACGAGTCCGGAATCATAGACCTCAATGGCGCCGATTGGCATATCCAGCGCATGGATGACCTGGGAAAGTCTGGATTCCGCTGTGGACAGATTTCTGCTTAATTCCTCAATGGAGGAAGCAAGCTCATCAACCTCCAGTACTTTCACTCTCGGCAGATGCATTTCATCATTCGGATCGAAATTCTTCAATACCTTGGCAAGCTGTGCAATCGGATGTGAGAATTTCATGCTTGTGAAAAGAGCGATGATGAAGGCGAGCAGTATCGAGCCCAGCATTGTCCAGAGAATGGTTTTCTGAAGACGAATTGCGCTGCTGTACAGTGCGTCGTATTCCAGCGTACCGATCAGATACCATTCCTGCTCGACAAAGGGCGTATTGCTTTCATAAAGGTGCAGCTGTTCCTGCTGCATGACAAGTAATCGATCGTTTACCGTCAGGGTGGAGCCGCGTTCACCGGCGGCATCCTCCAGCTCGAATTTCTTTCCGATAGGAAACAGACTGCGATAGTTGGGACCATTGCTGTATACCACTTCATAGGTGTCGGTATTCTTATTTTTGCATGCCAGCAGATAGGCATTGCTGGAATCATCGTTTAATTCTTCATAGGGAAGATATTTTTTTAGAAAATCAAGGGATATTTCCACACCGGCAACACCGTACACCTGATGCTCAGAGCTAATCAGAGGAAAGGAATAGGTGATGAACTCGGTTTCATTATCCTGCATACGTATGCTCGTACCCCAATAGCCGTAGCTTTTAATTTCTTCCCTTGGATTGTTTACCGTCGCCTGATAGGGACGGAAGTAAAAGCCGTCGTTTTCATCCTTTTCTGATAGCTTCATGAAGGTTTTCCACTCGGAATGCAGAGAGTAGCCTGCTTTTTTGAGAGCACTTGCATTGCCAAAGCGTGCAATGATATCGCTTTTATCATTATATGTGTCACCGGGGGTACCATCTGTCAGATAATAGGCAGGGTAGCTATCGGTATGAAAGACATCCTTATCAAATATAACATAGGAGCCTGTGATGTATTTCAGCTTGGAGAAGGCATCCATCTGCTTCAGGACGGATGCCGGCAGCTCCCTGCTGTTCTGATAGGCGGCAGCATTATGATAAACCTTTTCACATTCCTGTAGCAGTTCCTTGTAGGTATCCTGCTGATACAGATCGGTTGCCATGATTTCCTGCAGATCCGATACCCTGAATTTCACCCGCTGATGAAAGAGATGATAAGAGATATCCTTCAGATTGCTGATGGTACCACCGGCAAAAACCGTACCCATAAAGATCAGACAGATCGCGGCACCGGTCAGCGTGAGCGTTATCAGCAGCCTGCGAAACAGGGAATTCTTCTGCATTATGCATCACTGTCCTTCATCTTTTCGTTAATATCCTTTGTAATCTGTTCAAACCATGTATTGAAATTTTCATCGCTGAGATATTGCTTCCAAGCTTTTTCGCGGCTGTCTCCACGCTTTATTGCCTTTTGTATTTTAAGGGCATCCCCGGCGCATTTTTCATTCAGTGCTGTTTCCAGATAATTGCGGATTTCAAAGCTTTTGTTAAATGATTTCTGCGAGGTCAGAGTACTCTTTGAGACAGTTTCCATCGAGGTTTTGACGATATCTCTTACGAGCTGATTCGCAGTAACCTTTTCGGCTTCCGTAATGGAGTTCCAGGATTCAAAGGAGTTTGCCTCCTTTTTCACCGGCAGATAAGAGGATTCTGCGGAGAACAGCGTATTTCTTTCCTTTTCCGTGAACCATTTTAAGAACTGAATGGAAGCATATTCGTGTGTTTCATCGCTTTTACTGACAGCCATACCAGCTCCCTGTGTAATCGCATAGCTCTTTTTTTCCTCGAAGTTGGGAACCTGACGTACGATATATTTCACAGCATAGCCTGTTCCATCATCACTGATGATTTCCTTCGGAAAGAAGGTTGCTCCTGCAGAGGAGGCAACACAGGCAATGACATCCTCGGTTTTCATGTCATCACTGGCAAACCGTCCGTTTTTGGTATAATAGCCCTTTACAAACGGAACATAATACTGATTCCAAAGCTTGCGCATGGTTTCTTTGCTGACGGTGAAGGAGCCGGAGTATCCGGTTATGGTAAATAGCGGTGTACCCAGCTGTTCGCTTCCGGCATTGAGATAATTCATGAGGGCATCTCTCGCAAAAAAGGCTTTTCCTCCACTGTATGTATAGTATTTCTCACTGACATGGGCAAGTCCCTCCCATGTATCCAGATCGGAAAGCTTTACATCTTCCTTTTTCGCAAATTCATCCCATTTATTCTTATTGATAACCATGACCTCCGTTGCCTTTGCTATTGGGAAGATATTGACATCATCATGATTGTGCAGAATGCCATCCTTCATATAGTCATCGACATATTCTGCCATTTCCTCATCTGACATATAGGCATTGATGGAAACGAGCTTTTCCGCTTTTTCCATATCCTCCGCCGTATCTCCATAGGCGGCAAAAATATTCGGAAGCTCCGGAGCATTTACTTTTTTCTCCAGAGAGCTTTTTAAATCTGCGGAAATGTTGGATATGCTTCCCTTTGCGACAGCATCCACACTGATTCCCTGCTTTTTCCCCTGTGTTTCATTGAATTCATCAACAAGCTCATCAAATGCCTGCTTCTGTGAACCGCTGTAATAATGCCAGAGGGTCAGAGTGATAGGCTTATCGGGGTCCAGTCCATGGTCATTAGCGGAACAGCCCTGTAAAACAGTAGCAGATAATAGGAGCATACAAACGGCTGCGAGTCTGAGTTTTTTCATGAAGGAATCCTCCCTTGTTATGATTTATATCCCCTCCATTATACCACATAATAGCTTTATAATTCTTTCTACATAAGGAAAAGCTGACATTTATGAAAAAAGCTGTTCCTGAACGGACAAGGTGTGGGCCTATGAGGGATGAGATAGAAGAAGATGGGATATCTGTGTCACGAATTATCAGTCAGATTCTAAGAGAGCCTGCATAAAATACGGAGATAGCAGGATTGTCGATAAAGTATAGCCCGTTTCTTTTTACTTTTATTGCAGTTTTATGTACCTCGTTATGCAATAGAGTTGAATAGGATTGTTAGTTGATTTTTTTAAGAAATTTCAGAGAAAGGATTGCAATTATCACAGGATATGTTATAATATTAAAGCATTTGCGGGCGTGGTGAAATTGGCAGACACGCTAGACTTAGGATCTAGTGCTTCGCGCGTGCAGGTTCAAGTCCTGTCGCCCGCACCATTTGAAATTATCAGGTTATATACATTTTGCCGAAAGGTTAAAAGGTCTTAAATAAGGGCTTTGGAAAATGTGTAGCCTGTTTTTTTAACTCTTATATGTAGGATCCTGTGTTTCACATTTTATGATTTTCACCTGGATACAGCTATCCTATGGGCAAATCGCAAATAAAAAGCGATGATTACGGAAGGTTTTCCAGGAAAAGTAATCATCGCCTTTTGGTGTTCGGGAAGGCTTGCATATAGTTGAAGCATTCAGCTCAAGGGCTATCTTATTATACAGGAGATAGCCCGGCTTTTTCATTGGAAATAGACAGGAAGGTTTTACTGCCTGCTAGATGAAGGTCATTGCACTAAGCACAAAGCTGATAGCGCCTGTTACTAGGAAGAGTAATCCGATACCAGCGGCTTTCTTTCTTCTCTCGATTTCCGATTGGGCATCTGAAGTGAGATCGACGAAAGGATAGTTTCTTCTGGTAATCAGATAAAGGATCAAACCACTGGAATTATTTCCATTCATGGCTAATAATCCCCAGAGCTTTGGGTGCTTCAGACCTCTCGCATTTGCATCGGTGACGGTGATATGATAGATTTGATATACAATTTCAATGACACCTACAAAAAAAACTGCGCTGCATACCACTGCTGTTATTGTCGTATTGATATTCATAAGATACTCCTCCTTAAAGTTTTTTGATAATCTGATACAGTAAAATCGCCGAGCTCAATATGGCAAAGCAGAATACACCTATGAGATAATATAGATTGCCGGATAGAAACACATTACATATTCCAAGGAGTAATACAAACAGGATATTCAACAAAATTGCCATAACTAATTTTTGATTGCTTTTTACTACATTCGTATTTGTTTCTAAATGCTCCATCAATTTATCATCTCCTTTTAATATTTCGTCCAGGCTGATAGAATAAAGATTACTCATATCTATCCTATCTATGATATCCGGATAGGATTTTTCGTTTTCCCAGTTGGATATCGTTTGGCGGGATACATTGATTTTATCTGCAACCTGCTCTTGTGTCAGTCCGCAAGCTATGCGCGCCTTTTTTAATTTTTTACCTATTTCCATATGTACATGCTCCTTTCAGTTCCATCATGTCACCTGGAGGTAGAAAAGTCTATCAAAAATTTTTTACATCCATCATTTTATCGTCTGAATAAAGCTTGAATTATATCATTTTAAAAAAGGGGTGAAAAAAAGGGCTGTTCATGTCCAGCCCTTTCCCTCACGATTTTGTCGGTATACAGAACTTGTGAGGTATTGTAATCTGAGGATTACACTATTAGTATACCTTGTTTTCTAAAAAAAGCAATTCAAAAACGGATGAAAAAGCTATGTTTTTGCATGAAATACAGAAAAATGAAAAGGCTTTCTATAAATATCATGTTTTATGCAAAGGATACGTGTTTTTCAACATTTGCTGTATATATAAATGGTTCGAAAAGAGCTTCAGTTCAAATTAGGGTGCCATATATGGGAAAGCTGAAAGAGGTTATGATTCCTAATCTTTATAGCTCCTTTTCTAAAGCTTCACCAATCCGTCATAATTGCGGAAGAATCCTGAAAAAGTGCAGTCCTTATAAATGTCACACTGTGTTGTCCAAGCGCTTTTATAGAAACGTCTTTTTAACGGCAATCGCTTTATAAGGTGAAATAGGAAACGAAAAGGAAGATAAGGTTGAATTGCTGTACCTGAACCTGTAATGCTCATCATTATGGTATCTTATGCGGTGAAGCTCTCTACGGGGAAATCGTGTTGACAGCAGGGAAAGAAAAGGATAAGATGGTCATAATAGAATAAATGTTCTCTATCAGACGACTATGAAAAGAGGTTGATGGTATGGTGCTGCATTATGGAATTATATCGGTAGCTGCAATAACAGAGCGTTTTCTTCATGCCATTATCGAAGCCGGAGATACGATAGAAGCCATTGCCTCCCGTTCTTTGGAAAAGGCACAGGCAAAAGCGGAGGTGTATGGGGTACGTAAGGCTTATGGGACATATGAACAGGTATATACGGATCCGGATGTGGATATCGTTTATATTGCGGTAAACAATGCAAATCACGGAAAAGAAATAAAAGCTGCTCTTCACCATGGCAAGCATGTTGTATGCGAAAAGCCGATTGCTTTGTCCTGCGGGGAAGCAAAGGAGCTGTTTGCCTTAGCAAAGCAGAAGCAGCTGTTTTTGATGGAAGCACAAAAAAGTCTGTTTCTGCCTGTCACACAGGATATCCGCGATATCCTGCAGAAGCAGACACTGGGGAAGCTTCTGCAGGTTGCGATGAGTGCAAGCTTTCCCAACCCGCGTGCCGCATGGATGCACGATCCTTTGCAGGGAGGGGTGGTGTATGGCAGCGCCAGCTATACGATTGAATATTTGCAGTATTTGCTAGAGCCGCATAAGATTCATGCTTCTGCTATGGGAACAAGAGAAGTGCTGGGGGCTATTGACAGGGTAAGCATGAATTTCCTGTTCGACGATATTCTTGTCAACAGCAGGATTTCCATGAACGGGGAAACCCTGCAGCAGGCACTGTTTTATTTTGAAAAGGGATATATCCGCATTCCGAATTACTGGAAGGCACGGGAATACTTCCTTGTAGTGGACGGTGTAGAGCAAAGGATACAGCATCCTTGCGTCTATGAAATGAAATATGAAGCAGAACATATTCATGCATGTCTGGAAACCGGTCGGCTGGAAAGCCCGATCCTGCGTGCGGAGCAAAGCATTCTTTGTTGTTTTCTTGTAGATGAAATCCTGCGGCAGCTATCACAGCAGGAAGTAGTATGCTGTATTGATTAGGAGGAACGTTATTATGATATATAAAATGAAGCATCCCGAACGGGCTGAGGCTCTGTTTGCACATGCACAGGATACGATGATTCTTTCCTGTCTGCAAAATGTGATGGGGGATATTTACGCAGATGATCCTGAAAATCCGAAATCAGCTATGGCGGTTTTGGGCGTCTTCTGCTTTTTCGCAGGAGAGGTCAATCATGAGCTGATTGCATATAAGCCGGACACATATACAATTCCCTTTATCATCATGAGCGCAGATACCACCTCTTTAAAAGCTGCCATTCAGGCGCAATATGGGGAACGCGCCAAGGAGGTCACGCGATATGCCATAAAAAAGGAGGCAGGCATCTTCTCTTTGCGGCACCTTCAGCATATCGTAGAGAACCTCAGCTCAGAATATGAGCTGAAGCTGATCGACGAAACGATATTCAACTGGTCGCGGCAACAGCCTTGGTGCAAGGAATGGACCTCTTTATATAAGGATTACGAGACATATCGCACAACTGGGCTTGGAGTTGCTGTCCTGAAGGACAAGCTTCCGGTTGCCGGCGCCTCCTCCTACAGCTCCTATCGCGAGGGAATTGAAATTCAGGTAGATACAAAAAAGGAATACAGAAGACAGGGACTGGCAGCTGCAGCATGCGCAAAGCTGATACTGGAATGCCTGAAGCGTGGCTGGTATCCGAGCTGGGATGCCCACAATATGGATTCTGTACATCTGGCGGAGAAGCTCGGCTATCATTTTGACAAAGAATATACAGTGTTCGAAATTCACGGATACTGAAAAACGGCTGCCGGCGCATAGGTTCTTACGCAAATTAAAAGCAGGGAGAAATCAACACGATAGTAGTTATCAATAGAAGTTGATCTCTCCCTGTTTGCATACTCCCTAAAGTAAGAAAGAACCGGCGTATAATCAGCTGTTTTTTTATAAAAAGACCTCATCCGGTGTTTTCATATAGGATGCCTCAAAGAGCTGTAAATCGATCATATTTGAGCGGACAACATCCAGAATATGAGCATAGCATATGCACAGCTGAGTGGAAAATGCCTCCTGATTTCCTGCCTGCAGGTAGTTCACAGCTTCCATGCTTTTGCGGTTTAATACGGTAGAGCCGTGCTGTTTACTGGGATAAAAGGAATAATAATAGCCCCAGCACACTATCCGGCCAAGCTCTGTCAACAGGGTACGCAGAGTTTCCAGCGGTACATATTGAAGTACAAGCGCCGTCAGACAATCCAAAGGAATCCGTTCTTCGTGCTGTAAATCATACTGCAGCTTAGACAGAGCCTGTTGTGTAATAAAAGGGAACGCTGAGCGTGCTGCAGGCTTCATAAGGAGGATCATAAGCTGCAGACCACTGAGGTAGCGCAGGGTGTCCTTCCGGTAAACCTTTATCTGCATGCATTTAGCGGCAGTATTCTCGTCCTGCATGCAGACTGTGGTTCCTTTGACATTCTGTGTTTTTGCATAGCCCAGCTCATTCAGTGAGGCGAGGGCCTTACGAATCGTTGCAACGCTTACCTTATATTGTGCAGCGAGTTTTGCCTCCGAGGGAAGCCGTGATCCTACCGTAATTCTTCCGGTACCGATCTTGTCAATCAAATCGCGTGTAATCTGGACATGCAGGTGGTCGCATCCCCGATCGGAATGCCATATAAAAGGCTTTTTTGACTGTTCGATTTGCGGATACTGCTCCCTCAGGCGCTGCATCTGCAGCTCGGCTGTTTTTTGTACAGCAGTATACATCTGTGTAAGTCTGACCATGCTCTCTGTAAGCTGTCGGTTGTACATGGCTTCCTGAACCCATAAAATATTCTGAAACCGGTAGCTTTCTCGGTTAAGGCTTGAGCCCTGCTTTTCCTGAAAGAAGAATATCGGTCTTGCATACAGCGTAAGGCTGGAAAATAAGTCCCGAAAAAACATATTGTGCGTCTGATCCAGCAGTGCATTGAAGATTTTCAGATTGGTTTTCCAGCGTAATTCTGTATTTTTCTCTGCAGCCTCCTCAACTGATTCTTTCATACAGTGCAATGTGTAATCACTGCACACCTGAACAGAGAAGGAAAGAATACGCGGCATGATCAGTGTCATTGTGGCATAAGCATCCCGTAAGGATTGCTGATATTTTACGATATAAGTAACTGCTGCGGTTTCCTGTTCCCTTTGATCCTGCCGATATATGACGAGCATTGGCTTTCGCTCTTCGGTTTTTATGTAGCCCTCCTGCTTCAGCCGTTCCAATACATCCCGCACGGTTCGAATTCCCACATGATAAAGCTCACATAATCGCATGATTGAGGGCAGTGTGGATCCAAAGGGCATTCTGCCACTGATGATTTCCTCCCGCAGACTGTGATACAGATATTCAAAAAGGGTTTCCTTTCTTTGCATAATTGACACCTCATTCATATTTTATCATGTTTTTTTGGGTCATGCTATATGTATATGTACACAAATTTTTCGTTGTCTTTTTGAAAGGGCATGATAAAATTTTGCTGAAATGAGTTAGGGAGGCTACGCTATGCGTCACATCAACATCATACCGGATGACCTGCAGGGTGCTTTTGTCCTGCTGTTTATGCTCCTGCTGCTTATTCTGTCATTTCTGGCGGGAGCGTATCTGGCAAACCGCGGAATCTGGCAGGGCATTTTTCTGCATGATCCGTTAACAAAGGGGATGAAGCTGGTTCACTTTCAGAATAGAATAAAGCGGCTGCTGGATAAGAAGTCGGACGTTGCGGCTGCTTTGGTGCTGTTGAATATCGAACACTTCCAGCGAATCAATCACCGCTATGGAATGCAGCTTGGAGATGAGGTGCTGTGTCTGGTGTATAAGGTATTGCAGCAGCATCTTGGAAGAGAGGAATTTCTGGCAAGAGGAGAGGGCGACTCTTTCTTCCTCCTCCTTCTCACACAAGATCAGAAGCAGCTTCAGGATCGGATCGATGAAATGCAGAGGGCAGTTCACATACAGACCGCCCATCTGCAGCCGATTATCCGCTTGCGTCAGGGGGCCTGTCTCATTGACAGCACGCAAAGGGACACTGGCATATTGCTGGATCGTGCAAAGCTTGCACTTCGTCAGTATGTAAGCGGAAAGGGCTGCGTATTTTATAATTCTGCCTTAATGGAGGCTATGCAGTACGAGGAATTGCTGAACAGCCTGTTTGAAGACTCCTTGCGGAAGCATGAATTTCAGCTGTATTTGCAGCCCAAGGTAACGCTGAAAACAAATCAATGCAGACATGCAGAGGCACTCGTTCGCTGGCAGCATCCACAAATGGGAATCATCTATCCGTCAGCGTTTATTCCTGTCTTTGAGAAAAACGGAAATATTCTGGAATTGGACCGTTACATGTTTGAGGAGGTTTGCAGATATCTGCAGACATGCAATGCAGTGAGTAAAGAAAAGCAGATGATTTCCATCAATGTATCCCGTCAGCATTTTCAGGAACCTGCATTTCTTGAGGAATATGCGGAAATCAAAGAACGCTATGGCATAGGGGATGATCAGATCGAGCTGGAGCTGACAGAGTCTGTTTTTTTCAATGAGGAACAGATTGCTTTGGTAAAGCAGGCGGTGCATCGGATGCATCAGCTGGGCTTTCGTTGTTCACTGGATGATTTTGGCTCAGGATTTTCTTCTTTGGGTTTATTAAAAAGCTTTGATGTGGATGCAATCAAGCTGGATCGTATCTTTTTCGAGGACATTGAACAAAAAAAGGCACAGGATATCCTGCACTGTCTGATAGAGCTGGCACATCGGCTGCATATGCAAGTTGTTGCGGAGGGGGTTGAAACTGAGGAGCAGCTGGCGTTTTTGCGCACGACAACCTGTGACATGGTACAGGGCTATTATTACGCCCGTCCACTTTCAGCAGCAGCGTATACTGCATGGCTAAAGCAGTTTCATACTGTGAAGTGAACCTGTATGAATTGGGAATGCAGCATTTCTATGGGGCATCGGTACAGGCAGCGGTTAAAGGCTGTTTTCCTTTACCGGCTGCATCCGGCTGTGAAGCTGCCGCAGTCTATAGCGCCATGCAGGGTTACAGTATCATCAAAAGGGAACTTCTGATAAGGCTGTTTCTGCGGCTGCTTGTTAAAACTGGTATATTTCCTGCAAGGCCTTCGCCAACAAAAAGAGACTTCTCATCTATGGGTAGCGGCGCATCTGATTTGCGGATATCGGCAATCAGCCTACGTAGTTCCATTTGATAGAAATCTCTTTTATTTTCAGCCTGCCAGATGCCTTGCAGGTATTGCTTTATTCTGTTTCCAGACGGTGATAGAAGTCATTCTCACTGCACGGCTTTGCATAGATGAAGCCCTGAACCATATCGCAGCCGGTATCCTGCAGCATATCCAGCTGCTGTCTACATTCAATGCCTTCCGCAACGACCTTCATATCCAGCTCCTTGGCCATGCTGATCATACTTTTCAAAATCGTTTTATTGCGCTCCACATGACTGCTTTGGTCAAAGAATACTCTGTCCAGCTTTACCACATCCACCGGAAGATCCTTTAACGCATTCAAAGAGGAATAGCCGGATCCGAAATCATCAATGGAGCAACAGAAGCCGTGAGAGCGAAGCTTCTCCAGAATGGCGAATACCTCCTTCATGTTTTTTAACAGAATGTTTTCCGTAAGCTCCAGCTCTATGATGCCATCCGGAATGTGATATTGTTCCTTGATAGCAATATAGGTATCCGCAAAATCCTCCTGATATAAATGGATGCGGGATACATTGACAGAAATCGGAACGACTGCTTTTCCTTGCGCAAGCCGATTCTGAATGGTCTGACATACGGATATAAAAACATAGGTGTCCAGCTTGCGAATGAAGCCGTTTCGTTCGAATAATGGTATAAATTCACCGGGACTTGTAAAGCCGTGTTCCTTGCGCTGCCAGCGAAGCAGTGCTTCTCCTCCCAGTATCTGGCTGCCGTCCAATGCGTATTTCGGCTGAATGACATGCAGGAATTCTCCATCCTTTAAGGCCTGCTCCATATGCTGCTCCATCTCGGCATCGCGCAGCAGAATCTCACGCATCTCCTGATTATAGAATTGCCATGCAGCTGTGGAATCATCGTGAATCCCTGTCTGTGCCATACGGGCTCTGTCCACAAGCGTACTGATGGTGCTATTGATATCGGCATCCTCCTGCAAACAGATACCGATTCGAATCGGTATGTTGTGCTTGTTGTCAATCCCTGCAGCAGTGAGAGAAAGAAGCTGTCTGCATTTTTCGAGAACCTCCGCTTTTTGCTTGTACGGGGTAAGCAGGACAAAATCATCTCCGGAGATACGGCAGGAGATTTCCTGCTGCTTTGCGAGTGAGCGTAGAATATCCGCAACAAACAGCAGCACACGATCCCCATAGCTATAGCCCTCCATATCATTCAAAAGCTTAAAGCCCATGATATCCAGATACAGTACGGCAAATGGCTGCTCCTTTTTCTCCAGAAGCTGCTGTCCGTCCAGCAGGAATTTTTCGTAGCGATATAGGCCGGTAAGATTGTCATAGAAGGCCAGCTTTTCAATTTCCTTCTGATGCTTTTTCCGATTTCTGTGATAGAAACAGCCAAACGCGGCCAGAAGCAGCAGGATGGACAGACACAATGCGATTGTCTGCCTGATAATACTGTTTGCCTGCTGCATAATAATACGGTTGGGAATAATGGAGACGATATTCCAGTTATCCCCGTTAAGTAAAGGGACATAACAGAATATATATTCCTCATCCTGATAACGGAACTGTGCCGCCCCCGTCTTTGCCTCCTTTAATCGCTGCTTGAAGGAAGCTAGTCGTGCTTCATCATTTCCCTGCAGATTGATGATATCGAACAGATTCTGAAAGGTGCGGTTGCTGTCCTTATGCAGCGAGCGGATCAGGACATCGCCATTTTGATTAACAACATAGGAAAATCCGGTCTGATTGAAAAAGGAAAGTGAAAAGCGTTCGGTAATGGAAGACAGCGGCCTTGTTTTCTGGGCAAGTCCCTGTGTACCATCCCGGAAGGTAAAGCGTTCATATACACCGATCGTTTTCACACCGGTATAGTCATCAAGAAACGGGTCGCGTATACTGCTTCCGCTCATTGCAGAGTAGGTGTTTCTCTGCTTCTTGCTCATACGCGGT
The DNA here is from genome assembly GCA_012317185.1 of [Clostridium] innocuum. Classification (NCBI taxonomy): domain Bacteria; kingdom Bacillati; phylum Bacillota; class Clostridia; order Eubacteriales; family Clostridiaceae; genus Clostridium; species [Clostridium] innocuum. The sequence goes on along the minus strand of CP048838.1, from coordinate 3,193,945 downwards.
ATCTGTTCCGGCAGATTGGAGTAGGTATCACCGCTGGAAAGATTGCTGCAGTAAAAGGAGGTTCCGTCTTTATTGAATACGTTGATGATTTTCTGGATGGATTTCTGATCTGCTGCATTTGTTTCCTGCAGCTCCCGGACAAACAGATGCAGAGTATCGTAGTCTTTTTCTATATAGGTATCCAGTGCATGAGAGCCCTGCTGTGTTACCTCGATGATATCGGTTACGGATTTTTCCCAAAGCAGCGATTTCACATTTGTTACAAAGGCAATGGAAGCCAGCGCGATTCCAATGGCAGAGGCAATGGAGAACAGGATAAAGAAAGAGCGTTTAGTTATTGTCTTCATAGCTGTTTTCCTTTCGTATCTGTGCAAGCTGCCTGCTAAGGTCTGCAACAACAGAAGCACTGTCTTCTTTTTTTAATAGCCTTTGTGTACTTTCACGGGTGAGATTCCAGATGGGATAGAGCAGATTGTCATCGGCTCCTATTACGCTTCTACCGTTGGTGAGATAAGATTCCATTGGCTGTAGGGCACTGTCCTGCACCGCTTGCTTATCCTTCAGCGGACTGAAGGAGCTCTGGCTGTTGACAAATTTCAACAGGACATCCTGCTGTGTCAGGTACTCCACAAACTGCTTTGCTTCCTCCACATGCGGACTGTCTGCATTGACACTGATGCGGGTGTCGATATTGATAACCAGTGCACAGCCATCCTCCAGAACGGGGTAAGGATGTATGGAAAAGGTGAAATCCGGATGCAGGTCGCGCAGACGTGGAGCGGCCCATGCCCCACTCAGCATAAACGGCTGTTCCCCCCTGGCAAACAGCGTCAGGTCATCCTTTGTTTTTTCGCTTTTCAGAGCCTCCTGCGCATTGACATAGCCGCGATCAATCATTTTCTCCACCAGCGCAAAGCCGGGCTCCAGTGTCTTAGCCAGATCACGTTCCCCTGTATTAAACTGCTTTATTACCGCATCCTTGTCCTGCATCTGATAAATGGGAAACAGTCCCTTTGCCAGCACGATTGTCTTCAAGGAAATATCGTTATTCGCCACGATGGGGGTGATTCCTTTCTGCTTGAAATATTCACAGACCTCCATGAATTCCTGTAGATTCTTTGGTATCTTCTGCCCGTGCTTCTCCAGTAAATTCTCATTACAATACAGACCAAAGGCCGATATGGAGGTTGGAACATATTGCAAGCTGCCGTTTGCGTTCATTTGATTTTTCACAAGATCACTGAAATTATTGATTGTTGAAAGGTCGGACAAATCCGCAAGCGCGCCTTTTTTCTTCAGTGCCAGCACAGAGGCCTGATCCACCATGAAAATGTCATCACCGTTTTTGGTGTTGATCCGCTTGTCAAGCACCTCATAGTAATTCACACCCTTGATGCCTTCATAGGTGATGGAGATACGGTTGTTTTTCTGCATGAAGGAACGCAGACTGTCTTCGATCGCTGCGACATTGATTGCTTCATATTTAAAGCCGAAAAATGTCAGCTTCGTTTCCGTTGAGGATGCTTGTGTAGTTTCCGGTTCATATATCGTAGCATTCTGTCTGCTGCAGCCACTCAGTAGGAGTGCGATCATCAGAATACCGATTCCCAAGTGTTTCCTTTTCATCTTTACGTTCCTCACTTTCTGAATCCGCAATTTGAATTCAGATGCTGTATCTTGCTGTTAATTGATGATATTTGAAGCATAAATGCGATGTTTTCTGTATGAAAATTGTATCATAGAATACGTTTGAAAGCAATCAGACAGACAGGAAGGAATACGTAGTGACGGTTTTTTTTGTTACTGTTCTTTGATTGAATTCGAAAGAGCTGCACAAACCTGACGGTTGCTTTGCCATAGCCTGATGTACTCTTGGAACAGGGAAGCCATACGGTGAATCGCCATGCTTTTTTTGCAGCCTCCTGTCCGTTTTTGAAAACACGGCAACAGCTGCAATGAGTCTGACGCGGACGATGAGCGCAAAGGCTTTTCTATCTATACATATTCTTTATCAGGTCTGCTCATGCCGGTATTCCATTTAGAAATAAAGGGAGAGCGGTTTCACTTTCAGCCTGCGTACACCTGTTTCCATCCCGTTCACAGGTTTCCGCTTATCCAACAGTATCGCTATATTGTTAATCAAAGGAAATCTGCTGCGCTGCTTTTCTGCTTAGCAGAAGAGCGTATATGCCCCATGATCTCTATGAACAGGAATCACCTGCAGTTGCTGTTCACTGTATGCGAAGCGCTTTGCAGCTTACAGATTATGTTGTATTATGCATCCTCCTAAGGCACTGCCCAGCTCCAGCTGCTCTATACGACGTGCTATCTCACAGCTGATTCCTTTCAAAACCTGAACACGCGCTTTCCTGTCACCATAATACTTTTCAACGCTGTTTGCTTGCAAATACATACAACTTCCTCCTCGGTTTGATTCACCATCACATAACGGTGTTATGCTATGCCGCAAAAGAAAAGGGGAGTATACCCCTGATTTACTGCTTGACAGCTTGTTGATACAGACCTTCGAATCCGCTTCGCAGAAAGGTAACGACAATGCGATTCTGTTGCAATGCCTGTTCCTGCGCGTAGTGATGAGATACTATGTGCAGAAATGCCTCAACCTGTATCTGTGTAAGCCAGTGCAGCGTGCACGCATTGAATACCGTGTCATCATCCTTTCCCATTCCGGAGATGATTTTTGTATTGCGTTTCACCAGATAATCAATGATCTGATCAATGAAATCCTGATATGCAGAGCCCCAGGCACAGTTGAAAAGCAGCTCGACAGCCGTCTCATGTGCACATCCCTTGCCGGATTTTGTCAAGGCTTGTCGCCGATAAAGTGTACTGCTTTGTATATTTACGTAACCGCTTAACCGAATGTGTACATTCCGCCTTGCATAAGCGATTGCGGCATGCTATGATGAATTTATACGAGTGGGAGGGACCTATGGAACGTTATCAAATACAAAGCAAGGACTGTCTTTTACAGGTGTATGCCTGCGGGAGCTTTGACAGCGACACAGCAATCGTTTTTCTGCATGGCGGTCCTGGCAGTGGTGCACAGGCGATTCTGGAGCTGCCGGCGTTTCGTTCATTGGAAAAGGATGCCCTGTGTATCCATTTTGATCAGCGAGGAAGCGGTGCATCGAATTATGATTTGAAAAAGGGATTAAGCATAGATACTATTACAAGGGATGTACAGCGCGTAATACAGGATACCAAAGAGCGCTGGAGCGTAAAGCGCCTGTATATATGGGGCGGCTCCTTTGGAGGCTGTCTGGCTGCCTTGTGTCTGGAGAAATTTGCGCAGGAGCTGACAGGCTGTATTCTGAGCTCACCGGCAATCGGCTTCAGTCGTTCACAGCTGCTGGATCAGTTTGAACGCATGTCCGCAGCATTTCGTGTACGTATGCAAACGCTGCCTCAGGAAGCAGAGGTACATTTGACACCGGAGGAATTGTTTGCGAGCGAGGATTTTCGTGCCTTTATTTACAGTGAACACAATCCGTCAAAATCGCTTCGTCATATCTGTGCGATGTCCTCGTGGTTTTTCCAACACAGCTTTCACGGCCTGTTTGACAGCTGCGAGCTGCCGCTTTTGATTTTGCAGGGAAAGCAGGATGCTGTCTGCAGCTGGCAGCAGCTGTATGATGAGCTCGCATCCTGCGATAGGAAAACGATAATCACACGTTTCTATGAGCATTGCGGACACGAGGTGTTCACAGATCAAAGGTCTGCATTTCTGAAGGAGATACGAGCTTTTCTAAAGGAGGAACCCGTATGTTAGTTTATATATGCTGTGCTACCGGCAATACCAGTAGTATGTTTTGTAAGCAGATTCAAAAGGCGAGCAGCAGAGAACAGATTTATGTGGAGGAAATTCATGAGCTGGGGACGCATCTGGAGGATGCCCTGCGGGAGAATGATCTTGTTCTGGCTTACGGCTCAGCGGAAATCATTGATGAAAAATTCATTCGCCGTTATCATTTTGAATATCACATGCAGGCCATCTGGCTTGCACCGCAGATGCGGTATCTGAAGGATTCCATGAAAAAGAAGCTGAATTGTTTTGATATTCCTATTTATATCATCGACATGAAAACCTTTGGGAAAATGAACGGAAAGCAGGCTCTGCAGGATATTCTGGACGCTATGATTTGAACCCTGTGGAAATTGCATGGAAAAGAAGCTGCCTTTATGCTGGAGGACTGCATACGGATATACGTATGAAAAGCTAAAGAAGAAGCAAATCCCTATGATGCGGGAATCATGGGGATTTCGATCAGGTATCATGAAAACAGTAAGAAGAATGATTGGAATTAGAATACGAAGATGATGAGTGCTTACCACCCGGTCATCTTCTTTTTCTGTTCCCCTGATTCGACTTCACAACCTGAAAAGCCCTGCTTTGCAGGAGCTTTCTTCTTTCTTTACCGCTGGTCGATACCCAAATGCAAGAGCCCCATGATGCTGCCAGCTCTTTTTATCGGTGGTGTATCAAACATTACTGGATAGCTTTTTATCAAAGCAGTATCTGTGCTTTGTCATCTCCCACATATTTGTAAACACACAAAAGTGGCGGGAAGCAGATACGATCAGACGGTTACCTGATTTCTGTTGATTTCATCCCTCTTTTGTGAAGCCATTGCGGATATTCCTTTTTCAGAAGGCTGTAATAGCAGGCATCCGTAACACCGCGATTGCTGCGGTCTGCCTCTCTTGCCGTTCCTTCATAGGTAAGGCCGCAGGACAGCATAACCCTTCCGGAATTCGGATTTTCGGGATCGTGTTTTGATTCTATACGGTTTGCTTTCACCTTTTCAAACAGAAACGGGATGACGGCTGTAAATGCTTCACTGGTGACATGCCGATGCCACCATGCTTTCCCGATGCAATAGCCGATATGCACCATATCCAGATCCTCATTCTGAGCGACAACGCCAATACAGCCGATAACTTCCTGCGGACGATCCTTCCATGTAATGGCCCATTGATAGAAATCCGGCTGTGCATAGCTTGCAATCCAATTCTGCAGAATATGCCGTGTGACATTTACATCCTGATGCGGCGGCCAGGTCAGAAATCTGCAAACCTCTTCATCACTGGCCCAGTTGTGAAACATCGCCTCTGCATCCTCTATGACAAATCGGCGCAGAAGCAGTCGCTTCGATGCGATAACAGCTGTTCCTTTATGCTCCATAAGAAATCCTCCCTTGCTATTGCAGTTCATTATGGCATACAGGTATAAAAACTGCAAGCAATTCTTCGTGTATGAAAACAGAATAGCTGTAGTCATAGCGCAGGATAGCAGGAGTTACACCTTTCAGAAATCATTGCAACGTGTAGGCTCAAGGCGAGTTGATTATCCTGTGGACAGCGTACCCTCAAAAGCTGCTCTCTGCATTCGTGAGCACCGGCTATGCTAAACGCTTTGCAGCCTGCTGTCTTCCTGTAATCCTTTGTATGAGCTTTGTGAGGTTTATAGCTATGTATATGCCATACGCTGGATAATCACTATACAGCATATTCAAATATGGAAAAAGGGCCTGTGGATCACAGACCCTTCAAGCCTGACTAGAATCCGCAGCGAGCGTTTTTCATGCAGCGAACGAATTCCCGGGCACAGCGGTTTTCTCTGTTTCTACGGCGCAGGGCAGCACGGGCTACACATTCCGCTTCATACAGCGCAGCGTTGTCGTTGTAGTAATCGTTGTTGCATCCGCATCCGCTGTTCCAATCAGAACGGTTGTTTCCCCAGCCATCGTTGAATCCGAATTCTCTGTTACATCCACAGTTGTTACACATAGTAAAATCCTCCTTTTATTTTCTGAGATCATCTTTGTATCTCAGTATAAGATATGTGAATAAGCATAGCCCAGCTAGGCGTATCGCGCGATTACAGAGAAAAGATATGTGGGGCTTTGCAAGGTAAGGAAACGAGCCTATGGACAAATGCACAAATTGGAGAAGAGGAATGTGTTTTCTTTGAATTGTAAAGTTTCTATTCCTATTCTTCGGGAATCATATTATAATATAGCTAACAGATATGAAGGTGTACAACATGAAAATACTATTGATGTCCGATACACATGGAGAACAAGAGGCTGCACGAAGAATTTTGCAGGAGCATGCAGCTGCGGATTTGAAAATTCATTTGGGGGATGTCGGCTTTCCGTTACAGGAAATTGATGAATGCTCCATTGTGAAGGGAAATCATGACCGTTCCCATCGCCTTCCAAAAAAAATGAAGCTGACGCTGGAGGGACGCAAGGCTATCTGTCTGCATGGAGATATTTTTGACGATGAAACCGTGCAGGAGGTTCTCGCAATGAAGCATACACAGAATGATGATATCATGGATCTGTGTATGCGTACCCTGTATGGAAAGCTGGCGGCCTATGCAAAACGTAAGGGCTGCGACACGCTGTTCTTCGGACATACGCATCATCAGTGCTTTACCGAGGTCGATGGTGTAGTTTTGATCAATCCGGGTTCTGTGTGCTATGGCACTCCGCACAGCGGCTATGCTGTGGTTGAGGTACAGGGGCGCTGTATCCGGGCAGAGCTTCTTGCCATTGAAAATTGTTAAGCTTTTGTTATCCGTATCCCCAAGACGATATCCCTGTGCTACACTGTCTTTATAAAGAGAAAGGAACGAAGCATATGTTCACAAAAATTCTGACAAAACTTGGCTTTACCAAAGAGGAAACCAGCTGGATTTTATATGATGTGGGAAATTCAGCGCAGGTGCTGACCACCTGTACTGTCATATTTCCTTTACTGATTGCGAAAATCACACCCGGGGACAGCAGTGTGTACGTCGGCTGGGCGAATGCAATCTATGCGATTATACTGGCTGTGATATCCCCTGTGCTTGGAACGATGGCGGATTACAAGGATAAGAAAATGAAGATGTTTAAGTTTTTCCTGTTTATGGGCATCTTCGGCGGCTTTGGTCTTGCTCTGCCCTTTATCGACTACCGTGCGGCGATTGTGATTTTCATTATCGCTATGCTCGGCTATAACGGCTCCATAATTTTCTACGATGCCTTTATTGTGGATGTCTGTGATGATGAGCGGGTGGATAAGGTAAGTGCTGCCGGCTATGCATGGGGATATATCGGCTCCGTATTGCCATTTCTGATTTTTGTAATACCCTTTGCGCTGGTAACCCTGCTCGGTGATCCGAAAACCGGAGATCTGGTACTAGGTTCCTTTACCTTGAGCTATCGGATGGCATGCGGTCTTACGATGGGAATGGCTGTGCTTTGGTGGCTTGTATATTCACGCCCTATGCTGAAAAATGTGAAACAGAAAAATTTTCATGAACCGGTGCCGCATGTCGTTCGGGAATCGTTTTCCCATTTATATCACACATTCCGTGATATTAAAAAGAACAAAAATATCTTTTTGTTCTGTATATCCTACTTTTTCTATATTGACTGTGTGAATACGGTTATCAAAATGGCGGTTTCTCTTGCGACAGAGATGGGAATCAGTGATGTCATGAGTCTGGTAGTCGTAATTGTCATCAATATCGTTGCCTGTCCGTTCTCCATTCTGTTTGGAAAGCTGGTGGAGCATGTAGGCAGTAAGAAGATGATTTATGTCGGAATCCTTGGCTATGTCGGTGTTGTACTGGCAGGCTCACTGATTAAGACCTACCCGTCCTTTATCTGGGTGGTGGCATTGCTGGTCGGTATGTTTCAGGGCGGTATCCAGTCCGTTTCCCGTTCATATTTTGCCAAGCTGATTCCGGATAAAGCTGATTCCAATGAATTCTTCGGATTCTTCTCCGTATTTTCCAAATTCTCGGCAATCTTAGGACCGATGGCGGTATCCACAATTATCATGATTACCGGAGAAACACAATATGGTATTCTCGGTCTGATTCCGATGATGCTGCTGGGCATGCTGTTTCTGGCATTTGTCAAGGACCCGGAAAGCGAACAGAAATTCCATAAGAAAAAGTGACAAGAAAACACAATAGATGATAAGCAAGGGCTGACTTCATGCTATGGGAAGGCAGCTTTTTTTCAATGTTTCTGACAATGGAAAGCTACAATAAAGTCCTTTATATGATGCAGGTGCAAGAAGGGGGATTGATTTTTATTCTTTAAGAAGCAGGATTACTGCATACGCCGATAAACAGGGGAAGCTCAATGCCATCCATGCGGGTGGAAATCACATAAAGAAATTCACGGTTCAGGTTTAGATGAAGGATTTTTGGATGCTTGATATTTGCGGCACCCGTCATCCCTATCTCGGTATATGCGCTTGCCTCGACGCCTTCCTCATCCAAGGCGATGCTTGTTTCCTGCTGAATGTTAGAAACAAAAAGGGGCTTTTCATCCGTTATACCATCCAGCTCTGCGGCGGTATCAAACAAAGAAGTAACACCCATGGCCTTTAAGGTATCCGCCAGCAGCAGCTTGGAATGGATTTTAAACTTCGGCAGAGACAGGTTCACAATACCGAATTCTGCTCCATCGCCATCATCCTCCAGCAAATTCTGTAGAAATCCCTTTTGTTCCATCAGCTTGCGGAGATCCTTTCCTTCCTTTGGCAGTACCAGCGTCAGGCTGGTGGAATTGCTTAATGCCAGAGAAGTTGCGGCATAGTCCTTGTTATCGATAAAGAAATGAGAATCCATGTTCTGATGCATGAAATCTGCAGCAACCTTCCCATCCTGCGCATAAAAGGTATCCTTTTTTTGTTTTCTTTTTATCAAATACAGTTTGAAAACGCGCTTTATAGTAGATTGCGTTGAGAATCGACATGCGCATGGATCCATCTGTCCTTATAGAAGGAGACAGGTTAGCGTTGGTGTGCTCACGAATCCATGCAGCCATGAGGTCAGCAGTTTTTGACTGTGAAAAATCCACAGTATAGGCGGCAGCATAGAATTGCTTGTTTGCGGCTTCTATAAATTCGTCTTTTACCGGATATGCATTTTGTATCCATAAGGAATTCGCAATTTTCATTTGTCCGCTTTCATTGTCCGTATACAGGCGGCGATATAAATTTCCCATATTTTTCGCATTATCACTGCGGTTTACATGAAGCAGCGTCTGCAGCTGCTCTGCAGTATTGCCCTTACTTGCCTGTAGCGTCAGCATCAGCGGATAATACAGACTCAGCGGGGAATAGCTGACATTATCAGAAGCGGTCTTTAGAATTGCGTAAAAGCTTTCCTGTGAAAAATCAGCATAGCCGTTCAGCATGGTAGGATCTATAGGGTTATTGTCGCTTATGGTGATTTGAGCATCATAGTCCTCGATAGAAGGACTTTTCGGGTAGCGGATATCGGCAGGTGCCGCGATTTTTGGATTTGCCTGTTCCTGTGGCTTTTCCGCTTTGTGCTCAGCTGTCTTCTGCAAAGAGGAGTAGCTGGCGAGAAGCAGGAGCACACATAGGGCGAGTACAGCTTTTTTCATGAGTAATCCCTTCTTTCTATCCTATAAACGAAGCCTGGGTATGATTTATTTCATTCCTTTTCTTTATTGTAATGGAAATCACGGGATAAGCAAATAAAAGTGTGAAGAGAGGCTAGATGGTATAACCAGACCTATGGTGGCGGTATTTATATATTTAGATCCACTAACCTCAAGAGAGGCTAGACAAAGACATTAGCGAATCAGCAAAGCATGAACTTTTATTTAGATCAACTAGCCTCAAGAGAGGCTAGATACGATTGTATGCGTGAAGGGAACAGGGTACTTGTTATTTAGATCCCCTAGCCTCAAGATTGTATTGGAAAATATGCAAATAAAAGCTCTACCATACGAGAATGGGGAAAACAGTCTGTAAAAAGGTGCAAGCTTTAAGTGCCTGCACCCATTCATTAACTGTTTTGTTTGTGTGTTGAAATACCTGATGGATCAGATTTGCTTCTGACGAATCAAATTCAGTGTGCCTCCGGCCAAAATTGTTTCTATATCACGCTGTGTCAGATTGTGTGTGACTGAAAATCTGCTGTTTTTCGTGATATTCATGACCTCTACCGGTGTATTTTCTGTCAATGTATGCAGGTGCGTCATTGTTAACTCATCCATTTCATCAATGGAATCATAATCCGTCTCATTGCAGAAGGTAAATGGAATGATACCGAAATTGATCAGATTGGCACGGTGGATACGTGCAAAGCTCTTGGCAATCACCGCTTTGATTCCCAGATACATCGGGGCTAATGCAGCATGCTCACGGGAGCTGCCCTGTCCATAGTTGGCACCTGCGATGATGAAGCCTCCACCGTTGCGTAAACAGTCGTCATGGAAGCTTTCTTTCACATTCATGAAAATAAATTCACTGATTTTTTCGATATTGGAGCGGTAAGGCAATACCTTTGCTCCTGCGGGGGCGATGTGATCGGTGGTGATATTGTCACCTACCTTAATCATGACCCGCTTGTCAATGCGATCCGCAAGCGGCGTATTGATCGGCAGCGGCTTGATATTCGGACCGCGCACAACATCGGTTTTGGCAGCTGCTTCTGCATCCGGAATGATAATCATGGAATCATCGACGGTAAAGGACTGCGGCTCCTGCGGCATATCATAGCTCACAGTTCGCGGATCTACAATATAACCATGCAATGCACTTGCGGCTGCAGTTTCCGGGGAAACCAGACATACCTTGGCACTCAGCGTACCGCTTCTTCCATAGAAATTCCGATTGAAGGTACGAAGGGAGAGCGCATTGGTGATCGGTGACTGCCCCATGCCGATGCAGGGTCCACAGGTGGATTCCAGAATTCTGGCACCGGCGGAAATCATATCGGAAAGGCCGCCGTTTTGCGAAATCATATGCAATACCTGCCGGGAGCCCGGAGATATAACCAGACTGACATTCGGATCTACGGTTTTATCCTTCAAAATACCGGCAACACTCATCATATCCATATAGGAGGAGTTCGTGCAGCTTCCGATGGCAACCTGATCTACCTTCAGACCAAGCACTTCATGAATGGGAAGGACATTGTCCGGAGAATGCGGCATGGCAATCATCGGCTCCAGCGTATTCAAATCAATATCTATGACAGCATCATACACAGCATCCGCATCAGCTTTAAGCTCCTCATAAGCATCCTCGCGCTGCTGTTTCTTTAAAAACTCCCGTGTGACTTCATCACTTGGGAAAATCGAAGTCGTCGCACCAAGCTCGGCACCCATATTGGTAATGGTGGCACGCTGTGGAATACTCAGACTGAGAACACCGTCTCCGCTGTATTCTATCACATTCCCCACACCGCCTTTTACACTCAGTATTTGTAATACCTTTAATATGATATCCTTGGAGCTGACACCCTTTGTGAGGGAGCCGTGCAAACGAACATTGATGATTTTCGGCATATTGAGATGAAACGGCATGCCGGCCATGGCACAGGCAACATCCAGACCACCGGCTCCAATGGCCAAGGCCCCCATACCTCCCGCTGTCGGGGTATGGGAATCACTTCCCAAAAGAGTGGCTTGCGGCTTCGCAAAGCGCTCCAGATGAACCTGATGACAGATTCCGTTACCGGGACGTGAAAAGCGGACACCGTGCTTCATTGCCACTGTCTGCAAATATTTGTGATCGTCGGCATTCTCAAAGCCGCTTTGTAATGTATTATGGTCGACATAGCTGATAGACAGATCGGTTTTGACCTGATCCACACCCATCGCCTCCAGCTGCAGGTAAGCCATGGTTCCTGTGGCATCCTGTGTCAGTGTCTGATCGATGCGGATTGCGATGGGTTTTCCTCGCTCCATCACCCCTTCTACCAGATGCTTCTGTATGATTTTCTCGGTTATTGTTGGCATAACTTCCCTTCCTTTCTCGTATACATGGAATATTATATCATGAAAAATGAAAATATTTCATTGAATTTATGAAAATTATGATATAATGGTGAAAGAATACTGTAAAAGGAGGTAGAGGAAATGAATGAGCATTTGAATTCTTTTTACCAGAAGGCGCGGGAGCACAATGATATCGCAAATGATCTGTTTCGCAAATACGATATTAAAAAGGGGCTGCGTAATGAAGATGGAACCGGTGTACGTGTCGGACTTACGAAAATTGCAGACGTTGTCGGTTATAAATATGTTGAGGAAGTAAAAACGGATGATATAGGAAAGCTGTACTATCGGGGCATAGAGCTGCGGGATATAATCCATGGCAGAAATTATGAAACGATTTGCGGGTATGAGGAAACCTGCTTTTTATTACTCTTCGGCTATCTTCCGAAGAAGGAGGAGCTGCAGGAATTCTGCGGCTATCTGCGTGCGCATTATGAGCTGCCGGATGACTTTCTGGAATCCAAATTTCTGCATATGCCGGGAAAAAATCTGATGAACCGTCTGCAGCAGGCAGTGCTTGCCTTATATGATTATGATGATGCCCCGGATAACATATCGGTGGAAAATACACTGGAGCAGGGGTTGAATATTCTTGCCAAGCTGCCCTCCATTATCTGTTATGCCTATCAGAGCAAAATGCACCGATATAATAAGGAAAGTCTGGTGATCCATCCGGCACAGGAGCATCTTTCCATTGCGGAAAATATTTTGTATATGCTGCGCAAGGACCATGCATTCAGCGATCTGGAGGCAAAGCTGCTGGACATGATGCTGATCGTACATGCGGATCATGGCGGTGGGAATAACTCAACGTTTACCAATGTGGTGATTTCCTCTACCGGTACGGATTTTTATTCCTCCATGGTCGGGGCAATCGGAAGTATGAAGGGGCCAAGGCATGGCGGTGCCAATTTGAAGGTGAGCGGTATGATGCGTGCCGTTATAGAGGAAATCGGCTATTGTGAAAATGATATTGAAATCAAGGCACTGATTTACCGCATCCTGCATAAACAGTTTTACGATTACAGCGGTCTGGTATACGGCATGGGACATGCTATTTATACGCTGAGTGATCCGCGAAGTGAGGTATTGCAGGAATATATCGAAAAGCTTGCCGAGAAAAAGGGAAAGGTCAAGGAGTATGAATTCTATCAGCGCTTTGAGCAGTGCGCAAAGGATGTCATTCTGGATGTTAAGGGTGTGCATGTATCCAGTAATGTGGACTTCTACAGTGGCTTTGTATATGGCATGATGGGGATACCGGAGGATTTGTTTACGCCGTTGTTCGTCATGGCAAGAACCGTCGGCTGGCTTGCCCACAATATTGAAAACAAGGAATATGATGGAAGAATTATGCGTCCGGCAACGAAATATGTCGGCAGTGTGAAGCAATATGTAAAGATGGAGGACAGATGAAATGAGAACGATTACAGTATTTAAGGGAGACGGTATCGGACCGGAAATCGTGGATGCGGTCATACGGATTCTGGAGGCGGCAAAGGCACCGCTTGCTTATGAATGCTTTGCGGTCGGAGAAGCGGAATATGAACGCAACGGGAAGCTGATTCCGGATGCGGCATTTGCATCCTTTGAGAAAAACCGTATCCTGTTGAAGGCTCCGATTACAACACCGATCGGAAAGGGATTTCGTTCCCTGAATGTTACACTCCGAAACAAATATGATTTGTATGCGAACATACGGCCCGCCAAATCCAATACGGCTGTCAAGACACCGTTTGAACATGTGGATATCGTGACCTTCCGTGAGAATACCGAGGATCTATATGTCGGTGTAGAGGAACAGATTGATGCAGATACGGTGCATGCGACTAAAATTATTACACGTAAGGCAAGTACACGCATCATACGGGATGCCTTTGCATATGCGCGGGCGAATGACAGAAAAAAGGTTACCTGCGTACATAAGGCAAATATACTGAAAATGAGTGACGGCATGTTTCTTTCCATTTTTCAGGAAATAGCAAAGGAATATCCGGATATTGAAGCAGATGATAAAATTGTGGATAATGTGTGTATGCAGCTGGTTATGCGTCCGGAAACCTTTGATGTTCTGGTGATGCCGAATCTGTACGGTGATATTGTAAGCGATCTGACAAGCGGTCTGATCGGTGGTCTGGGGCTTCTTCCGAGCAGTAATATGGGGACAGAATATGCAATGTTTGAAGCGGTACACGGCTCTGCCCCGGATATCGCAGGAAAGCATGTCGCAAATCCGACAGCACTGCTGTGGTCTGCCTGTATGATGCTGGAGCATTTACAGGAAGCGGAATGCGCAGCGAAAATTCGTAAAGCGGTGAATGCGGTGCTGATGGAAAAGAAACATCTGACACCTGATCTGCATGGGAATTCTACAACGGAAGCATATCGTGATGCTGTTATAGCAAAATTATAATAGCGATAAAGATAAATAGAAGCAGCCGTATCTGCAGGTAGGATGCGGCTGCTTTCATGAAGGAGTCTGGGAAGCTGCTGTATGATAAGCGCAATGACTACGCTTTGCACGTCTTGCTTCTGTTTGCGTGATATAGATAGGGATATCAGAGTAGCCACAGGCCATAGCCGGATAGGAAGGTAAGCCGCAGGAAGAAGGGATTGCGCTAGCCGGGGGGAATAGCGCAGCATAGGGAATCCTCTACGGTATCTAGATAGCCGAAGTATCCCGGTTGTAATCGCAAAAGTGAAGCTGATAGAATTGAAAAAAGGACCTCGTATGAAGTCCTTTTTGCTATACGGAGGAAAAGGATCAGGGACGTATCTGTCCTTCTCCCAGAATAATGTATTTCTTGGTTGTTAAAGCCTGCAGCCCCATCGGTCCGCGTGCGTGCAGCTTCTGTGTGCTGATTCCGATTTCCGCTCCCAGACCAAATTCAAATCCGTCCGAAAAGCGTGTGGATGCGTTGGCATATACACAGGCGCTGTCGACCTCCTTTAAAAACTTTTTAACCGATGTGTAATTTTCGGAAAGGATGGCTTCACTGTGATGCGTGGAATAGGTGTTGATATGGGAGATTGCCTCCTCGATGGAGGACACTGTTTTGATAGATATTTCCAAATCGAGATATTCGCGTCCGTAATCCTCCTGCGTTGCCGGAATACAGGCTGTATCCAGACGGCAGATACGGGAATCGGCATGAATTTTGACATGATATTGCTTTAGGGCCGCAAGCAGCTCCTGAATGAAACTGTCACTGATATCCTTATGAAGCAGGATGCTTTCACATGCGTTGCATACGCTTGTCCGCTGTGTCTTGGCATTGATGATAATAGGAATCACCTTGGCTGTATCTGCATCCTTATCGACGTAGACATGGCAGTTTCCGGTTCCTGTTTCAAGCACGGGTACGGTTGCATTTTTAACCGTATTGGCGATCAGTCCGGCACCGCCGCGGGGAATCAGTACATCGAGATATGCATGTAGCTTCATAAAGGCAGTCGCCGTTTCCCGTGAGGTATCCGCGAGAAGCGTGATGATATCCGCAGAGAATCCACATGCAGCCGCAGCTCTTCGCATGCTGCCTGCGATTACCAGATTGCTTTGCAGAATATCCTTACTGCCCCTCAGCATGACTGCATTGCCGGCCTTTAAAGACAGAACCGCCGCATCCACAGTCACATTCGGTCTTGCTTCATAAATCATGCCCACGACGCCCAGTGCAACACGCATCGTACCGATCTGCAATCCGTTTTCTGTGGTATGCATATCCGTGATTTCACCGATGGGATCCGGTAATGCACATACCTGACGGATCCCTTCTATGATTTGCCGCATCCGCGCTTCATTCAGCAGCATGCGGTCGATCAGCCCTTCCGCCATCCCGTTTTCCCTTGCGTTTTTTATATCTTGTGCATTTGCTTCCAGAATGGCAGGGATATCCTGCTCCAGCTGCTTTGCAATCGTGTTTAAAAGCGCATCCTTCTGCTTCCTGTCCGCATTCATAATCTGGTGTGAGGCCTGTTTACAGGCTTTTCCCAGCTCTGTCAGTGTTTTCATTTACATTTCCTCCCTCATAGTAAACAGCGTTCCGCGGTAATCATCACGCAGAATATCATATAAAATCGACGGCTGCCGTCCATTTGCGATGATCATCGGGATACCATGCTCATTCGCGAACTGTGCCGCAGATATTTTGGTAACCATACCTCCGGTACCGCGGGAGGAACCGGCTCCCTTTGCCATGCGGAAGACGGTATCATCAATAGCTCTTACGACCGGAATCAACCGGGCATCCTTGTTTTTCATGGGATCATCGTTAAACAGTCCGTCGATATCAGATAGCAGCACCAGCAGATCGGCATTGGTCAGATAGGCGGTGACTGCACTGAGTGTATCGTTATCTCCATAGGCGATTTCATCAACGGCCACACTGTCATTCTCGTTGACGATGGGAATGACACCATATTCCAGCAGTGTCTCCAGAGTATTTACGGCGTTTGCGCGCAATACTTCATTTTTGGTGACGGTTTTGGTGAGTAACAGCTGTGCGATGCTTTGACCGTATTGGGAAAAGAATTTATCATAGATAAACATCAGCTCACATTGTCCTACGGATGCTGCCGCCTGTTTTTCTCGCATCAGCTCCGGACGCTTGCGCATCTGCATCTTGGCAACTCCTGCCGCAACCGCCCCACTGCTTACCAGAACAACATCCAATCCTCTGTTTTTTATATCGCTCAGTACCATAGCTAAAGCATCTATGCGTTGAAAATTCAAGCCTCCGCCGGGATGTGTCAGCGTGGAGGAGCCGACTTTGACAACGATTCTTTTAATTTGTTTCATATCTTTCATTTATTTACAACTCCTTTGAAAATTGTTTCTTCTATTATACCCAAGAAGAATCAAAGACGCAATGCTTTCTATATATTATATTTTATGGTTGCAGTGGATATTGTTGCTAAAAGCACCGGATAACAGGATAAATGCTGTAGGTATACCTCTGCACTCTTCCGCTTCCGCAGGCAGCCGAGTGTTTTATCGTATACATTTTGGCGAACTATGTATGCTGTCATGATCAGTGCAGGCTTTTTATGTTCACGGGATAAATTCTGAGAGATCCTATGGCTGTTGATTTGTCTTCCCTTCATTTGCAGCCTTATGATCATCTGTATAGTAGCTCAGGAAAAGGAAATGCTTTTCTATGAAAAAATTATGGTTTTTAGCACTAACCTATTGACAGTGCTAAAATATTGGCATATACTATTAGCAGACTTAAAGAGCGAGTGCTAACAGGAGGTAATTACGTATGGCGAGAAAGAAACAATTCAAGGCTGAGTCCAAACGTCTATTAGATCTGATGATCAACTCTATTTATACACATAAGGAAATTTTTTTAAGAGAGCTGATTTCAAATGCAAGTGATGCGATCGACAAGCTGTATTATCAGGCACTGTCAGATAACCTGAGTGATGTGGATACATCCGGCTTTAAAATTTATCTGGAGGCAGATAAGGAAAACCGCACCCTGACCATCCGGGACAACGGTCTGGGTATGAACAAGGATGAGCTGGAGGATAATCTGGGAACGATTGCGAAGAGTGGTTCTCTGGCGTTTAAGCAGGAGATGGAAGAGGCAGAGAAAAATGATGATGTGGATATCATCGGACAGTTTGGTGTCGGCTTCTATTCCGCATTTATGGTTGCGAGCCGCGTGGAGGTAACGACGAAGAAATACGGGGAAGAAACAGCATATCTGTGGAGCAGCAATGCGGTAGACGGCTATTCCATTGATGAATGTGAAAAAGACGAGCATGGAACGCAGATTGTTCTTTATCTGAAGGATAATACGGAGGATGAGAATTATGATGAATATCTGCAGCAGTATGAGATTGAGCGTCTGATTAAAAAATATTCTGACTATATCCGTTACCCAATCGAAATGTGGGTGGAATCCAGTAAGCGCGTAGAGGATGCGGAAGGTGAAAACGAGGATACGGACAAGCCTGCAGAGCCAAAGTATGAAACCGTGAAGGAGCTGAAAACGCTGAATTCCATGATTCCGCTGTGGAAAAGAAACAAATCCGAGATTACAAAGGAAGAATATGATGAATTCTATAAGAGTAAATTCAATGATTATACAGAGCCGCAAAAGGTGATTCATACAAGTGTTGAGGGGGCAGTTTCCTTTACAACACTGATGTTTATTCCGGGTAAGGCACCATTCAACTATTATTCTCAGGATTACAAGAAGGGGCTGCAGTTGTATAGCCGTGGTGTCTTCATCATGGATAATGCGGAAGAGCTGATTCCGGAGCATTTCCGTTTCGTGAAGGGACTGGTGGATTCTCAGGATCTCTCTTTGAATATCTCCCGTGAAATGCTGCAGCACGATCGTCAGCTGAAGGTAATCGCTAACCGTATTGAAAAGAAAATCAAATCCGAGCTGCTGCTGATGCTGCGCAATGATCGTGAAGAATATGAGAAGTTCTGGAAGAATTTCGGTCTGCAGATCAAATTCGGCGTATACAATGATTTCGGTGCAAACAAGGAAACTCTGCAGGATCTGCTGATGTTCTACTCCAGCAAGGAACAGAAGCTGGTTACACTGGATGAATATATCAACCGCATGGAGGAAGGGCAGGAGCACATCTACTTCATGAGTGGTGATAAGGTGGAACTGATTGACAATCTGCCGCAGGTCAAGAAGGTGAAGGAAAAGGGTTATGAAATCCTGTATCTGACAGACAATGTGGATGAATTTGCACTTCAGGCTTTGATGAATTATAAAGAGAAAACCTTTAAGAACATTTCTCAGGGCGATCTGGACCTTGATAGCGAAGAGGAAAAGAAGGAGCTGGAGAAAAAGGCTGAGGAAAATAAGGATCTGTTAAGCGGTATCAAGGAAGTGCTGGGGGATAAGGTGAAGGATGTTAAGATTTCTTCCCGCCTGGTGGATGATCCTGTTTGTCTGAGTAGTGAGGAAGGCATGTCCTTTGAGATGGAAAAGGTGTTAAGTGCTATGCCGGAAGGAAATCCGTATGGTATGAAGGCATCCCGCATTTTGGAAATCAATCCGAAGCATGAAATCTTCAATGCCCTGCAGAAGGTATACGAGCAGGATAAGGATGCAGTGAAGGATTATGCAGATTTACTGTACGATCAGGCATTACTGATTGAGGGCTTCCCGATTGAAAATCCTACAGAATTCTCTAAGAAAATCTGTGATTTCATGGTAAAGGCCAGCAAATAAGAGCATTATAAAATTTAAACAAGGAAACAACCTGTTTCAGTGAAGCTGTGCACTGTGACAGGTTTTCTTATTCCTTCAAAATTTCGAAGCAGGACAAAATGATGAAGAGCCTGTATGACGCGACGGAATATTTACAGATATAAAGAATCCCGGGCAGCGATACATGTATATCAGCAGCACTCACAAACAAGCTGTCTTTCTGAGGTATATCAGGAAGCATCATGGAAAGGGACAAGGAATCAACGTACAGCCAGTGGAAATATATGCTGCTGTATCAGCTGAACGCAAAGGATACGATGATAATGGAAAATAGAAATCTGAGAGATTGTATGCTATATTGGAAGAAAGACTGCTGAATACGCTGCAGGGTCAGGGGATAAAGGAAAGCACCCTGCTGTTCTATCAGCTGATGTACTCTGCTAAGGAAGGCAGGATTGCCGCATGCCCTGGGTGAACGCACCAAAGGATGGCTCATTTCTGTGAAAACATTTGTTTTATCACACAGAAGCCTGATTCTATGGTACAATTAGAACACTTCCGGTAACGGGTATGGTTTTACCGGATATAGCATATCATAAACGAGGGAGGTGCCTGTATGAGACGAAGAAGTATATTTGGCATTATTGTGCTGTCCATTATAACCTGCGGTATTTACTATCTGATTGCATGGGTACAGATATTCAGTGATATCAATTACGGGGCAAGAGAAAACGATACCGCCATAACCGATCTGCTGCTGTCCATTGTGACCTGTGGAATCTGGGGGATTTTCTGTTTCTGGAAATATTCCAAAAAGCTGTATGCGATGGGAGCCGAGGATAACAGTCTGATCACTGTTCTGTTAGCTGTGTTCGGCTTGCCGATTATATCGCTCTGTATAATGCAAAGCAGTATCAATGATTTGATTGATCGCACGTACTGATATGAGCCGTGATATAAAAAATGCACTGGGAATCGGAGTGATCCTGTTTCTGGTGCTCTTCGTTTTCGGAAGCTTCTGTCCGATTGAGCGGATATTTGGAATACCATGTCCGGGCTGCAATATGTTTTCTGCCATATACTGGCTGTGTAAAGGAAATCTTTCTGCCGCCTGGTATTTCCATCCGGCTGTATTCCTTCTGCTTCCTTACGCCGCTATGTGCGTAGTGCTTTTTGTGAGGAACAGAGAAGGTATTGTGAAGGGCAGGGTATTTCGTGTGATGAGTGTGCTTTTGCTGGGGACTATGCTTGCAGTATACCTGTGGCGAATGCTCTATGTGTTTCCCCATGCTCCTATGCAGCTGAATGAGCATGCACCGCTTATTCGCCTGCTGCAGCTGTTTTTTTGAGAAGCGCTTCTTCCTGCACGGCAATATAACAAGTATGCATGCCTGTTATAAAAGCTTCCTTGTATATGAAAGGAGATATCCCAACTTGTGAAAAAATGTGAAAAGCAAACAACAGAGGAGAGCTTGATAAGTCGATAGATATCGGCTTTTTTTTGTTATGATAGAAAGACCATGTGGTCTGTTTGTGAAAAAGTGATAACGGTTACAGCTATTTCGTTGAAAAGTTCCGAATGATTTTAGTGAATAAGGTAAAAAATAGGGTATTTTGCTTGTATAAAAGGTTAAAATATGCATGTATATTCAAAAATTTACGTAAATTAATGAGAATTTTACTTAAAAAGATAGACAGCCTCACTTGTGAAATATATAATAATCATGTAAAGAGGTATTGCTGTATATGAATAAAAATATTGGTGAACTTATCAAACAGAAGCGGACAGAAAATAAGATGACACTGAAGGATATCAGTGAAGCTACCGAGCTTTCCATCGGCTATCTGTCTCAGCTGGAACGTGGACTGACCTCCATTGCTCACGATACGCTGAAGAAGGTCGCAAAGGCGCTTGGGGTTGAGATGACGTATTTCATGGAACAGCCGAAAACAAAGGAAAAAGCGGTATTGCGCAGCTATGAGCGGGAAATTCTGCGTATTGAGGGAAGCTCAATCATCGAATATGCAATGACAAATATGGCTGATCGCGGGGAAATGCTGCCTAAGCTGGTCGAGATTTTGCCACAGAAGGAAGTGGAGGAATCGCTGCCGTATCCGCATGAGGGTGAAGAATTCGTCTATGTGCTGGAAGGCATTCTGACTCTGCAAATCGAGGAGGATATCTGTGATCTGTATCCGGGAGATTGTGCCCATTATAAATCAACAAGAACGCATAACTGGAGCAATCAGACGAACAAGGTTGTAAAATTTATCACCATCAATACACCGAACCTTTTTCAGGAAGCAGGGGAGAAGCTATGAAAGAGCCTACCATAATCAATATTCAGAAATATTCTGTGCATGACGGAGATGGTATCCGTACAACGATATTCTTTAAGGGCTGTCTGCTGAACTGCTGGTGGTGTCATAACCCGGAAAGTCAGAAGTATGCACCGGAGCTGATGTTCAATCGCGAAAAATGCAGTGGCTGCGGATATTGCAGGAAGGCGTGCAGTCATGGAGCCATTACGATTGAGGAGGATGGAACAGCACATACCGATACGGAAAAATGTGTGTTATGTGCAGACTGTCTGGATTACTGCCTGCACAATAACCGTGAAATCGTCGGAAAGCAGTACAGCATTAAGGAGCTGATGACCATCGTAAACAAGGATGCGCATTTCTATGAGGAAAGCGGCGGGGGCGTAACGCTTTCCGGAGGAGAGGTCATGACGCAGGATATCGATTATCTGGAAGAGCTGTGCAGACAGCTGAAGGATAAGGGATACAATGTCGCGATTGACACCTGCGGCTATGCACCAAAGGAAAGCTATGCGCGCTTGCTGCCGTATGTGGATACCTTTCTGTACGATATCAAGACGCTGGATGATGATAAGCATAAAAAGTATATGGGAAAATCCAACGCTGTCATACTGGAGAATCTGGAATTTCTGGCAGACAGCCGTGCGGATATCAACATCCGCATACCGGTCGTTGTTCCGGTGAACAGTGATGCGGATACAATGCTGGATATCATTACATATTTGAAAAAGCGTATCGGAATCGTCAAGGTGAATCTGCTGCCGTATCACAATACGGGAAGCAGCAAATATGAAAAGCTGGGTCGTGTCTATCCCGCAGCGGATTTGGGAGTACCGGCACAGGAGCATATGGAAATGCTGAAATCTCTGTTTGAGGAACATGGTTTTCAACAGGTGAAGATAGGAGGATAAACAATGGAACTCAGAGGAATGAATGATCGAATCAAGAAGCTAAGAAAGCAGAGCGAGGAAACTACACCGCATATCTTTATGGAGCGTGCTATGCTCATGACGGATGCCTACAAGAAATACGAGGGTGAGGTATCGATCCCGGAGCTGCGTGCTTTGTCGATGAAGGAAATCTTTTCCCGCAAGACCATCACGATTGAAGACGGCGAGCTGATTGTCGGAGATAAGGGGGCAGGACCGCAGTCAACGCCTACTTTCCCGGAGCTGTGCTGCCACACGCTGGAGGATATGAAGGTTATGAATGACCGTGAGCTGATTTGCTTTAAGGTCAGTGATGAGGATATGAAGCAGCAGGAGGAAACGATTATCCCGTTCTGGGAAAAACGTTCCATCCGTCATAAAATTATCAATTCCATGTCACAGGAATGGAAGGACTGCTATGAAGCAGGAATATTTACAGAATTTATGGAGCAGCGTGGTCCGGGTCATACGGTCGGTTCTGAGAAAATCTACGCAAAGGGATTTCTGGATTACCAGCAGGACATTGAAAAGGCAATTGCTGCTATCGATTTCCTGAAGGATCCGGAGGCAATCGAAAAACGCGATGAGCTGCGCGGTATGAGCATTATGTGCGATGCCATTATGATTCTGGGAAAACGCTATGCAGCGCTGGCCAGAGAGCTTGCGGAAACGGAAAGTGATCCTGTACGTAAGGAAGAGCTGCTGCAGATTGCCGTAAATTGTGATGTCGTTCCGGCACATAAGCCGCAGACCTACTGGCAGGCAATTCAGATGTACTGGTTTGTTCACCTCGGTGTGACAACCGAGCTGAATCCATGGGATGCATACTCCCCGGGACGTCTGGATCAGCATCTGAATCCGTTTTATGAAGCAGACATTGAAGCAGGACGTCTGGATAAAACAAAGGCTAAGGAGCTTCTGGAATGTCTGTGGGTGAAATTCAACAATCAGCCGGCACCTCCAAAGGTGGGAATCACGCTGAAGGAATCCTCCACCTATACGGATTTCGCAAACATCAATACCGGAGGAATCACACCGGACGGAGAAGACGGGGTGAATGATGTATCCTATCTGATTCTGGATGTTATGGATGAAATGAAGCTGCTGCAGCCATCCAGCAACGTACAGATTTCCAAAAAGACACCGATGAAATTTATCAAGAGAGCATGTGAAATCAGCCGTAAGGGCTGGGGGCAGCCTGCCTTCTACAATACGGAGGCTATCATTCAGGAGCTGCTGAATGCCGGCAAATCCATTGAGGATGCACGGCGCGGAGGAACCTCCGGCTGTGTGGAAACCGGTGCCTTCGGACGTGAGGCATACATTCTGCAGGGATATTTCAACCTGCCGAAGATTTTGGAAATCACACTGCACAACGGACTTGATCCGGTTGGTGGAAAGCAGCTTGGGTTAAAGCTTGGAGAAGCAGAAGACTTCAAGAGCTATGAGGAGCTGTTTGACGCATACAAAAAACAGATTGAGCACTTTGCGGATATCAAGGTGAAGGGAAGCAATATGATTACCCGCATCTATGCGAAATACATGCCGGCACCATTCCTTTCCATCATCACGGATGACTGCATTACAAACGGTAAGGATTACAATGCCGGAGGAGCACGCTATAATACGAACTACCTGCAGGGGGTAGGAATCGGAACGATAACCGACTCCTTATCCGCAATTAAATATAATGTGTTTGACAAAAAGAATTTCACCATGGGTGAGCTGATGAGGGCATTGCAGGACAACTTCGAAGGAGAAGAGCATGTGCGTATCTTCAATCTGGTATCCCGCAAGACTCCGAAGTACGGAAATGATGATGATTATGCCGATGCGATTATGAAGGAGGTCTTCACCTTCTATAAGAATACGATTACAGGTCGTCCGAATATGCGTAACGGTCAGTGGAGAATCAATATGCTGCCAACGACCTGCCATGTATATTTCGGTGAGGTCATGCTGGCTTCTCCAAACGGCCGTCTTGCACATAAGCCGGTCAGCGAGGGAATCTCTCCGGAAAAGGCAGCGGATGTGAACGGACCGACCTCTGTTATTCGCTCCGCGAGTAAAATGGATCATCTGTCCACCGGCGGTACGCTGCTGAATCAGAAGTTTACACCAAGTGTTGTTGCAGGTGAAGACGGTTTAAGCAATATGGCGGATTTGATCCGCTCCTACTTCAATATGGACGGACACCACATTCAATTCAATGTCATCGATCGTGAAACACTGATCAAGGCACAGCAAAATCCTGCGGAATACCGGGATCTGATCGTACGTGTTGCAGGATACTCCGATCATTTCCGCAATCTGAGCAAGGAGCTGCAGGATGAAATCATCAATCGTACGGAACAAAGCTTTGCATAAACAATATTAGGAAAGAAGGAAAAACATTTATGAACAAGACCATTGGATTTATCGGCAGCGGGAATATGGGCGGTGCGATGATAGGGGGAATCATCAAAGCCGGTCTGACTGCCAGAGAGAATATTTATGTATCCGACATCAATGAGGATAGCCTTGCCCGCGTAAGGGAAAGCTATGGGGTTCATACGACAACGGATAATGCAGAGCTGGCAAAGGTGTGCGATATCATCGTGCTGTCTGTTAAGCCGTTTTTGTATCCGGTAGTCATCGATCAGATCAAGGCTGTTGTAAAGGAGGCTGTCATCATCGTCGTTATCGCTGCCGGACAATCCTCTGCAGCTGTTGCCCATTTGTTTGGAAGAGAAATCAAAATCGTGAAGACGATGCCGAATACACCGGCGCTTGTCGGAGAAGGAATGGCTGCCATTGCACCTGCAAAGAATGTGACAAAGGAAGAAACAGAAGAAATTACGGCCATCTTCAACAGCTTTGGTAAGAGTGATATTGTTTCAGAGCACCTGATGGATGCAGTAACTGCAGTCAGCGGTTCATCACCGGCATATGTTTATATGATGATTGAAGCAATGGCAGATGCTGCAGTTGTGGAAGGTATGCCAAGACCACAGGCATATAAATTTGCGGCACAGGCGGTATTGGGAAGTGCTCAGATGGTTCTGGAAACCGGAAAGCATCCGGGAGAGCTGAAGGATATGGTGTGTTCACCGGGAGGAACAACCATTGCCGCTGTCGCAAAGCTGGAGGAGAGCGGATTTCGCTCCAGTATTATGCAGGGTATGAAGGCATGTGCGGATAAATCGAGAGAGATGTCGAAATAAGAAAAAGAATTTTGGATGAAGACTGTGATTCACAATGTGGTTATGGTAAGGAGTTGCGGCGGGCAGGGATGTCTTTGCATGCAATACCTGCTCCAGCTCAGACGGCGTGCTGTTACAGAGGGATGCTGAACAGCGCGTCGGTGATGAACAGTCAAGCAGTATCGGAGTTAAATAACAGAGAAGACGCAAGAGCGTATATTGGGAGTTAAAGAGAAGATTATGGATATTACTACTATTATTATTGGATTGCTGATCGTACTGTTGATCGGATACACTGCATTTTTCGCTTATGACCTGTTCAAACACAAGGATGAGTTTGAGGGGGATACTTCCTGGTGGAAGACCGGTGCTATCGGTGCTCTGGTTAATTTCTTTGATCCGCTGGGAATCGGAGCATTTGCTCCACAGACAGCACTGCTGAAATTTACGAAGCAGACACGAGATAAGCTGATTCCGGGAACGATGAATGTTGCTAACTGTATTCCTGTGTTGCTGCAGGCACTGATTTTTACAACGGTTGTCAAGGTAGAGGCATGGACACTCGTTGTCATGCTGGCTGCCGCAATGCTTGGTGCAGTACTCGGAGCCGGTGTGGTTTCCCGTATGTCAGAGAAAAAAATCCGCCTGGTGATGGGCTTTGCTCTGGCATGTACAGCATGTATTATGCTGGCAAGCCTCTTAAATTTGATGCCGATCGGAGGCGACGCCATTGGTTTGGCAGGAGGAAAGCTGGTAATTGCCGGTTTTGTTAATTTCATTCTGGGGGCATTGATGACAGCAGGTGTCGGCCTGTACAACCCTTGTATGGTACTGGTGTATCTGCTGGGAATGTCACCGGATGTGGCATTTCCAATCATGATGGGCTCCTGTGCCTTCCTGATGCCGCCTGCATCTGTGAAGTTTATCAAGGAGGGCGCATATAATCGAAAATCAGCACTTTCCATGGCGATTTTCGGATCGATTGCAACACTGGTTGCATCCCTTCTGATTAAATCTCTGCCGCTGGATGTGTTGAAATGGATCGTTGTATGTGTAACGGTATATACGTCCACAGTTATGCTTCGTGCCGGATTCTCCAAGGGGAAGGCGCATTCCACAGCGGGAAAAGCTGAAACAGTGGAAATTGTAGATTGAGATAGAAAAGAGATTCTCCGCTATATAAAGTGAGGATCTCTTTTTGTTTTCGGGTATGTTAAGAAAGGAAATGCAGTTGCCGGATAGCTGCAATACGAAGCAGTATGCACATATCGTCATGCCTTCAACCAAACCGATTTTTGTAATATCGGTATAAGATGACTGGGAAGCAGAGGCTTCTTATAGTATAATAGGAAAGAGAGCAAGGAGTAAGGAACATGATAAAGCATATTGTATTTGATATAGGAAATGTATTGATGAGCTTTGCGCCGGAAGCCTATTTTAAACGCTGGTTTCAAAGCGAAGATAGGACACATCGTATATGCAGCCGCATATTTACGCATGAGGCCTGGGAGAAGTATGATCAGGGTATCTGGATGCTGGAGGATTTGTATGCAGTATATCACAAAGCATATCCGGATATGCTTGAGGAAACGAATATCGTATTGCAGAACTGGCTGCAGCTGATGAAGCCGATGCAGGAAAGCATTGCGTTTATGAAACAGGTGAAGGATGATGGCTATGGAGTATATATCCTATCCAATATCAGTCAGGATTCTGCGGATTTTCTGAAGAAAACCCAGCGATTTTTTTCGCTCGCAGATGGGGCAGTATTATCCTATGAGGAGAAAATCAACAAGCCGGATCCCCATATTTATGAGGTACTGCTGCAGCGCTATGAGCTGAACGCCGGGGAGCTTCTTTATCTGGATGATAATGTGGAAAATGTCAGGCAGGCAGAGCTGCTGGGCATTCATGGTATAGTGTTTCGTGATGTGTCATGTATCAAAGAAGCGAAGAGGCTGTTGAAAGAGGAATGTCATGCTAAAAATTGATCAGATGGTAACCGGAGTCATATCCGGTATGGATGAAGCGCATAACGGCTTGCTGCGTTGCGGAAAGGACGTCGTGCTTGTACGCCATGTAATGAAGCAGGAGGAGGTACGCGTCCGGATTGTCAGGCGTATAGCGAAGGGATATATCGGAGAGATAGTGGAAATAAAAAAAGCATCTCCTTACCGTATCGCGGTAAAATGTCCGATCTATGAGCGCTGTGGAAGCTGTCAGCTGCTGCATATGAATGCGAAGGGTCAGCAGGAGTTTAAAAACCGCAGCATCCAGACGCTATGTGCAAAGGCGAAGATAGGAAAGCTTAAAGCAGAGGAAATCGTAGCGATGGAGGAGCCGTGGCATTACCGTAATAAAATGATTATCGGCTTTCAAAGGGATAAGCAGCGTCGTATTCAGGCAGGCTTTTATGAGGAATTTTCCCACCGTATTATTCCCTATAAGAGTTGTCTATTGCATCCTGAGGTCTGTGATGATATCATTGCGGGCATTGTTGAGCTGATGGGAAAGCTGCGTATTGAACCGTACGATGAGGATAAGCGAAGAGGGCTTATCCGGCATGTCGTCATGCGTTATGGTGCAGTGAGCGGGCAGATTATGATCGTTCTTGTATTGAATTCCGATGTGTTTCCGGCCAGAAAGAATTTCATACAGGAATTAAGAAGGCGATATCCTCAGATTACAACGATTGTGCAGAATGTGAATACCAGAAAAACAAGTGTGGTTTTAGGGGATGAGGAGCGTGTGTTGTACGGTCCCGGATATATCGAGGATGTCCTTTGTGGCATGACCTTCCGTATTTCTGCAAAGTCCTTCTATCAGATCAATCATGAGCAGACAGAGGTGCTGTATCAGCGTTCGGTGGAGCTGCTGAAGCTGAATGGAGGGGAAACGGTGCTGGATGCTTATTGCGGCATCGGGACAATCGGGATGTATGTGTCACGCTTCGTGAAGCAGGTGATCGGTGTGGAAATTAACGGCGATGCTGTAAAGGATGCCAGAATCAATGCAAAGATCAATCAGATCAACAATATCCGTTTTGTCTGTGATGATGCAGGGCGCTATATGTCAAGGCTTGCGGCTGAGAAGAAGCGGCTGGATGTGGTGATTATGGATCCTCCGCGGAGTGGGAGCAGTGAGGAGTTTATAAAAAGTCTGGTGCGGATGAAGCCAAGTCAGGTACTGTATATCTCATGTAATCCGCAGACGCAGATACGCGATTTGCAGGTGTTTGAGCGTATGGGGTATCGGGTGCAGGGGGAGATGGTTCCAGTGGACTTATTTCCGCATACCGTGCATGTTGAGACGGTAGCATTATTGTCCAAACTTGATGTCGATAAACATATAGATGTTGAAGTTACGCTTGATGAGCTTGATTTGACAAGTGCTGAGAGTAAAGCGACTTATGCACAAATCAAGGAATATATATTGGAAAAGTTTGATTTAAAGGTTTCGACACTCTATATTGCACAGATTAAAAAGAAATGTGGAATTGTACTGAGGGAGCATTATAATAAATCAAAAAAGGAAAAACAGGTTATTCCACAATGCACACCGGAAAAAGAAGAAGCTATCATGGATGCTTTAAGGCATTTTAAAATGATTTAGTAGAAATGGAGGGTATTTATGAGATGGATATTAAAAATATTTTTGTTTCCAATTAGCTTGTTGTTAAGTATCCTCACTACATTTCTGACATTTTTACTGGCTATAGGAACAACAATACTGTATTTGCTAATGCTTATGTGTGTCATTGTTGGAGCTGTATCATTGTTTCAAAAGGATTTTTCAACAGGCATAGAAGCATTGATATTAGGATTCCTGTTAAGCCCATACGGAATACCGATGGTTGGAGCAGCAGTTATAGCTTTTTTACAAGGTATCAATGAAGCAACAAAATCAGTTTAAATAAAAAGTCTGATAATTAGAAAACGTGGAGGTGATTTTTTGAGAGTATACAAAAATAAAGAAGAACTCAAAACTGAAATAAATAAAGCATTTGAGAAGTATATTTCAGAATTTGATAATATTCCAGAAACCTTAAAAGATAAGAGAGTTGATGAAGTTGATAGAACTCCAGCTGAAAATCTTGCTTACCAAGTTGGTTGGACAACCTTAGTTCTTAAATGGGAAGAAGGTGAAAAAAAGGGATCTCATGTTAAGACACCATCTGATGAATTTAAATGGAACCAACTTGGCGAATTATATCAGTGGTTCACAGATACCTATGCTCATTTATCCCTGCAAGAGTTGAAAGTCAAATTACATGACAATGTTAATTCTATTTATGGAATGATTGATTCGTTAAGTGAGGAAGAATTATTTAAACCACATATGAGACAATGGGCTGATGAAGCGACTAAAACAGCAGTATGGGAAGTATATAAGTTTATTCATGTGAATACTGTTGCACCTTTTGGAACTTTCAGAACCAAAATCAGAAAATGGAAGAAGATAGTATTATAAATTACTTTTTTTGTAAAATTAAAAATTTCATAAAAATGTTTAGCAAAGGCGATAGAGAAAAAACTATCGTCTTTTTCTTTGCAAATTTTTAAGGAGGGAGGTGATCCTGTATGGACTTTGACTATTTCTATAACAGAGAAGCGGAAAGATTTAATTTCTTAAAAGTTCCGGAGATATTGGTTGATGGAGAAGAATTTAAGGGATTATCTGCCGAAGCAATTATCATTTATTCCATGCTTTTGAAACGAACAGGAATGTCCTTTAAGAATAACTGGATAGACAAGGAAGGTAGAGTATTTATCTATTTCACAGTCGAGGAAATTATGAAAAGAAGAAATATTTCAAAGCCTACTGCCATAAAAACATTAGATGAGTTAGATAGCAAAAAAGGGATAGGACTGATTGAAAGAGTAAGGCTTGGACTTGGTAAGCCGAATGTCATATATGTTAAAGACTTTATGAGCATATTAGTGGTAAAAGAAAATGACTTGCAGAAGTTAACATCTTTTACTTCAGAAGTAAAAGATGTTGACCTCAGAAGTAAAGAAAATGAACGTCAAGAGGTTAAGAATGTTGACCGTAACTATATAGAGAATAATAAGAGTAAGTATAGTAAGAGAAAATATAGTTTTGGTGAAAACGGACTTGGAACATTTCAAAATGTCTTTTTAAAGGATGAAGATATAGGCGAATTACAAATTAAAATGGCAGGAGAGCTTGATAACTACATTGAGAGATTATCAACCTATCTTCAAAGTACCGGAAAGACATATAAAGACCATAAAGCAACAATCCTTTCTTGGTTTTATAAAGATCAGGGAAGTAAGAAAAAATCCAATATCCCTACATGGGAGGAATATAACAAAGGAGTACATCTATGAATAAGGAATTAGAAAAAGTGATGATAGGAGATGTAGAGTATTATTACGATCTTGAAAAAGAGTATATCAAAGATGGACACGCTTATTGCAAAGTGTGTCATGAAAGAAAAGATGGGAAAGCATTAGAGTTTTTCGGAAAGCAGATGAAATTTAAGACTGCTTGTAAATGTGATAGAGATAGAGAAGCAAAAGAAAAAGAAAGACAAGAGCAGCTTGAAATCGAGAGATTAAAAAATAATTGCTTCACATCCATTATTCAGTGGGCATATACCTTTGAAAACTATCAGGGAAAAGAAAATCAAAGTCTTATCATCGCAAAGAATTTTGTAAAAGACTATGAGTTGATGAGAAAAGAAAATATCGGACTCCTGTTCTATGGTTCGGTGGGTAGCGGCAAGACCTATCTTGCCTGCTCAATTGCCAATGCACTGATTGAACAGTATCAGATAAGCGTTAAGATTAGAAACTTTTCACAGATAATCAACGAACTTCAAAAAGGCGGATTTGACCTTGATAAAAACGCATATATCGAATCCCTTGTAAATACTTCAGTTCTCATCTTAGATGATTTAGGAATTGAAAGAGATACAAGCTATGCAAAAGAGCAGGTATATAACATCGTCAATAACAGGTATTTAAAACATAAACCGACAATCTTTACTACAAATCTTTCATACAGCCAAATTGAAAACTGTACGGAGAGTGTGGAATACCAAAGAATTTACTCAAGAATTATCGAGATGTGTATTCCTGTTATGGTAATCGGGGAGGATTTTAGAAAGGTTATTCAAAAAGACAAATTGAATCGAAATAAAAACAGACTGCTGAATGGAGGTGAAAGAACTTGATAAATGAAGAAATAGCAAGAAAAACGCTGAACATGGAAGTGAAAGCTGCTAAAGTAACGGGAAAACTGCTTCTTAATTTGCTGAAGAAATTGATGAAAGAGGCTGAAAAAATCGGAGGACTTGAAAAACTCATTAATACAAGCGGAAATGAAGTAAAGCTAAAAGATATGGTGAAAAAAGGACAGCTTGAAGAAATTCCGGTTGAGGAGGCGGAGCTTAAGGAACTGAAAAAAGAACTGAACAGATATGGTGTTAAGTTCTCAGTGATGAAAGATAAAGAAAGTGAAAAACACTCCGTATTCTTTCAGGCAAAAGATATGAAAGTTATGGACAAAGCCTTTAAACACGCCCTCTCAGAATCGGAAAAGAAAACGGAAAGGAAAGAATCTATCCACAAGAATATTGAGAAGTTCAAGGAGATGGCAAAGAATTCTGTTTCTAAAGACAAAGTCAAGAATAAACAAAAGGAGCAAAGCCTATGATAGACAAGATACTAAAGGACATAAAAGGCTTATTTAAGGTGCAAGATAAGACAAAGTTTCTAAAGCAGAACATTCCCTATCTTGCATTTTTCTATGTTGGAAATATCTTTTCTCACCATGTAAGAGCATATACTGGTGGAGATATGATAGACAAAATCTTTCAAGGAATATTAGAGCTTAATACCATGAGCTTTATTCCGAGTATTCATCCAACTGATATTTTAATGGGCGTAGGGATAGCAGCTTTAATCAAAATTATCGTCTATACCAAAGGCAAAAATGCGAAAAAGTTTAGACAGGGGAAAGAGTATGGATCAGCAAGATGGGGGAATAAAAAAGATATAGAGCCATATATGGACGAAAAGTTTCAAAACAACATTCTACTCACTCAGACTGAACGATTGACAATGAATGGTAGACCATCAAATCCGAAGTATGCTCGAAATAAAAATGTTTTGGTTATAGGTGGTTCGGGTTCCGGTAAGACAAGATTTTATGTGAAACCGAATCTAATGCAAATGCACAGTAGCTATTGTGTAACAGATCCAAAAGGAACGATAGTCCTTGAGTGTGGTAAGATGCTTGAAGATAATGGATATGAGATAAAAATCTTAAATACCATCAACTTCAAAAAAAGCATGAAGTACAATCCATTTGCTTATCTTAGAAGTGAAAAAGACATACTGAAATTAGTACAGACAATCATTGCAAATACCAAGGGAGAAGGTGAAAAGGCAGGAGAAGATTTTTGGGTGAAAGCTGAAAAACTATATTACACAGCACTTATAGGCTACATCTTCTATGAAGCTCCAAGAGAAGAAAAGAACTTTGCAACGCTTCTTGATATGATAGATGCTTCAGAAGTTCGAGAAGATGATGAAGCCTACATGAATCCGATAGATAGACTCTTTGAAGCACTTGAAAAGAAAGAACCTACACACTTTGCGGTTAAGCAATATAAAAAGTACAAATTGGCTGCGGGTGATATATGCTCTAAGTGACTTCTTAATCATGATTTTGTCATGGTTAGTGAAGCAATCACTTAGAGCATTTTTGTTTCAGGAGGTACAGCCATGAGAGATGAAAAAATTACCCCACTGTACGAGCGCCTGAGCCGGGACGATGAGTTACAGGGCGAGAGCAACTCCATATCCAACCAAAAACAGATGTTAGAGGATTTTGCCCGCCGGAATGGGCTGCCAAACCCTACGCACTTTACCGATGATGGTATCTCAGGCACCCGTTTTGACCGCCCCGGATTTTTGGCGATGATGGAGGAAGTGGAGGCAGGGCGTGTAGAGGCAATCGTCATCAAGGACATGAGCCGGTTAGGACGCGACTATCTGAAGGTCGGTCAAGTTATGGAGGTTTTGCGGCAGCGAGGCGTTCGTCTGATTGCCATCAACGACGGTGTGGACAGTCTGAAAGGCGATGACGATTTTACCCCGTTCCGCAACATTATGAATGAATTTTACGCCCGTGATACCAGTCGGAAAATCCGCTCTGTGTTTAAGTCAAAAGGCATGAGTGGCAAGCACCTGACCGGCACTGTGATTTACGGCTACTTGTGGGATGAAAATCGGGAGCATTGGTTGGTAGATGAGGAAGCTTCCGAAGTGGTACGCCGTATCTTCTCCCTCACGCTGGAGGGATATGGGCCTTACCAGATCGCCTGCAAATTATCCACAGACCGGATTGAAATTCCTGTCGTACACCTTGCCCGCTTCAACGAGGGTGTGAACCGTTCAAAGCCGATCAAAGACCCATATGGATGGGGATCATCTACCATCGTGAACATTTTGAAAAAACGAGAGTATTTAGGGCATACCATCAATTTCAAGACCCGCAAGCACTTTAAGGACAAGAAAAGCCACTATGTTTCTGAGGACGAATGGACGATCTTTGAGAATACCCATGAAGCCATTATCGACCAGCAGACCTTTGATTTGGCGCAGAAAATCCGCAGCAATGTACGGCGTTATCCAAACGGCTGGGGCGAAGCGGCTCCCCTCACAGGCTTGCTCTATTGTTCCGATTGCGGCGGCAAGATGTATGTCCACCGCACCAACAATGGCAAGCGGGTTTCTCAATATACCTGTTCCAATTATACCAAAGTTCCGTGTGGGACACTATGCCCTACACAACACCGTATCAATGAGAGTGCTGTCCTGACATTGGTTTCCGACACGCTCCGGGCTATCGCTGAATATTCGAGAAATGACCGGACGGAATTTATTCACACTGTTCAGGAGACGCAGGTTGCTCAACAGAGTGCCGATATATCGAAAAAGCGCAGGCGTCTGGCTGCTGCCCAAAAGAGAGCCGGAGAACTGGAAAAACTGATTTGCAAAATCTATGAGGACAACGCCTTCGGCAAGCTGCCGGATGCACGATATAAGGCGCTTGATGCACAGTATGCCAAAGAGCAGGATGCACTTGAGATTGAAATTGCAGAGCTGGAAAAGGCTGTTACCGGCTATGAGCAGAGCCAGAAATCCGCAGAGAAATTTATAGCCCTAATTGATAAGTATGAGAATTTTGACACTCTGACAAACACCATGCTCAACGAGTTTGTAGAGAAAATCCTTGTCCACGAACGCGCCCGAAAAGGCAGCCAGGACACCACGCAGGAAATTGAAATCTACTTCAATTTTTTAGGGCGCTATATCCCACCATCCTTACAGCCGGTTCCTTTAACCCCGGAGGAACAGGAAGAACTGCGGAAAAAAGAAGAACGCAAGGACAGGCTTCATCAGAATTATTTGAAGCGGAAAGCCAGCGGCGCACAGAAACAGTATGAGGACAAAATCAAGGCGAAGAAAAAAGCGGAAATGGACGCTAAGAAAGCCCTGATCCGGGCTGAGGATATGAAAAAAGGTGTTTTTTCTACTGTCGGACAGCTACCAAAAGAAGAACCGCACAAAGGCAGCATAGCAGCCAGCGCAGCAGTCTAATCATCACGAAGCAAAGGAGAATGAATATGAGTAAGTTGACTTACATTCGTTGTGGAGATTATGATATACCCAACCTAAAACTTTCTGAACAGCCGGAAACTTCTATCGGCAAGTACGGCAGAATGCGAAAATCCTACCTAAAGGAACATCGCCCCATTCTCTACAACCATCTGCTGATGAGCGAGAAGCTGTATCCACACCTGATAGAGATTGACCGGACAGCGCAGGAGCGTGTGGACACTATGTTGCCTCACATGATGGAGACTGCGGGTGTCACGGAAGAACTGAAAGCCTGTGACCCTATGCGTTGGGTGGGGCTGATGAACACGCTGAAAGCACAGGTGGAGGAAATCCTTTATTCCGAACTGATTTTAGAAAATTGAATAACTAAAATATGAAAGCATTGACGCAACCAAATGGATTATAATTTCATTGGTTGCGTCAATATTTTTGCTGAAACACGAAATCCATATGCCCCTCTTGACAATTCCATTTTCTCTGGTATAATTAAAACAGTGTTTTTAATACAATGTTTTTGAAACAGTGTTTTAAAAGAAAGGCAGGTAATCAATGGCAAGCAGAATCGAAGAATTTGACGAGAAAATTCTTGCCTGCGCAAAAGAAGAATTTTTGGAAAAAGGCTATACGGATGCTTCAATACGGACGATTGCCCAAAATGCTGGTGTCAGCACCAGCACAATATATACGCGGTATTCAGATAAAGAGGGATTATTCCGATTTCTTGTAGAACCAGCAGCTAACGGGCTGAAAGAGTTGTTGCGGCAGTCATTAAATGGTTTTTCTTCTTTGACGGAGCGCGAGCAGAATGAAAAAATCATGGAATATTCAGATCGTGGTTTTGAAGGCGTGATTGCATATATCTATGAGTATTTTTCTGAATTTAAGCTGCTGATTACCAGAGCACCGGGAAACTACTATCAGGATTTTTTAGAAGGATTAGTAGAACTGGATACGGGCTGCACAAAAAAATTCTTGATTCAAGCTGGAAGTAAAGCTCTGGCAGAGGGACGCATTACAGATGGATTTTTACACGTTGTTTCCAGTGCTTTTTACTCCGGCATCTTTGAGGTAGTAATCCATGACATGCCGATGGAAGAAGCAAAGAAGTATATCAATGAATTGCGCTCTTTTTATGGGAATGGCTGGAAAGAATACTATCGAAAATAGGAAAGAAGGTGTGAAGAAAATGCAGAAAACAAAAGACTTTTGTGTGGACGAAAACGGATGGATACACTGCCCTTTTTGTAAATGCAGAACGCGGACAAAGATACGAGCAGATACTTCACTAAAGAACTTTCCAATATTTTGTCCCAAATGCAAACAGGAATGTTTGATAGATGTTGACAACATGAAAATACGATTATCAGTAGTGCCAGACGCTAAGACGCAGAGCCGATAATTTGTTTGTGTAAATCACATGACAGATTATCGGCTTATTTTTTTGAATAAAAGTTAGTAAAAACTAACATAAGGAGGGATTTATATGAATCAGTCGCAGGGCGGCAAGCCATTTGGCAGGCTTGTAGAGTTTGCAAGACCGCATAAGACGGGCTACATCATTTCTGTTGTTCTTGCTGTGTTGGGAGTTGCCTTTGGCATTGTTCCCTATTTTGCAACAGCCAGAATGACGATTGAGTTGCTCTCCGGGAATCGGGATTTATCATTTTATATGATGTGGTGTTTGATTTCCGGCGGTGGCTTTGTCCTAAAAGCGATATTGATGGGGATTTCCACAAGGGCATCCCATGAAGCAACCTTTGCAGTGCTGTCCGAGGCAAGGAGGAAAATTGCCTCAAAACTTACCAGAGTGCCGATGGGCTATATTCTCAACACTCCGTCCGGGCAGCTAAAAAATGGCATGGTGGAACGAATTGAACAGTTAGAGGTTCCCCTTGCTCATGTAATTCCGGAAATGACCTCAAATCTTCTCGTACCAATCGCAATCATCATTTATCTGTTCATTCTGGACTGGAGAATGGCGTTAGTATCGTTGATTACCATTCCTGTTGGAATGATGTGCTACATGGGAATGATGAAAGAATATCCCAAGAAGTATGGGGAAGTTGTAAAAGCCGGAAATCACATGAGCGCAACAACGGTAGAATACATCGGCGGTATTGAAGTTATTAAGGCGTTTAATCAGGCGGATAATTCCTATCAGAAATTTACAGATGCCGTTCATGCAAACGCAGACCTGATTTTAGACTGGATGAAAGACACACAAAAATATTCGGCAATTATGATGAGTGTATGGCCTGCGGCGCTGATCAGTGTACTTCCAGTTGGATGCCTGTTTTACATGAATGGTTCCCTGTCATCCGCTACCTTTATTACGGTTATTGTCCTGTCATTGGGAATTGCAGGCCCGCTTGTAGCCGCGATGTTCTTTACTGATGATATTGCAAAAATAGGCACCGTAATGGGCGAGATTGACGGGATATTAAACCAGCCGGAACTTGTCCGGCCAGAGGGAAAATACGATTTGCCAAACCTTGATATTTCTCTGGAAAATGTCTATTTTGCATACGACGAAAAAGAGGTCTTGAAAGGAATTAATCTGACAATTCCCCAAGGAAAGATTACAGCTTTTGTAGGACCGTCCGGCAGCGGAAAATCAACGATTGCAAAATTGATCGCGTCCTTTTGGGATGTGACCGGGGGATTGATTACGATTGGTGGTAAAAGCGTAAAAGAAATTTCTACCGACCAACTGAACGATTTAATTTCCTATGTATCGCAGGATAATTATCTGTTTAACGACACGGTGCGTAACAATATCCGTATGGGCAAACCGGAGGCAAGCGATTCCGAAGTGGAGCAGATTGCAAAGGCTTCCGGCTGCCACGAGTTTATTATGAATCTTGAACATGGATATGAAACCGTGGTTGGCGGTGCCGGAGGGCACTTGTCCGGTGGAGAACGCCAGAGAATTGCGATTGCCAGAGCTATGCTAAAAAACGCCCCGATTGTGATTCTTGATGAAGCAACTTCCTATACTGACCCAGAAAATGAAGCGGTAATACAGGAGGCCATCAGCCGATTGACAAAGGGAAAAACATTGATTGTAATTGCTCACCGCTTGTCCACAATAACGGATGCCGACCAGATCGTTGTTGTAAAGGATGGGACAATCCAAGCGAAGGGAACGCATGAGGAATTACTAAAAGAGTGCAGTCTTTATCATACGATGTGGACAGCCCATATAGGTGCAAAGGAGGTGAAAACAGTATGATACATTCTTTTAGAAAATTTTTTGAATTTGCGGGCCGCCAGAGCCGAAACTGGTATTTAGGACTCTTGTATGAAATCATACGGTGCATTTTAGAGGCTCTGCAAT
Organism: [Clostridium] innocuum; assembly: GCA_012317185.1. NCBI lineage: Bacteria > Bacillati > Bacillota > Clostridia > Eubacteriales > Clostridiaceae > Clostridium > [Clostridium] innocuum. Next base: position 3,155,486 of record CP048838.1, on the reverse strand, counting down.
TTGCTGCCCTTCTGGTAGTGCTGGACGGATTAGTCCATGATAATATCACCGCACAGACTGCGCTTTTAGCCTTCGGTATTATGCTGGTCAGTGTGATCGGCACCGCTATTTTCTGGTATCTGGCGCATGGAAAAGAAGGCGAAGGCAGCTACCGAATGTGTGAGGATAAGAGGATTCAAATTGGCAACCGTATGAAATATATGCCGATGGGTTATTTCAATAGCCATAGTCTGGGCAACCTCACATCCGTTTCAACAGCGACTATGAGCGACCTTGAAAGCATGTCCTTTGCTGTTATCGTACGGACTTTGGTTGGTGTAATCCACGCAAGTATCTTTTCTGTTGCCATGAGCTATTTTAGCTGGAAGATCAGTTTGATTTTTTTAACTGGCGTAATTTTGTTCATGGTAATTAACACAATGCTCCTGCGCTGCTCCAAAAGATTATCTCCCATACGGTTAGATGCACAAACAGAATTTATGGACGCTGTACTGGAATACATACAGGGAATGAGCGTTGTGCGAGCGTTCCACATGGCAAAGCAATCAAATACCACACTGGAAAAATCTATTGACGAAACACAGAGGAAAAACCAGCTTATTGAAAGACAGCGAATTCCCTATATAGCTGCCGAGCAGGTTGTCCTTCGGATTGCCAGTGCCGCTGCTGCTTTCTGCTCTATCGCTCTTTTCATAAACGGCACGCTGGAATTGACATATTGTCTGATAATCTTAGTATCGGCGTTCATGGTATATAGCCAGTTGGAAAGCGCGGGAGAAATGTTCTTTATGCTTTCCATGATCGATGCTTCTATTGACCGTGTGGAAGAAATCAACCAAAGTCCTCAGATTGACATTGACGGCAAAGAACAGACCCCAGACCGGCTGGACATTGAAATGCAGGATGTGAGTTTTTCCTATGGGGATAAAAAAGTAATCGATCATGTATCGCTCACAATTCCACAAGGAACCACAACGGCGATTGTCGGTCCGTCGGGTTCTGGAAAAACAACACTGGTAAATTTAATCGCACGCTTTTGGGATGTTGATAGCGGCAGCGTCCGTATCGGCGGCATTGATGTCAAAGATTATAAGCTGGACAGCCTGATGAAAAATATCAGCATGGTATTCCAGAATGTGTATCTGTTCCCTGACACGATTGAGAACAATATCAAATTCGGCTGCCCTAACGCCACCCATGAAGATGTCGTAAAGGCAGCAAAGGCGGCAAGGTGCCATGACTTCATCTCAGCATTACCGGAGGGTTACCAGACGGTAATCGGAGAAAGCGGTGCAACCATTTCCGGCGGTGAAAAGCAGAGGATTTCTATTGCAAGAGCGATTATGAAAGATGCACCCATCATTATTCTTGACGAGGCCACAGCGAATGTTGATCCCGAAAATGAAGCCGAGCTTCAGAGAGCGATTGAGGCGCTGACACAGGGAAAAACAATTATTATGATTGCTCATCGGTTGAAAACTGTAAAAAATGCAGATCAAATCATCGTTATCGACCGTGGTAAAATCTCTCAGCAAGGTACGCATGACGAGCTTATCAAACAAGCAGGTATTTATGCAGATTTTGTTGGTATGAGAGAAAAAGCTATCGGTTGGAAAATCAAGGCAGACAGCCTTGCATAAAAGAAAGGAGTTCCTACAATGGACAAGAAAAAATTGAACGCAAAAGACTTTATCAACATCGGTATTTTTACCGTCATCTACTTTGTGATGTTCTTTATCACAGGTATGCTGGGTTACATCCCTATCTTTGCAGTTATCATTCCACTTGTACTGGGAATATTGGGCGGCATCCCGTTCATGCTGTTCCTGACAAAGACCGGAAAATTTGGTGCAGCAACTATTATGGGTACGCTGGTCAGCGTCCTCTGCTTTCTGATGGGACAAAGCTGGATTTCGATTCCGTTTGGAATCGTATTCGGTTTTCTTGCTGATTTAATCTTCAAGGCTGGCGAATATAAAAGCTGGAAACATACTGTGCTGGGATATTGCGTGTTTACCGAATGGGTAGTCGGCTCCATGCTGCCTATGTGGATTATGAGAGATACTTTCTTTGAGGCGTACAGAAGCAAAGGAGGTACGGATGAATACATCAACGCCGTTATGGGCCTTACCGCTAACTGGATGCTGCCGGTAGTCATTGTTTTAGGCCTTGTTGGCGGAGTGATCGGCGCGTATTTGGGCAAGGCAATTTTGAAGAAGCATTTTGTAAAGGCGGGCATTGTTTAATGAAACCAGAATTATTACTGTCAGTTGATTCGGAGCGACGTTTCTGGCTTGATCCAAGAACAAAGCTATATATGCTGGTAATATTCAGTATTGTAATGATTGACGGAAAAACGGACGGTATTAGTTTCTGGTTAAAGCCGATTCTGGCATTGGTACCCTTTTTCCTCCTGCTTTCGGGCAGTAGGAAAAAGGTTGCCATCATCTATTTGATTGTTTTTGTTGTTTCATGGATGGTGAACATATTTCTTGTTCCGTATATGGGACTAATAGGAACAATTATAATATCGCTGCTGGCTCAATTTGGAACACGATGGTTTCCAAGCGCCATGATGGGCTATTATCTTCTCTCGACTACAAAGGTTAGTGAGTTTGTCCTTGCCATGCAGCGTATGCATATACCAGAAGCATTCATTATCCCGTTTTCTGTTATGTTCCGGTTCTTCCCTACAATTTCCGAAGAAGCGGGATCTATTGGAAACGCTATGCGTATGAGAGGAATCACGGGGAAAAATTTTTTCAAGAATCCACAAGCAGTATTAGAATATCGAATTGTCCCTCTTATGATGTCTGTAGTAACAATAGGGAATGACCTGTCTGCGGCAGCTTTGACAAGAGGATTAGGAAACGGAAAAAAGCGTACAAGCATTTGTAAGATCGGTTTCCATTGGAAAGATTTTGCGCTTATGATTATTGTTACTGCTGCCCTGTTGGTGTTCCTGCTTTTTTAGGAGGGCTGAAATGATAGAGTTTAAGGATGTAGCCTTTCAATATGAGCAAGGCAGTTCAAAAGGAAAAATCGAAAATATAAATTTGACTATCCATGACGGAGAGGTTGTTTTGATCTGCGGAGAATCCGGCTGCGGAAAGACTACACTCACACGTTTAATAAATGGGCTTATCCCGCATTATTACGAAGGAACGCTTACCGGGCAGACGATTGTGGAAGGGATAGATGTAAAAAATGTATCCCTTTATGCTTTGTCTGGTGTGGTTGGTTCTGTTTTTCAAAATCCAAGGACACAATTTTTTACAGTGGATACTACCAGTGAAATTGCATTTGGATGTGAGAATTTGGCAATCGACGCAGACGAAATCAATTCGCGGATAGAAAAAACGGTAGGCGCGTTAAAAATCGAAGATTTACTGAATAGGAGCTTATTTGCACTGTCCGGTGGCGAAAAACAGAAAGTTGCCTGTGCGTCCGTTTCCGCAATGGAACCGGATATATTCGTACTGGACGAGCCATCTTCCAATTTGGATATTAAATCAATCAGAGAATTAAAAGATGTATTGCGGAAATGGAAAGCACAGGGGAAAACGATTGTGATTGCGGAACATCGCCTGTATTACCTGATGGATATTGCAGATCGCATTCTATATATGCAGGGCGGGCAAATAAAAGAAAACCTTTCCATCTCCGACTTCAAAAAGAAATCTACAGGCGAATTGCACGCGCTGGGTCTTAGAACTTTACAGTCTGAAGATTTTAGTAAAATGCAGAGCACAGTGTGTGCGACAAAGCAGCTATATATCAGGGACTTTGAAGTTTCTTATAAAAATGCTTCCGGAGGTAAGAAGAAAAAGCGGAAGGTGCTGGATATATCAGATTTGATGATTCCGCAAGGTTCGGTGGTTGGAGTAGTCGGCAACAATGGAGCCGGGAAAACGACTTTTGCTAACAATTTATGCGGATTGCTCAAAACCGCAAAAGGCTGTATGAGCATGAATGGAAAAACTTATATGGCAAATCAGAGAATTAAGACCTGCTATATGGTTATGCAGGACGTAAACCACCAACTTTTTACGGAAAGTGTAATGGATGAAATCTTGCTTAGTCTGGATAATTCAGATGAAGAAAAAGCGGCGCATGAGGCAGAAAGTATTATGGAAAGTCTGCACATTTCAGAATTTAGAGACGCCCATCCTATGTCGTTGTCCGGCGGACAGAAACAGAGGGTAGCGATTGCCAGCGCGATTGCGTCTGATAAACAGGTTATTGTTTTTGACGAGCCTACAAGCGGATTGGATTATCGGCACATGAAAAAAGTGGCAGAGAATTTGCGGGAATTGAGTTCGTTGGGGAAAACCTTGTTTATTGTTACTCATGACCCGGAGCTGATTGCGGAGTGCTGCAATTACTTTGTCTTTATAGAAAACGGAAAAGTGCTATGGAGTGATGGATGGAACAGAATAAGCAGGGAACGACTGCAAAGGTTCTTTGCTTTTGAAGGTGATTAAATATAAAACTTCATGCGTCCGGGGAGGACTACCTGGAAACCATCCTTGTTCTCCAAAAGAAACGCGGTATGGTGCGCTCCGTAGATGTGGCCCGGCACATGGAGGTGTCAAAGCCCAGCGTGTGCCATGCAGTGGCTACCCTGCGGGACGGCGGCTTTATTATGATGGACGAAGATCACTTTCTCCATCTGACCGATGTGGGCCGCGAGGTGGCTGAAAAAATCTATAAACGTCACTGCATCTTTACTGAGCAGCTTATCTCCGCAGGCGTTGACCCCAAGACTGAGGAGGCCGACGCCTGCCGGATTGAACACATCATCAGCGATGAGAGTTTTGACCGGCTGAAAGAGGCAGCCGAACAAGAGCAAAACTAAAACCGAATAAGCCAAGCGATCCTGCCCCGCAAGACGGGGAAAGAAAAAAACCGTTGCAGGGCAGGCAGCTTTGTGCGCCCAAAATGGATTTTCCAGGTACTGCGGCGGTTTTGAGTAACATCAAGGCCGCCGTTCCTTATGCCCTCAACAAAGGAGTGACGACTACACGCTGACACGGCGGCTTTAGGAGGGAACCGCCATGAAGCACATTGACCGCCGACAAATTCAGACGATATTTCACTACCGTCAAAAAAAGCCCAGTCAACGAACAGGCCCGTCTGGCAGCCGGTGCGAAAATTGTCATTCTGTAAGTGAATATTGGAGTTTTTGCGCTCGAATAGCTTTCTGCTGTCCGGGCGTTTTTTCATACCTGTGGGGCCGTAACATCGGGCCAGCATGGCCCGAACCCTGGCCCCAGTGCCGTTCTCCGCCGCCCCATTCAGATTTACCAAAAAAATCTGAATGGAGGAAAGGCAGATGGAAGTTACCATCAATTATAACGGACAAGCTGTGGCCGTGGAGGTTACGCTGGAAGTCTATGAATTTCTTGACCGGGCCGATCACAAAACGGAGAACCTGTTTCATGAACAGCGGAGGCATTGGGATGGCCGGGAGTTTGACGAGTACATAGCTTTTACCGAGGGCGTGGGCGTTTACAGTGAAACGCCGGAGGAATACCTTTGCCGCATGGAAACGCTGCATGAGCTGATGGCTGTTCTGGACACCTGTACCGAGGCCCAGCGCCGCCGGTTCCTGCTCTATGCGCTTGACGGGCTGAGCCTTGCAGAGATCGGTGTGCTGTGCAGCTGCTCCAAAGTGGCTGTTTATCAAAGTGTGGAGGCGGTCAGAAAAAAATTTATAAATTTCTTTGAGAACAGGCTTAACGAATGACCTGTTTTCTGGCTACCAAGTGAAAGGGATCATTTCCCTTATCTCAGCGAGGGGCGGACAGCGGACGAGCTGTCCGCCTCTCCGATTTTCAGGAGGTAAGCCTATGAAAACAATCAATCTGCGGTGGATGTATCCCCACTACCGGCATGACGAGTTTGTGGATGTTACGGACGAGGTATGGGCAGCGATGTATCAGGCCAAGCGGGAGATGGAGAACTATGAGCGTCGGAAAGTCTACCACCGCGCCTACTACTCTCTGGACGCATACAGCTGGCTGGAAAATTACGCACTGGAACACAGCAGATCGCCGGAAGATATTTTGCTGGAACGAGAAGAAATGACCACCCGCCTATACCTGATTGCAGCTCTGCCGGTGGCTCTGGCTCATGCCACTCCGACACAGGCCCGCCGTGTTCACGCCTACTACATTGCTGGTATCAAGCAGCCGGAAATCGCCCGGAGAGAGGGTATCCATAGCAGTAAGGTCAGCGTTGCCATCCACCGGGGGCTGCGGAATATGCGCCGCTGCTATGATGGCCTTTTCCAAACAGAGTGAGGGCGTGCCTATGCAGACCATCAATCTCAAACAATATTATCCATTTTGCAAAGAGGACATTTTTGTGGAGGTGTCCGATGAGATCGTCGAAGCGTTTCTTCTGGACAAGAGAGCCGAGGCCGCCAGAGATCGCAAGATGTTCCGGTATAAGGCGTTTTATTCCCTCGATTGTAACGATGGAATCGAAAATGCCGCCATCGGCTGGGCGCAGCCATCGCCGGAGGACTACCTGATAGAAAAAGAAGAATTAGCCGAATACGAAGAACTGATACGGCGATTGTATGAAGCCATTTCTTTCCTGCCGCCTATGCAGGCTCGCCGTGTCCATGCCCGCTATATGCTGGGTATGAAAGTGAAAGATATTGCCGCAATGGAGGGTATCACGCCATCACAGGCGGGAAAATCCATCCATGCCGCACTGCGGAGGCTGCGCCGGTACTTTGCTCGACAGAAATGGACGGTCAATCTATGAGTATTTCCAAAGAAAAGAGGTGCCTGACATGAACGAAAAAATTACAGCCCACCCCCAAAAAGAAGAACGGGAGAAAGTCCTGAAGGAGATTCGGCAGCTTGAAAACCGAAAGAAGATTTTGGAGAACAAGCAGCGGAACGAAGAACGCAGGGTTCGCACCCGCCGCCTGATTGAGCGTGGAGCCGTTTTGGAGGGGATTTTCCCGTTGGCTCCCGACCTTTCCGGCGCGGAGGTCAAAGCATTTCTGATTACCCTGTCCCATCTTCCGGGGGCTGCGGAATTGACTGCAAACCTGCCAAAATCCGGGGACACGCCATAAGTCCCTTGTTTACAAGGGCGCACTTATACACCGTTGCCGGTGCTGTGCGCCCTGCCGGGGGCGTTGCGTACTTCGTCCACGATGGGAAGCTACGCTCCCCAAACCCCTTGTGCGCTCTGCGCAGCCAGACACCCACTTTGCGTTTGTCCGGCTCCACAGAGCCTGTTATCCCCTCACTGAAAGGAGGTGTTCCCCATAGATTTCTGTCATATCCCCATCAGTATCATCAAGCGCAGCGCAGGCCGTTCTGCTGTTGCCGCAGCTGCTTACCGCAGCGGAACCAAGCTGACAAATGAATGGGACGGCATGACCCACGACTACACCCGGAAAGGCGGCATTGTTCATGCGGAGATCATGCTGCCTGCTTACGCCCCGCCGGAATTTGCAGACCGTTCTATCCTCTGGAACAGCGTGGAGCAAATCGAGAAGGCAAGGGACAGCCAGCTTGCCCGCGAGATTGAGGCAGCTCTGCCCCGCGAACTGTCCAGAGAACAGCAGCTTGCCCTTGTCCGGTCCTATGTGAAGGACAACTTTGTGGACAAGGGGATGTGCGCCGATTTTGCTATCCATGACAAGGGAACCGGCAACCCTCATGTCCATATCATGCTGACGCTCCGGCCTCTGAAAGAAAATGGACAGTGGGGCGCAAAGTGCCGCAAGGCATACGATCTGGACGAGAATGGACAGCGTATCCCGGATGGGAAAGGCGGCTGGAAAAATCATCGTGAGGATACAACCGATTGGAACGATAAAGGAAATGTGGAGATTTGGCGGGCAGCGTGGGCAGCCTACACCAACCGGGCGCTGGAATCTGCCGGTAGACCGGAGCGCATTGACCACCGCAGCTACAAGCGGCAGGGCATTGATAAAATCCCCTCTGTCCATCTGGGGCCAGCCGCCAGCCAAATGGAAAAGCGCGGCATCCGCACCGACAAGGGCGAAGTAAACCGGCAGATCGCCGCCGACAACAAGCTGCTGAAAGAAATCAAAGCCCGCATTACCCGTCTTTATCTCTGGTCGAAAGACGAAGCGGAAAAACCACAAACGCAGCAAAGCAGCTTGATCGCCTTGTGGGAAGCCCAACAGCAGTTGAACGCTCCCCGCACCCGCACCGGCAAAATCCGGGCTTTGCAAGAAAGCGCTGCACTATTCAGCTTTTTGCAGGCAAACGGCATCCAGTCTATGCAGCAGCTTCATGAAAAAATCGCTGATATGAACAGCTGTTACTATGACCTGCGGGGAAAGATCGTCAAGGCTGAGCGCCGGATCGCCATTCTTACCGAACGCGGGGAGATGTGGGAACAGTACAACCAGTACAAGTCCATCCACAAGCAGCTTGCCAAAGTAAAGCCGGAAAAACGGGAACAGTTTGAACAGCGCCACAGCCGGGAACTGATTCTGTATGACGCAGCGGCCCGGTATCTGAAAGAACTGAAAGACAGCGGCGAGGCAATCACCCCGAAGGCATGGCAGTGGGAGATCGACCAGCTGACCGCCGGAAAGCAGACGGACACGCTTGCCATGAAATCCATGAGGGAGGATTTGAAAGCAGTGGAACGGCTCCGCAAAACCGCCGAGCAGCTGTCCCGACAGGAAAGGGACAAGTCTCACGACCGTGGGCCGGAGCGGTAAAGGCTACCGCGTTTTGGCGTACCCCTGTCAAGTGCGTCGCGTTTCACGACATACCTTTGCATACAGAAAAACCGCCGTACAGGTTTCCCCATACGGCGGCAGACTGTTTATTTGCCGAACAAGTCGCTGTGTGTGCCGGTGCGGGCCAGCGTCAGCACCAGAACATCATCCTCTATGCGATAGACAAGCAGCCAGTCCGGGAGAATATGACATTCCCGATGGCCTGCCCAATCGCCGGACAGGTCATGGTCGCGGTTTTTATCCGGCAGCGGCTCGCCCATTGCCAGCAATGCTACGACCTGCTCCAGCAGCTCAATCTTCAAGCCACGCTTGATGGCTCGTTTGTAGTCCTTTTTGAAACTGGTCGTGTACTTGACGGTATATTTGGTTTCTTTCATCTTTTCAGGTCAGCAAACAACTCGTCAAGGTCATTGTAGCCCTTTACAGACGGGTCTTTTGCAATCCTTTCCGCTTCCAGCATGGCAGCAACCGTTTCTTTGTTCGGCTGTTCCAGCCTTACTTCAAAGGGAATGCCGCCTTCACGAAGCGACTGGCGCACAAAGATGTTAAACGCCGTAGTCAGGTTCATGCCAAGTTCAGTAAACAGTGCGTCCGCCTGTGCTTTCAAATCTGCGTCCATGCGGATACTGATGTTTGTGGTATTTCCAGCCATACGATCAACCCCTTTCTGCTGGCAATTATAGTATATGCCATTTGCACGAAGAAAACAATACATTGCACGAATATTTAACAATAAATTCATTTAAGGAGGTTACCAACTTTATGAAAGAAATCATTTATGAAGAACAATAAGTCTGAAC